>PDSI01000050.1 GCA_002748415.1 Micrococcales bacterium | reverse complement strand
CGGCGCCGATGGTGTCGGCGACCTGCAGAGTTTTCCCGGGCACGTCGAGCCGGTCCGGCCCGGACCAGGCGGTTGCGCCTCGTGGGCCCCGGGTGACGACAACGATGCTCGCCCCCAATCCCAGCCATCGTCCGGCGAGCTCGTCCAGGTCCAGCCGCGGATACAGCCACTGCGCGTCCTCGTCGCTGCACTTGACCACATCCGACATCGTGATGATGTGTTCGACCTGCGGGCGGACCGTTTGCGCATCGTCCATGATGGCCGGCCGAATGTTGGGATCGTAGGAAACGGTGGCGTGCTCGCGGGCCGCGCTGAGGGCCTGCGTGACCTGGCCGGCGCCGGGTTTCAGCACTGTGGCGACCGAACCGGTGTGCACACAGCTGAAGTCCGCCAGCCGGCCCATGACCGCGCCCAATACCGCGTCGGGCACCCGCCAGGCGAGGTCGAATTCGTAGCTGGCATGCCCACCGGAGGCGAGCGTGGCTGCCGCGGTACTGGTCGGTGTCTCGGTGGGGCCGCCCGGGATCAACCGGACACCGTTGCCGGTCAGATGGTCTCGGATCCGCCGGCCGCGTTCGTCGTTGCCGGTGGTGGTCAGCAGGTGGGCGTCGGTGCCGAGCCGGGCCAGCGTCAGCGCGACATTGGCGGGGCTGCCGCCTACGTGTTCACTGGTTTGCCCGTCCGCTGTGGTGACGATGTCGACCAGGGATTCGCCGATGACCAGCACGCCGGCCTGCGGTGGGCCCATTTCCCCACCCTAGCCGGTGCGACCGGATGCGGTGCGGACGTCGAGGCAGTGCAGGCGTGACATGATCACTCATGTGGAAGGGCGAGATGCACCGACGGGCGATCAGGCCGGTGTGCGGCGCCCGCAGCAAGGGTTCGCCCGCAAGACCGCGTTGGACATGGCGCGCACCATGGCGGTGATCGTGGCCTGTGGGTTCGCGATCTTCGCGTTGGTGCCCCGCCCGGACGGACCGGCGGAGCGGGTCATCGACATTGCTGGAGTCCTCGGGCAAGCCGAATCCGATTCGGGGTACTCCCTGGCTGCCCCCGAGGTGCCCGCATCGTGGCGGCCGACGTCAGCCCGCTACGACGCCGGCGCCCGAGCTGTCCACATCGGCTACCTCACCGAAGACGGCGAATACGTCACGGTCGCCTACACCGACGCACCCCATCCAAGCTGGGTGCACCGCACGACCTGGGACGGGCGCCCGGAGGTGCAGGAGGGCAAACCCGTCGTCCTTCAGCATGACGGGCGGGACTGGGAGAGCTGGGTCACGGCGGATTCCGCGCGGCGCAGCCTGGTCCGCAACGATGCGCGCAGCGTGCTGGTCGTCGGCGGCACCGCGACTCGCCACGACTTGTGGGAACTGGCCGACGCGGTGCCCGAGTGGCAGTGAGCCCGGGCAGGCCCCGGCCACGCCCCGGGGTCCCCACGGTCTAGGCCTGGGACGAGCGAACCCACAGATCGCCCCTGATTCCGCAGCGTGCTCATCGATGCCGGCGAGCTGGTCCGTGCTCAAGGACGTCCAGCTGGTCTTCTTCCACCCAGCGGTTCAGCATCGAATAGCTGGGTTGATGAATCAGCAACGGTGTGCCCGGGTCGCGCAAGATGCCGGCCGCTTCCCGAGTGCGTGGCCCGGAATAGGAGGAGATACCCACGTACAACGCTTTGCCCTGGCGTACCGCGGTGTGCAACGCGCCCGTCGTTTCCGCCAGCGGCGTGCTGGGGTCGCGGCGGTGGCTGTAGAAGATGTCGACGTCGTCCAGCCCGGACCGGCCGCACCGGCGGTAGGGCAGGCTGGTATACCGGCTCGGATCGGCGGTGCAGTCCAGATCGCGATAGGTCACCCGGGCATGATCGCGGTACGGCAGATCCGGAACAAGAGCGTCTCCGGGCTTGCGGGCCGGGCGCCGGCGTCCAGGGACTACGGGGTGGGGAACTGCTCGGGTTCGGCGGGGTTCGCCGTGGACGTTTCGGCGGTGAGCGTCTGCTCCGCGGCGGCCAAGAACTGCTCGCAGTGATCGGCCAGCAGCTGCGCACGCTTCCACAGCGCCATCGAGTCCGCCAGCGGCACGCCGGGCGACTCCAGGCGCTGGACCACGCCGATCAGCTCGTCCCGGGCCTGCTCGTAGCTCAGGTCCTCCAACGTGCGGTGATGCGTCTCACCCAACGGTTTCTCCCTGCAACGATTCAACTTCGCTCTGCAATATTCTGGCCGCTTTGTCAGGTGGCCGATGTTAACCTTTATGCAGGGTACGACTGGCTGCGACGTGGGGTAGAGGTGGTTAACGATGCCGGAGCCCGCCGGATCCGTCCGGGTTCCCAAACAAGTCAGCGAGGAACCTGTGCGCTCGGCCGGCCCGAACGCCGGTTCCCGCTCAGACACGCCCGTTTCCGACGATGCCCCGGCGGATTCCGAACACCCCACCGGTCAAGCACCCGGACCGGACGGGGGGGCCGGTGCGCCGCCACGGAACCGGCTCAAGGCCAGGCTGATCGGCAAGGCTCCTTTCCTGGACCAGCTGCGCGAAGACCGGCACGCCAACGAGGGGCACTCGCGGCCTGGTTTCCAGGCGGTGGCGACCGCCCGGTTCGGCGCGTGGCTGGACGAGGGCAAGTTCCCGGCCAAGGCGACGCCGGCGCTGCGCCGGGTACACGCTGCAGCCGAATACGTGGTCCGCACCGTGTACGGCATCGAGGTGCCGCACACCGTTACGCTCGGCCGCCGGGTGCGTATCGCCCACCAGAGCGGCATCGTGGTCCATCCGAACGCCGTCATCGGCGATGACGTCATCATTCGCCAGAACGTTACCCTTGGCGCGGGCAGTGGCGACCCCGCCACCTTCGCCAAGCAGGCGCCGAGAATCGGCGCGGGTGTTTCGCTCGGCGCCGGATGCGCCATTGTGGGCAGGGTGACCATCGGCGACGGCGCCGTCATCGGGCCGAACGCCGTCGTCATGACCAATATCCCCGCTGGCGCAACGGTCCTGGCGCAACCACCGCGGGTCGTCCGCAAACCGGCGCCGTCGGCGGACTGAACCGTTGAGCAAGCCTGTGAACGCACTATCCGAGGGGGGAACACCAGTGAATTCAGCCGATCCACGTGCGGGTATGTCCGGCAAGACCATCGTTGCGCAGGCGCGGTCGCTGATCCGCGACGGGCAGCCGGTGGTAGCGGCGCGCTTGCTGGGCGCGCTGAGCACGGTCGAGCCGGACCTGGCCACCTGGCTGGCCGCGGACCGGCTGCTGGCCAAGGCCGACGCCATGTTGAGGCAGGAGTCCCAGGCCGAAGAGGCGGGTTTCGACTGGGCCAGACGCAGCACCAAGGTCGCCCTGCTGGCCAGTCACACCAGCGGGCAACTCGCGGCGTGCCTGCGGGTGGCCGCGGCCGCGGCCGGGCAGCGGCTACAGATTTGGGACGCGCCGTACCGGCAATACGAACAGTCGATCATCGACCCTGCCAGCGAGCTGTACGAATTCGCTCCGGATGTGGTCCTCATCGTGGCCGACCACCGTGAGCTGCGACTGCCGGATCTGTCCGAGGACCCGGCCGCGGACGTGGCCGCCCAGGTGCAGCGGTGGACCGGTTTGTGGCAGACACTGCGGGAGCGCACCGGCGCCCGGGTGCTGCAGACCACCTTCACCCCGCCGCAGCACGACGGCCTGGGGTCGTTGGGCGTGTCCTACCCTGGTGCGCGTCGCAATCAGACCCGCCGGATCAACCTGGCGCTGGCCGATGCGCTGCCGCCGGGAGTGCACCTGATCGACGCCGAGCACACCGCGGCGGCGGCCGGGGCTGATGCGTGGTTCGACTCCCGGTACTGGTACCTGGCCAAGAACCAGGTGGGCCTGGCCGCCGTGCCCGACCTGGCGCGGGAGATCGCCGACGTGCTTGCCGCGGTCAGCGGGCTGTCCCGCAAGGTGATCGCCGTCGACCTGGACAACACCCTGTGGGGTGGAGTGATCGGCGAGGCCGGTGTCGGTGGCATCACCCTGGGCGACGGCGCGGAAGGCGAGGCGTTCGCCGATTTCCAGGCCTACTTGAAGTCGTTGCGCAGCCGTGGCCTGGTGCTCGCGGTGGTGTCCAAGAACAACGACGCCGATGCCCGGATGCCGTTCGAACAGCACTCCGGCATGGTGCTGACACTGGACGACTTCGTGATCTTCGAGGCGACCTGGGATCACAAACCCTATGTACTGCAACGCATCGCACAGAGCCTTGACGTCGGGCTGGATTCCATCGTGTTCGTCGACGACAACCCGGCAGAGCGGGAAGCGGTGCGGCGCATGCTGCCTGAGGTCGGCGTTGTCGAGTTACCCACGCAACCATCGGGATACATCGAGGCGGTTTCCAGATTCCCCGGCATGCAGTCGGCCGGCCTGACCGAGGAGGACCTGCGTCGCACCCAGCAGTATCAGGCGCGCAGCCAGGCGAAGTCATTCGCTGCGTCGGCTGGCAGCAGAGAGGACTACCTGGCAGGGCTGGACATGTCCGGGCACCTCGAACCGATGAGCGAGGGCAACCGCAAGCGCATCGTGCAGCTGATCGGCAAGACCAACCAGTTCAACATGACCGGGCGCCGGCACGGCGACGCGGAGCTGGACGAGGTGCTGGCCCGGGGAGGGGTGGTGTGGGGCCTGCGGCTGTCCGACCGCTTCGACGACCACGGCCTGGTCAGTGCGCTGGCCGCGGTGCCGGACGGCGACGACCTGCGGATCGACACCTGGGTGATGTCCTGCCGGGTGCTGCAGCGAACCGCCGAACACGCCATGCTCGCCCGGCTGGCCCAGTACGCCCGGGAACACGGCTACCAACGGCTGGTCGGGCACTGGGTCCCCTCCGGACGTAACGTACCGGCCCGGGATGTATTCTCCGATGCCGGATTCCACCTGAACACCGGGGGTGGGCAGGACGAGACCGCGGAGTGGTTGTTGGACCTCAGCGACCGCAACGGGGTCAAGGATCCGGGCTTCGTGCCGATGAGCGTCCAGGGTCAAGGAGAAAGAGCCGATGAGCAGTGAACAGCCCCGAACCGAGGGTGTGACAACGAACGACGTGCGGGACCGCATCACCGAGGTTTTCGCCGATGTACTCGATCAGCCGGACCTACAGCTGACCGATGAGACAGTGGCCAAGGATGTGCCCGGATGGGACTCACTGATGCACGTGAGTCTGATGTTCAGCGTCGAACAGGAGTTCGGGATCACTTTCTCCGACAAGGAGATGGGTGAGTTGAGCGACGTGGGGGCACTGGTGCGGCTGGTCGAGCAGAAGGCCGCCTGACCGGCACCGATGATTCAGTGCGGCGTGGCCGCGTCGTCGCCGGTATCGGCCGGGCTGGTCGTGGTGGTCAGCGGGCTTGTCGCGGCGATCAGAGCGCTTGCCGTGCCGTCGTGCAGTACCACCGTCACCTCCTGATCCTGGTGCAGTGAGCGCACCGAGGTCAGCGGCACGCCGTCCTGGTCGTGGATGAGCGCGTAGCCGCGGTCCATCGTCGTCATCGGTGACAACGCCCTGGCGTTTGCTCGCAACCCGGCGAGTTCGGTCCTGGCTTGCTGTAGCCGCATCGTCGTCGCGCGACTGGCGCGTTGCCGTAGGTCTGCGATGTGCCGGCCCTGTTCGCCCACCACCGCGGCCGGGGAGGACATGGCCGGGCGAGACCGCAGAGTTGTCAACGTTTCCCGCTCGGCCCGCAGCCGGTTCCGCCAGGCAGCGCGGGCTCGTTGCCGCACCTGCAGCATCCCGGCTTGTTCGGCCGCGTGGTCGGGGACCAGATACCGGGCCGCGTCCGTCGGTGTCGAGGCTCGCAGATCGGCGACCAGGTCGAGCAACGGCCGGTCTTCCTCGTGACCGATGGCCGAGACCACCGGGGTGCGGGCGGCGGCCACTGCGCGGATCAGCGCTTCGTTGCTGAACGGCAGCAGATTCTCCACCGATCCACCGCCGCGGGCGATGACCACGACGTCCACCTCCTCGCTGCCGTCCAGAGCGGCCAGCGCCGCGGTCACCTCCTCGACGGCCGTGCGGCCTTGCACCGCGGCCCGCCGGATCCGCACCTGCGCCGACGGCCACCTGCGGTGCACACCGGCGACCACGTCGTGTTCGGCGGCGCTGTCCCGCCCGCAGACCAGGCCGATGACCCGGGGCAGGAACGGCAACCGTTTCTTGCGTTCAGCGGCGAACAATCCCTCCGCGGCCAGCAGCCGCTTCAGCTGCTCGATCTGGGCCAGCAGCTCGCCGACACCGACCGGCCGGATATCGGTGGCGTGGAGGTTGAACTGTCCGCGCTTGGTCCAGTAGGCGGGTTCGGCACGTATCACCACCTGGGCCCCGTCGACCAGCGGCGTCGCCAGCGCGTCCAACAGCCTGGTGTTCGCGGTGACCGGCAACGACTGATCCACGACCGTGTCCCGCAGTGTCAGGTAGACCGTCACCCCGCCCCGGTGGGTGATCTGTACGACTTGCCCTTCGACCCAGACCGGTGGCATCCGGGTGATGTGTCCATGGATCTTCGAGGTCAGCAACCGTACCGGCCACGGCGCCTGCGCAGAGGTCTGCGCCGCAGTCGGGGGTCTTCGGCTGTTCGGTTGGACATCGTTCACGCACCCGAATCTACGATGGAGGGGTGAGTATGTCTTCCGTCCCTGCCGGTCAGCCTGCCGCCGAGGATTCGCCTGCCGGTGGCGCGGCGCCCGCAGGGCGGGTCTTGTTGGCCGCCCCGCGTGGGTATTGCGCCGGCGTGGACCGTGCCGTGGTCGCGGTCGAGGAGGCGTTGGCGCGGTACGGACCCGGCGTCTACGTGCGACACGAGATCGTGCACAACAAGCACGTGGTGGCCTCGTTGCGAGCCAAAGGTGCCATCTTCGTCGACGACACCGCGCAGGTACCCCGCGGGGAACGGGTCATCTTTTCCGCACACGGAGTGTCCCCGCAGGTGCGTCGCGAGGCCGATGAACGGGATCTGCACGCCATTGATGCGACCTGCCCGCTGGTGTCCAAGGTGCACCGCGAGGCGGTGCGGTTCGCCCGGGACGATTTCGACATCCTGCTCATCGGTCACACCGGGCACGAGGAGGTGACCGGAACCCATGGTGAAGCGCCCGGGCACATTCAGATCGTCGACGGCCCCGACCACGTCGATCAGGTCGTGGTGCGTGACCCGGACAAGGTGGTGTGGCTGTCACAGACGACGCTGTCGGTGGACGAGACGATGGAGACGGTACGGCGGCTGCGTGAGCGGTTTCCCAACCTGAAGAACCCACCGACCGACGACATCTGCTACGCGACGCAGAACCGGCAAGTGGCGGTGAAGAAGATCGCCCCGGACGTCGACCTGATGATCGTGGTGGGCTCGGCGAACTCCTCCAACTCGGTTCGCTTGGTGGAGGTGGCCCTCGACCACGGCGCCACCGCCGCGCACCGGGTGGATGCGGCGCAGGAGATCGATCCTGCATGGCTGGCCGGAGTGCATACGGTCGGCGTGACATCGGGCGCGTCGGTCCCGGACCTGCTGGTCCAGGATGTGCTCGCGTGGCTGGCCGAGCGTGGTTTCCCGGACGTGGAAGAGGTGCGTACGGCGGTGGAGGACCTGGAGTTCTCGTTGCCGCGCGAACTGCGCAAGCCACTCACCCTGACGCCGGTGAACCGGGCTTGACGGCGCGGTGCCGGTCTCGCTGCCGGCTACACCAATTCGCGTTCGCGGGTGTCCACAGTGCGTTCGGTGCTGACCAGCCTGACCAGCTTGCGCATCTGCCGGTCAACGCTGCCCAGGTCGAAGTCGACCGCAGCTGAACCGAACTGCTCCACCCGTTCGCCGAGCAGGGAGATCGTGGCGGAGTAGGCGTTGATCGCGTTGTCCAGCGCTGGAGCCTTGTTGGCAGCGGTCGCACCGTCGGTCCCGTCCAGCAGCTGCCGCCACTTGTTCAGAGCCATGCTTGCCACGCGCAGTGAGCCGGTGGTGTCGGCGATACGGGTGCACAGACCCGTGGTCAGCTGGAAGTTGCGCTCCAGATCGTCGATGAGCCCGCTCAGTCCGTTTTCCACGGCGCCCGCTAGGGCGATGGTCGCCTTCCGATGGGTGTTCGAGGTGTCGGTGCCTTCGACCACCCCGATGGTGAACCGGCCCATCATCTCCACTTGCAGCGCGGCCATGGCGACACTGAACCGCAACGCAGCCCGGCTGTCGGTGAGTCTGCGGATGTCGGTGTTCACTTCGGTCAAATTGGATACGCAACGCTCGCATCGTTGTTGCACCGGCCGCCCCGCACTGAACAGCAGACCCTTGGTGATCCCCATGGCGGTCAGCTGCTCCAGGACGGTGTCCAGAGCCCGGGTCATGTCGTTCAATCTGGCCCTGGCCTGATCGATCAAGGAGAACAGTTCCTCGGTCTCCTGGTGGAAGTCGCTGAGATCCGTGGCCAGCTTGCGCACCCGCTGGTCGATCTCGGTGATACAGCCCAGGACGGCCGCGTCGTGGCCGGCGGGGGCAGAGTAGGTGGGTATTCCACCGCCGGCGGCGAGCCGGGCATCCAGCTCCACCGGCAGCATCCGCCGAATGAAATCGGCGTAGTCGGTATAGCCTCGTTCCCGCAGCAGCTGCACCAGAGCGGCTTCGCCGACCTGTGCCACCTTTGCCGCGGGTAGGCCTTCCTGCTCCGCGTCGACCTCGCGATCATTGACCGCGGTATAGGTGTTGGACGTCTGTTGAATCAGCTCTCGCAGGCACGGCCGAACCCGGACGGAAAGGTACCCCTGCGGAATCGGCACCATCGTGGCCAAGGTCCAGTAGGCGCTCCCGTCGCCGGCCAGATTGACGATATATCCGCAGGTCGGTTGGCCGTTGCGCATCATCGTCCACAGTATTCGGAAGACCCCTGCCGGCATGACCGGGTGCCTGATCACGTTGTGTGGAGATCCGATGAGCTTTTCCCGCGGTAGCCGGGCAAGCCGGGTGAACACCCCGTTCGCCTGGGTGATCACACCGCGTCCTGTCGTGGTCGAGAAGAACATGTCTTCCAGCCCGACCTCGTGGATCGCCCCTGTCGGCTCGACGCTCACCGCTGCCTCCTAACTCTTCGAGCTTAGGCGGCTGGACGCAAGACTGCATGTCGGACATTTGTCAC
>PDSI01000080.1 GCA_002748415.1 Micrococcales bacterium | reverse complement strand
CCACGCCGACCTGACTCGTGCTACTGGCGGTGGACTGTTCTGTCTTGCTTCCAGCTTCCTGCGGGCCGGTTGTGAGGGCATGATTGGCGTTTGAGCCGAGGAGGTCCGCATGGGTCGTCCGCCCGTGGTTCCACCGGAGAAGATGATTCGTATCGTGCTCGCCGTGCTTGCTGGCGGAGTATCGGTGTCCGATGCTGCCCGCAGGGAGAAGGCGAGCGAGCAGTCGGTCCACCTGTGGAAGGCTGACTTCGTGGAGGCCGGCAAGGTCGGTCTGACCGCTGACCGGAGCGGCCCCATAGATGTGGGAACAACAGCTGGAGGCCGAGGTCGCGGAGCTGACACAGGCGCTGGGTGAGGCGCAGCTGGAAGCTCGTGTCTGGCGGAAGTCTGTTGAGGGCTGGCTGGGCCCTACCAAGACCTCAAGGTGCTCAGGGTCGGAGCGGGGATGCTGACCATGAGGTTCTCCTAGCTTTGCGGCATCCCGGAGCGCACCTATTGTCGTCGGCAGGCCCGAGCACGCGATGGTCAGCCTCCGAGGGGTCCCTGGCCCCCGACCCTCCCGCGAGAGCCACCGAGACGTCGTGGTCGAGCTGGTGACCAAGCACTCGGCGTGGATATACCGGAAGATCTGGGCGATGGCCCGGCACGCCGGTCATCCGGTGACCACCTCGACGGTGCTGCGGATCCCCGACGACGAAGGACTGCTGCTCAATGCGCATTACCAGCATGAGAGTCGTCAGCTGGCTGTTTCTCTTCGAGCGGCGTTCGTGGAGTTAACCCGGGGCCGAATCAGATCTGGCAGCTGAGCTTCTTCGAGTACGAGACCACCAAGGGCGGCACCTAGAAGACTGCTGAACGAGGTGTCATCTTGGCGTTGGTGGTGGCGTGGGGTGGTGGGTGGAACGCCGTCCGGCGGTCGGGCGGGGAGTTTGTGAGTCAGCACTGTGGGTGCGGCAACGGGGTCGTTCCGTCCGCCCGTGGCCGTCCTGCGCGGTCTTGTGGCCTGTGGCACGGGGCGTCTGGTCCGGGGTCGGGCCTTGCCGGTCAGGGTAAGGCCCAGGCCCCGTCGCTGATGGTGAGCCCCAAGGCCAGGAGTCGGCGTAGGTTGAGCGCGGCGATGCGGTGGTGGAGCCAGTCGTTGTTCTTCGCGACACCGCGGTACGGGACGCGTCGAGCACCTCGGGTGAGCCAGGCTATCGAGCGTTCCACCATCGGACGGTGCCAGTGGTAGACGGCTTGAAAGTCTTCGTCGCCGGCTCGCTGCCGGTACTGGCGTTGATGGTGCTCGCCCAGCAACACGGTTCGGCCCGATGCCTGGGTCGTGCACTGCTCGCGCAGCGGGCAGCCGCGGCAGGCTGCACCGTAGGTGAGGTTGCCCTTGGGTGAGTGCCTGCGGGTGACATCGCCGGGGCAGTTCAGCGTGCCGGTGACGGCGTCAGAGGCGAAGTCATCGATGGTGAAACCGCCCTCGACTGCCGCCTTGATCGGCCACGGCTTGACCAACGCAGTCCACTGTTTGCCGGCCAGCGTGGCCAGCATGTCGCCGCTGGCGTAGGCGCAGTCACCGAGCACCTCGATCTGTTCGCCCTCGGCGAGGGTGGTGTCAGCCACGACCAAGTCGGCACCCACGCTGGCATCGGAGCTGGCCGGCCCGTTGGTCCTGGTCAGCGCACACCCGGTGGTCAGGCCGGTGTCGGGCTCGACCACGACGTGGGCTTTGTCGCCGTCCTGGCGGCGTTCGCGGGTCTTGTGGGCGTGCCGGGTGTCCGGGGGCCACGGTCGAGATCACCCGGTCCGGGGCGGTCTTGCGCGCGATCCGCCAGCGGCCGTCGGTGCCGTTGGAGTCCTCGGCCGGCTCGACGTCCTGACCGGCGACCAGCGCCAGCAGCGCGACCGCCTCGGCAGGCTTCCCGCCCGCTGCCTGGATCGCCTCGACGTCCAACAC
>PDSI01000099.1 GCA_002748415.1 Micrococcales bacterium | reverse complement strand
GACGTTCAAGTTCTCCACCGACCCGGAACTCGTAGGCAAGGTCACCGACATCGTGGGCCTGTACCTGGCGCCACCCGAGAACGCGATCGTGCTGTGTGTGGACGAGAAGAGCCAGATCCAGGCCTTGGACCGGACCGCGCCGATGCTGCCAATGCGGCCCGGTGACGTAGAGAAACGCACCCACGACTACAAACGGCACGGCACCACCACTTCGTTCGCCGCACTAGACATCGCGACCGGGCACGTCACCGGCGCAGTCACACCGAAGCACCGACGGCAGGAGTTCCTCGCCTTCCTCCGGCAACTCGACCGGGCCTACCCCGGGCAGGACCTGCACCTCGTGATGGACAACTACGCCACCCACAAGACCCCCGAAGTCAAGGCGTGGCTCGAGAAGCATCCCCGGTTCCACACACACTTCACACCCACGTCCGGGTCATGGCTGAACCTCGTCGAGGTCTGGTTCGGCATCATCGACCGGCAAGCGATCCGCCGCGGCGTGTTCACCTCAGTACAAGACCTCAACACCAAAATCCGGCAATTCATCACCGGCTGGAACGACCGGAAACACCCCTTCGTCTGGACCAAAACCCCCGAAGAAATCCTCAAGAAAGCGAACCATAAACCAACTTCAGAAACGCGACACTAGCCCGGACTGTTCACGAGCACAGAACACTCTTGGTGAAACCAGCAGGCCAGGCAGAGCGGCGGTCTGTGGGTCCTGACGAACGTTGCGTCGCGTCGTCCCGGCCCACACCCTCGACGTACCGCGCGTTCCGCCCACATGGACCCCTATGGCGCCGTCAGGGGACGTATGGCGCCGGCGCGCCGCTACCCGACGTACCCCAACAGCGCCATAGCTGCCGAAATGGCCGATTCGACACCCTTGCCAGCGCCCGAGATGACCGGAAAATGTACCCCGGACACAGACACGTCACCACAGACCCGGGTATCGAGTGCCTGGCCCGCTGGCGGACTGCGCCGCACCGGCCGGTAGCCGGGCGCGGTGCACCATCGCGGTCGAACGGTTCTTGCCGGCGTTGTTCCGGTTGCAGCAGGTGCCGTCTCAGTGGGACGGCGCCCGCATCGCCAGCGTTCTGCGGCCTAGATACCGTCCGGGAAACACATCTGCCGATACCGCTGGGCCGCCCCGAGGTAACCGGCGACCAGATCCGCACGCTCCTGCACGGACGCATCCGGGCTTGTCCTCGGCGAATCGAACGACAGCGCGTCTACACTGCGGCGCTGCGCCTTGGTCAGCTCCAGATCGTCGTGCCGCACGAAGTCCCTGATGATGGCGGCGAATTCCCCTGACACCGACCCCGGCAACTGTGCATGCACGGTCAACGCGTTGTCCAGCCACCGGTTCTGCTCGTAGCCTTCACCTTCCAGGTATTCCTCATCCATTGCCATGTCCACAGCCATTTCGACCTCTTCGCTGAGGAGCATGCCCGAGGCCAGCACGGC
>PDSI01000098.1 GCA_002748415.1 Micrococcales bacterium | reverse complement strand
GCTGCCGATCCGACCCACCCTGCATGACAACAGGATTCCAGGTCACCACCCCAACAGTGACCACGCCGCGCGGATTGTTCAGCACCCTCCTAGGCCGACACCCCAACCCACTCGGAGTGTCCGGAGCGTTCCTCAGCTGGCGCGCCCGGAGGGACTCGAACCCCCAACCTTCTGATCCGTAGTCAGATGCTCTATCCATTAAGCTACGGGCGCTTGGGTCCGCAACACCGCGGTCAACCAGCGAACCAGCATACCGGACGCTTCGCGGGACGAGAAACCGGATTCCGCAGCCACTGACACCATCTCCAGGGCGTGTCGCGGCGCTTCGCCGTGACCTCACCTGATCGACGTGGTGAGGTGGGCGAGTGGCCCCTACAGCTCGTTCGCTCCGACGGCCGTCGGCCAAGCCCCGCCGGCGGGCCCGGCGTCCGGCCGTCCTGGCCACAGCGGCACTGGCCTGCAGCGGCGTCTTCGCTGGCTGCACGGAAAACGTCAGCTCAGGACTCGGCGGCGCACCGTCGAACACCGGCCTCGTGCCGGGCGAGGACTTCACCCTTCGCACTCCGCCCGGTACGCAAGTATTGCAGGCGAGCGGACCGGTCGACGCGGCCATGCTGATGTCGCAGACGCTGTTCGAGCGGGCCGATACCGTGGTGCTTGCCGACCTGCAGCACCAGGATGCCGCATCTCGGCTGGCCACCGATTTGGGAGCCCCGACTCTCCTGTCTCCAGCATCCACCGCACCTGCGGACAACGAGCCCCCCTCGGCCACGAAGCCGGCGGGTACAACGGCCAGCCCGGGACCAGGCAACGCCGGTACGACCGCTCCCCTCACGTCCACGGGCCTGCCGTCGCCGGCCAGGAAAACGCCGACGAGCGCACCACAAGTGCTCGAGGAACTGAACCGGCTGCGGCCGTCGACCATCCTGGTTGCCGGCGCCAACGCCAAGACGCTGGCGGAGCAGGCCGACGCAGCGGTGATCGAGATCGACGAGCAGAATCCGCAAGACACCGACCGCCTGCCGTCCACCGAGCCCATCGCCCTCGACGGGGATCTGGCCGTGCTGACCACGTCCCGGTCTGTGCTGGCCGCGCAAGCCACCGCCGAGGCGGCTGGCGCCACCCCGGTGACCGTACCGGGCGGCGACCCACGCGCGGCGGAATCCGCGAAGGCACTGCGCAGCACCGACGGCCCGGTGATCGGCGTCGGAGCGCAGTTCGTCGACACCGACACGCTGGCCCAGCGGATGCACACTGTCCGCACCGCCGAGCAACTCCCAGGTGGTGGCCAGGTGGTCTTTCCAGGCCGGATGATGGTCGCCCTGTACGGGCATCCCGGCGCCCCGGTGCTCGGCGTGCTCGGCGAGCAAGACCTGGAGGCAACCATTGCCCGCGCACGCGAGCACGCCTCGTGGTACCAGGCGGATTCCGACGTGCCGGTGGTGCCCACCCTGGAAATCATCGCCACCGTCGCGGCGGCCGGCCCAGGCGAGGACGGCGACTACTCAGACGAATACCCCGCCAGCCAATTCGAGCCCTACGTCCGGCGAGCCGCCGACGAAGACGTCTACGTACTGCTCGACCTGCAGCCCGGCCGCGACCGGCTCATCGACCAGGCGAAACAATACGAATCGCTGCTGAAGCAACCGCACGTCGGCCTAGCGATCGATCCGGAATGGAAGCTGCACGGGGACCAAACCCCGCTACGGCAGATCGGCCACATCGATGCCGCAGAGATCAACGAGGTGGCCGACTGGCTGGCCGACCTCACCGCGGGCAACGACCTACCGCAGAAGCTGCTCGTGCTGCATCAGTTCCAGCTGGGCATGCTGCCCGACCGCAACCGGATCGACACCGGCCGCGACGAGCTGTCCTACCTCGTCCACGCCGACGGGCAGGGCACCCAGGGCATGAAGCAGGCCACCTGGCAGGCGCTGCACCATGAACCACCGCCCAACGTGTGGTGGGGCTGGAAGAACTTCTACGACGAGGACAGTCCGACGCTGCCGCCGCAGCAGACCGTGCAGGTCCAGCCCCGCCCGAACCTGGTGACCTACCAGTAGATGCCGCCGCGTACAGCCACCCACGGCGCAGGTGCACCGGCTCTCTTCGTTCAGCGCCGCCACACCAGTGACATATGTCGCATGCTGCTGCGGGTGACTGACGCTAGACTCGGCACTGAACGGTGGCCGTTGTGGCGTCGTGCCTGCGCGGCCACCAGTCCCCGGGTCCTGATGCCCACCCGTGGCTGAGGGCCCATTCAATCCTGCCACGGGAGGCAACAAACTGATGACGACCGACACCCAAGCCCCCACCTCGCATCAAGGCCTCGCCGCCTGGGTTGCGGAAGTAGCCGAACTCACCCAGCCGGACAACATCTACTGGTGCGACGGTTCTCAGGAGGAATGGGATCGCATCGCCGCCGAACTCGTCGAAGGCGGCACCTTCATGCGGCTCAACGACGAGCACAAGCCGAACAGCTTCCTCGCCCAATCCGACCCGAACGACGTCGCCCGGGTCGAGGATCGTACGTACATCTGCTCAGTCAAGGAAGAAGACGCCGGTCCCACCAACCACTGGATGGACCCGGGCGAGATGAAGTCCAAGATGACCGAGCTGTACCGCGGCTGCATGAAGGGCCGCACGATGTACGTGATCCCGTTCGTGATGGGCCGCGCGGATGCCTCCGCCCCGATGTTCGGCGTCGAGTTGACCGACTCCGGCTACGTGGTGACCTCGATGCGGATCATGGCCCGCATCGGCAAGGACGTGCTGAGCAAGATCGAGGACGTGAACGCCGACTTCGTCAAGTGCCTGCACTCGATCGGAGCCCCGCTCGAGGCTGGCCAGCAGGACGTGCCGTGGCCGTGCAACACCACGAAGTACATCACCCACTTCCCGGAAGAGCGCACCATCTGGAGCTTCGGCTCCGGCTACGGCGGCAACGCACTGCTCGGCAAGAAGTGCTACGCACTGCGGATCGCCTCCGTGATCGCCCGCGACGAGGGCTGGATGGCCGAGCACATGCTGCTGCTGAAGCTCACCAGCCCCGAGGGCAAGGAACACTACGTCGCCGGGGCGTTCCCCAGCGCATGCGGCAAGACCAACCTGGCAATGCTCGAACCGACGCTGGACGGTTGGAAGGCCGAGATGATCGGCGACGACATCGCCTGGTTGCGGTTCGGCCCGGACGGGCGGCTCTACGCGGTCAACCCCGAGTTCGGACTGTTCGGTGTCGCCCCCGGCACCAGCGTCGACACCAACCCGAACGCCATACGCACCATCGACCAAGGCAACTCCATCTTCACCAACGTGGCCCACACCGACGACGGCGACGTGTGGTGGGAAGAGATGACCAAGGAGCCGCCGGCGCACCTGGTCGACTGGCACAACAACGACTGGACTCCTGAGTCCGGTGTGCTGTCCTCGCACCCGAACAGCCGGTTCTGCACCCCGATTAAGCAGTGCCCGGTCATCGCCGACGAGTACGAGGCCCCGGACGGCGTGCCGATCGATGCGATCCTCTTCGGTGGCCGGCGCAAGACCACCATCCCGCTGGTGACCCAGTCGCGCGACTGGCAGCACGGCGTGTTCATGGGCGCCACGCTGTCCAGCGAGACGACGGCCGCAGCTACCGGCGAGGTCGGTGTGGTCCGCCGCGACCCGATGGCGATGCTGCCGTTCATCGGCTACAACGCGGGTGACTACCTGAACCACTGGCTGGACATCGGCAAGCAGGCCGACGCATCCAAGCTGCCAAAGGTCTTCCTGGTCAACTGGTTCCGCCGGGACGAGAACAACAAGTTCACCTGGCCAGGCTTCGGTGAAAACACCCGGGTTCTCAAGTGGATCTGCGAGCGCATCGAAGGCACCGCAGATGCCACCGAGACCCCCATCGGCAGCGTGCCCACCGTGGAGTCGCTGGACCTGAGCGGCCTGGACGTCACCAAGGAATCCGTGCAGGCGTCGCTCAACGTCAAGCCAGAGGAATGGGACAGCGAGATCGAACAGATCCAAGAGTGGTTCGCCAAGTTCGGCGACCATCTGCCCAGCCAGATGCAGGATGAGTTGACCACGCTCAGCGAGCGGGTGAACGCAGCCAAGTAACCCACCACCACCGAGAACACCACCAAGCCCCCGGGTCCGACCCGGGGGCTTGGTCATTGACGGGTCACGAAGGCCGGCCTTCCGGGGGGTATCTGCCTCGCGGCCTCCGCGTACGACCGGGCGGGCGAGCGGAATCCAGCACCAAGAGGTCACTTTGCTGGGCAAAGTTACCGAATTGAGATACGCATCCTGGCCGACGAGCAATAGCTGCCAGTTCATATTCAGCCCATTGCCGTTCCCAGCGCGGTGGCTTTGAGACAGTGCCGGCCCGCTTCCCGGAAAGCTCCAGCTGCAAAGCCCATGCGTGGGCTCCGCCAGGTCGGTACGGCACCGGAACTCTTCAGAGAGATCGGTTGCTGTGAAGCGGCACGATCCGCGTTGAGAATCGCTCGATCGATTTCTCTGACGCCGTTGGTAAGAGCAGACAGGACGATACGGCGCCACCGTGTGGAATTGACGAAGACACCCCGCTTTGCCAGTATCGAATAGGGCCCGCATGGGATTCCCCGCCCAGCCGTGGGTCTATCCGCGCCATTTTCGGGGACCACGGAAGGGCGTTCACAATGAACCTCGAAACCATCGACTGGGCAAGCATCGCCCAACGAGCCGTCTCCGCCGTCATCATCCTGGTGGTCACCTGGGCTATTGCCAGGGTCGTGCGCATGGCTATGTCGCGACTGATCGGCAGGATCGGTTTCCTGCAACGACAAGGTGAGGACGGACAAACCCTCGGCGCATCTCTCGGCCAGATCGGCTCCTTGCTGGTGTGGCTGTTCGGCTTGGTGGCGCTGCTCAACCTGTTCGCGCTGTCCGAAGTGCTCACCCCGATCCAAGGGATGCTCCAGCAGATCCTGGGATACCTGCCCAACGTGATCGGTGCCGCGTTCGTCCTTTTCATGGGCTTCGTGATCGCCAAGATCGCGCGCGAACTCACTCAGACCGCGCTGTCCACGGCCGGCGCGGACCGGTGGGCCGCACAGTTCGTCTCAGCCGCTGACCGGGTCGCCGACCAGGCCGACGGCCGCCCAGAGGAGTTGGCCGCCCGTGGCCAGCACGTCGCTGAACGCACGCGGGCCAACCAGACCGGTAACGGCCGTTCGCTGAAGATCTCATCGCTGCTCGGCAATCTCGTCTACGGCGTCATTCTCGTCGTCATCGCCATCGCTGCCCTGCAAATCCTGGGGATCTCCTCCATCTCAGAACCAGCGCAGGCCATGCTGGGCATGATCCTGGATGTGATCCCGCTGGTGCTGGCCGCGTGCATCCTGCTGGCCATCGGCAGTGTCATCGCGCGGTTCGCCGGCGACTTGCTCGATTCAACCCTCGCCGGCCTCGGCACCGATCGGGCGCTGGCTCAGATGGGCATCGAGCCGACTGGACAGAGCCCGTCCACCATCATCACCAGGGTTGCCCAGATCGCGATCATGTTGTTCTTCGGTGTCATGGCCACCCGGATGCTGGGTTTCCCAGAGATCACCGCGATCCTGAACCAGATCCTGGCTCTCGGTGGCCGGGTCTTGTTCGGCGGGCTCGTGATCGCCGCGGGCGTGTTCATCGCGAACATGCTCGCCCGGGTCATCAGTGACAACACCGGCGCCACTGTCATCCGCTTCGCCACCATGGCGCTGTTCGTGGCGATGGGCTTGACGTACATGGGTATCGCCGATTCGATCATCAACCTCGCGTTCGGGGCGATCGTCGTCGGCGCCGCGGCTGCTGCCGCCATCGCCTTCGGGCTGGGCGGGCGCGATGCAGCGGCACGTTCCTTGTCGAACATGCAGAGCAATGCCCGGCGGGTCGATCTCACCGGCAACCAGAGCCGCGCCCGCCACCAGAGCGAGACGTAAGCAGCCTCGAGACCGCTCGTGCGGGTGTCACACCCACTGTGCCCGGGGCCGCCGGTCCCGGGCACAGCCGCGTTCCCGGCGTTCCCGGTGGCGCAGCTCCCGGACGGCGCGCGGCGGCGTCACTGGCTCACCTCCACCACCGCGTACATGCGGACCTTTTCGGGCGACTTTGCGCTACCTGGTCGCCTTGCCCGACTTCTCAGGGTAAGATGAACGAAACATTAACAGGAGGCATCTCAATGTCGACGAAACGCCTAACGCAGGGCACCGGAGACTCTGCTGGAACCGATCGGCACCTAGCCATGCGGTGGGTCACCAGCACAGGCGATGACGGGCGGCGTCACCTGGAGATGTCGTGGTTCGTCCCCCAGGGCCGGAGCCAGCCGGCTGCCGCCTGATGCGTGGCAACTCATAACGAAGCCGTGGCCGGCGCGGCAACGGACGGATTCGGCGGGCAACTGCGGCCGTCGCTTACCCGTCAGCCGAACCGGCCGGACACATAGTCCTCGGTCGCCTTCTCCCTCGGGTTGGAGAAAATCTGCTCGGTATCGCTGACCTCGACCAGCTTGCCCGGCTTACCGGTGGCTTCCAGATTGAAGAACCCGGTCCTGTCGGAGACTCGGGCGGCCTGTTGCATGTTGTGGGTGACGATCACCACGGTGTAGTCGGCTTTCAGCTCATGGATGAGGTCCTCGATGGCCAGCGTCGAGATCGGGTCCAGCGCCGAGCACGGTTCGTCCATCAGGATGATCTCGGGCTGGATGGCGATAGCACGGGCGATACACAGCCGCTGCTGCTGACCACCGGACAGCCCGGCACCAGGTTTGTCCAGCCTGTCCTTGACTTCGTCCCACAGGTTCGCACCGCGCAACGACTGTTCGCACAGTTCATCGGCCGCGCTGCGCGACAGCCGTCTGCTGTTCAGTGTCACACCGGCCAGCACGTTTTGCTTGACGGTCATGGTCGGGAACGGGTTCGGGCGCTGGAAGACCATGCCCACCTTGCGACGCACGTCCACCGGATCCACGTTGCGGCCGTAGATGTCGTCACCGTCCATCAGCACCTTGCCGTCGACCCGGGCGCCCAGAATCACCTCATGCATCCGGTTGAGTGTGCGCAGCACCGTGGATTTGCCGCAGCCTGACGGCCCGATGAAGGCCGTCACCGACTTGGCATCGATGGTCATCGTGACGTCTTGCACGGCATGGAACGAGCCGTAGTAGACGTCGAGGTGCTCGATGTCGATCCGCTTGGACATTCCGCGTTTACTCCACTTCTCGTGTCGCCTAGGACCAGTCTCAGCGACCGGTCTTAGGGGCGAACGCCTTGGCGATCCAGCGCGCCAACAGGTTGAGGGCGACCACAATAGCCACCAGCAGCAATGCAGCAGCCCAGGCCCGGTCAAGGCTCGGGTCACGGTAGCCGGGGCTCAGTGGCTTGGTGAACATGTAGTAGGCATAGACGGCCAGCGTGTTCATCGGGCCGTCGAACACGCTGATGCTCAGGCCGCGCGCGTACCCGACCGCTACCAGCAACGGGGCCGTCTCGCCGATGACGCGGGCGATGGCCAGCGTGACGCCGGCGGCCAAGCCGGAGGCAGCCGTCGGCAGCACGACCCGCACAATGGTCAGCCACTGGGGCACTCCCAGAGCCAGCGACGCCTCCCGCAACTCGTTCGGAACGATCCGCAGCATCTCTTCGCTGTTGCGCACCACCGTCGGGATCATCAACACACTCAGCGCGACCGCACCGGCCATACCGTTCTTGGTGCCGATCCCGAACAGCACCGCCCACAACGCGAACGCGAACAAGCCGGCCACGATCGAGGGGATGCCGGTCATGACGTCGACGAAGAACCGGATGACCGAGGACAGCCGCCCCTTGGCACTGTACTCGACCAGGTAGATGGCGGTGAACAAGCCGATCGGGATGGAGATGAGCCCGGCCACCCCGGTGATGATCAAGGTGCCGATGATGGCATGGTAGGCGCCGCCGATCAGCGGGGCCCCGTCGCGCTGGGTCTGCTGATCGTGCAGGCCGGTGACCCCGGTCATGGTCTGGGTCAGGAAGTCCGGATTCAGCGCGGTGCTGGCGCCGGCGCCGATGACCGTCCACAACAACGAGATCAGCGGTATCACGGCCAGCACGAACGCGCCGTAGACCAGGGCTCGCATCACCTGATCCACAGCGACCCTCGCGCCGGAACGCTGCCGATGCACGGCGTAGGTTGACACCAGGAAGGCCAGAAAACCCAGCACGACGGACAGCACCAGGTTGAGCCCCCGCACAGCGGTGATCACCGCGACGGCAGCACCGATGCCCAGGGCGATGTAGGACAGGACTCGCGGTGCCGGGGCCACCTCGGCGATCTCGATACCGTCGATGTGTTCGATACGCCGCTGCGTCGGGGCCTTCGCCGCCGGATCCTTGGTAGGGGTGCTCATCAGTTCGCTCCAGAGAACTCGGACCGGCTCTCCACGATGTAGCGCGCCACGAGGTTGACCGCCAGGGTCAGCAGGAACAGCACCAGACCAGCGGCGATCAGCTCGGACAACCGCAGTCCGGCCGCCTCGGGGAAATCGTTAGCGATCTCGGCCGGGATGGTGTTGTTGCCGGAGTTGATCAGATTCCAGGTGAACGCACCGGGGGACAGGATGATGGCCACCGCCATGGTCTCGCCCAGGGCGCGCCCCAGGCCGAGCATGGTGCCGCCGATGACGCCAGGCATGCCGAACGGCAGCACCGCGGTGCGGATCATCTCCCACTTGGTGGCGCCGAGCGCCAGCGCGGCTTCTTCGTGCAGCCGCGGGGTCTGCAGGAACACCTCACGGGCTACCGCGGTGGTGATCGGCAGGATCATCACCGCGAGAACCATGGACGCCGTCAGCAACGTACGGCCGGTGGCGGATGCCGAGGCGAAGAACGGCAGGAAGCTGAGGTTTTCCGCAAGCCAGCCGTATAGGGGTCTGATGTGAGTGGCCAAGACCTGCCATCCCCACATCCCGAACACCACACTGGGCACCGCAGCCAGCAGGTCGATCACGAACCCGATGAATGTGCCCATCCGCTTCTCGGCGTAGTGCGACACGAACAAGGCGATCCCCACCGCCAACGGCGTCGCGATCACCATCGCGATCAGCGAGGCGGTGACCGTCCCAGCCAGCAGCGGCCACACGTAGCTGAAGAAGCCCGCACCACCGCTGATCCGCTCGGGGTCCGCGCTGAGCACCGGCAGCGCCTCGACCAACAGGAACAACGCGACACCGGCCAACATGACCAGGATCAGCGTGGCCGATCCGAGGGACGCCCCACCGAAGATGGTGTCGCCCAGCCGGCGCGGCGCCTTAGCCGCCGCAGCGGGGACGGCGGACGGTGTTGGCTCCGACGGTGCCGAGGTACCGGTACTCATGCGCTCCTCAGTTCTTCATGTCTTCATGACAAAACGAGCCACATGCTCGACTCGGCGGGCCCGCAGCCCATTGCTCCGAGCCCGCCGGCTATCGATCAGCTACCGCCCTTGATCATGTCCAAGGATGCCTCGGCCTTCTCCCGCAACGAATCGGAGATCGGCGCCGAGCCGGCTGCCCCGGCAGCGACCTGCTGGCCGTCCTCGGAGATCACGTACCCGACAAAGTCCTTGACCATGTTCGCGGTATTGGCGTCATCGTAGGAACTACACACGATGTGGTACGACACCAGCACGATCGGGTATGCCCCCGATTCGCTGGTGTCACGCTTCAGTTCCAGCGCCAAGTCACCGGCTACGCCGGTGTCAGCGGGCTCGGAGGCGTCGACCACCTTGGCGGCCGCCTCGGGCGAGTACTTCACGTACTCCTCACCCACACCGATGGCCACGGTGCTCAGCGCTCCGACGGCAGAGGCGTCGGCGTAACCGATCGCACCGTCGGTGCTGCGGACGACCTCGATCACACCGGTGGTCTGTGCCGCGGACTCGCCACCGCCGACCGGCCACGCTTTGTCGGCCTCATGCGGCCAATCCTGGGAAACCACATCGTGCAGATACTCGGTGAAGTTCTCGGTGGTGCCGGACTCGTCGGACCTGTTGACCACGGTGATCTTGGTGTCCGGCAACGTCGCGTCCGGGTTGTCGGCGGCGATGGCCGGGTCGTTCCAGGTGGTAATCTTCTGGTTGAAGATCTTTGCCAGTGTGCCGGGCTTCAACTGTAGGTTGTCGACGCCCTCCAAGTTGTACGGGACGGCGATCGGGGAAATGTAGACGGGCAGGTTCATGGCACCGCCCTCACCACAGACCTTGGTGACCTTCGCTCGCTCTTCCTCATCCAATGCCGCGTCCGAGCCGGCGAAGTTCACCGCACCGGCCACCAGGTTTTCCCGGCCTGCGCCGGACCCGACGGAGTCGTAGAGCACCCGGACATCGGAGGCGACACCCTCGTAACCGGCGATCCAGGCGGTCATCGCCGACTCCTGAGAGCTTGCCCCGGAACCCTTCAGTGTGCCGGACAGATCGGAAGTACCCCCCTGCCCATCGCCCGCTTTTTCCCCGGTAGGGCTGTCGTTGCCGCAGGCGGACAAGGTCAGGACGGTAGCGAGAGCGATCACTGTCGCTGCTCGAGTGCGATACAACTTCACAGAATTCGTGCCTCCTAGAGTCGTGCGGTCTGAGGAAGGAGACTACCGGAAAACGTGGACCATTCTCCCTCCGCCCGGACGCCAAGCAATCTAGGGACGGCACATGTCCGGAGAACTCATCGAAGGTAAACGAAAGATGAATCAGACCTAAAGTCCAACGGCTTTTCGGTCACATCTAGTGTGAGGATGGTCACCCCACAATGGCAGGCTCCTCGCCCGAGACGGGCAAGGTCGCGGTGGTGTGGCGCTCCACTGCGACGACACGCCCGGAGCCTCGTGAGATGTGCGCGACCAGGACCTCTCCCGGGGTGAGAAAGGGGTCGCGAAAGGGAATCTCGTTGCCCACGCCCGCGGCTGCGTGACCGGCCAGCGCTCCCAGCACGGTGCCCAGCACGGGGCGGTGGGTACAGATCAACACCGGGCGACCCCGCTCGATCTGTTTGGCCACCAGCCGGGCTGTCGCTTTGGCGTCGTGCCGGTGTCCGTCCTCGCTGAGCTTGCCTTTGGTCTTCAGCTGGATGCCGGCCGTCTCGGCCAGCGGCTCGACGGTCTGCTGGCAGCGCAGCCACGGACTGCTGAAGATCCGGGCCGGTCTCCAGGCTGTGGCCAGGTGGGCGAGGTCGGCGGCCTGCTCCCGGCCGGCGCGCACCAGTGGTCGCATTGCGTCCTCATGCCCCCAGCCGACCCGCGGGTGGGCATGCCCGTGCCGAACCACCAGCAGCGGCCACGTATCCAGCGAACCCGACTCGTTCAACTCGGCGACGGCATTCAGCTGGGCCCGGTCACCCCGCCGGGTCAGCATCCGGTCCGCGTCCGTCACCTCGACCCAGCGCGCATCGTCGACCTCCTCGAGCCGGGTCAGCTCGACGGTGCCATCGGCGGGGATGCGGGCCGCCCAGTACTTGACCACTTTCGTCGCCGACACCGACAACCGGTAACGGGCGGACGGAAGCCGGACTCCGAGAGCGATGCGCAGGCCGGTCTCTTCCCAAACCTCCCGCACCGCGGCGACCGGGTAGTGCTCCCCCGGGTCAAGCTTTCCTTTCGGCCAGGACCAGTCGTCGTAGCGCGGGCGATGAATGAGCAACACCTGCAGCTGGCCGTGGTGCAGCCGCCAGCACACCGCGCCAGCCGCATGGACCTGATGGTCCCGCTCGGGTGCATCGCAGGATCCGGCGCGGATGGCCGTCTGCTTCATCGGCCGGCCACTCCCCGCCGTACCGCGCGAGCCTTGGTGTGCCGGGCGATGAGATGAGCCTGCAGATCGCACAGCGGCTGACCGTTCGCGTCCTGGTGATGGCGGGTCCACACACCGTCCGGGCCCAGCCACCAGGATGTGGTCTCCTCGTCCATACACAGGTCGAGCAGTTCGTTGAGCTCGGTGATCTGGACCGGATCGGTGAGCCGGATCAATGCCTCGACCCGCCGGTCCAGGTTGCGGTGCATCATGTCGGCACTGCCGATATACGTGACGCGCTGCCCTCCGGATTCGAAGGAGAATACCCGCGAGTGTTCCAGGAACCGGCCCAGAATCGACCGGACCCTGATCGTCTCACTGAGGCCGGGTACCCCGGGACGCAGCGCGCAGATGCCGCGGATCACCATGTCGACCGGCACGCCTGCCTGCGAGGCGCGGTACAAGGCGTCGATGATCTTCTCGTCGACGATCGAGTTCATCTTCATCCTGATTGCCGCGGGCCGGCCGGCCTGGTGATGAACGATTTCGCGTTCGATGCGGTCGATCAATCCGCTACGCAAAGCGCGGGGAGCCACCAGCAGCCGCCGGAACGAGGCTTTCGGAGAGTACCCGGACAGCTGGTTGAACAGCCGGGACAGGTCCTCTCCCACCTCCGGGTTGCAGGTGAGCAAACCGAGGTCCTCGTACATCCGGGCCGTCTTGGGGTGGTAGTT
The DNA here is from genome assembly GCA_002748415.1 of Micrococcales bacterium. Lineage (GTDB taxonomy): Bacteria > Actinomycetota > Actinomycetes > Actinomycetales > CAWJMD01. The sequence goes on along the minus strand of PDSI01000098.1, from coordinate 1,776 downwards.
CCCGGTGCCGACATGACAATAGCGGCGCAGGCCGTCCTTCTCGTTGCGAACCACCAGCGACAACTTCGAATGCGTCTTCAGCCCGACGATGCCGTAGACGACATGCACCCCGGCGCGTTCCAGCTTGCGCGCCCAGGTGATGTTGGCCTGCTCGTCGAACCGGGCCTTGATCTCCACCAAGGCCAGCACCTGCTTGCCGGATTCGGCGGCCTCGATGAGCGCATCGACGATCGGGGAGTCCCCGGACGTGCGGTACAGGGTCTGCTTGATCGCCAGCACCTGTGGATCGGCGGCGGCCTGTTCCAGGAACCGTTGAACGGAGGTGGAGAACGAATCATAGGGATGGTGCAGCAGCACTTCTCTGGCCCGGATCGCGGCGAAGATATCGCGCGGCTTGGCCGACTCCCGACCGTCGGTGAGGGCGCGATGGGTCCGTGGCAGGAACCGGGGGAAGGTGAGATCGGCCCGGTCCACGTCGGCCACCAGGCTGAGCGCACGCAGGTCCAGCGAGCCGGGCAGGGTGTACACCTCGCGTTCCTGCACACCCAGTTCGCGCACCAACACGTCGCGCACCTCGGGGTCGATGCCCTCGACCACTTCCAGGCGCACCGGCGGGCCGAACCGGCGCCGCAGCAGTTCCTTCTCCAGGGCGGCCAGCAAGTTCTCCGCGTCGTCCTCCTCGACTTCCAGGTCCTCGTTGCGGGTGACCCGGAAGTAGTGCCAGTCCAAGACCTCCATGCCGGGGAACAGCTGGTCCAGGTGTACCGCGATGAGGTCCTCCAGCCGCAGGAACCTCACCCCGGAACTGAGGTGGTCCTCGGAGCCGACCTCCACCAGCCGCGGCAACGACGGCGGGACCTTGACCCGGGCGAAGTGCTGAGCGCCGGTGGCCGGGTGGAGCAACACGATGGCCAGGTTCAGCGACAGCCCGGAGATGTAGGGGAACGGGTGGGCCGGGTCGACAGCCAGCGGAGTGAGTACCGGGAACACCCGGCTGGAGAAGAACTGGTGCAACCGCGCCCGCTCGGCCTCCGACACCTCCGGCCAGCCGATGATGCGGATGCCCTCCGCGGCCAGCTCCTCACGCACCCCGCCCGGGCCGTAGTGCGCCATGGCGTGCCGGAGCATCAGCTCCTTTGCGCGAGAGTGCAGATCGGCCAACAAGTCTCGCGGGTCCTGACCGGAATGCGAGGGAACTGCCAGCCCGGCGGCGATGCGCCGTTTGAGTCCGGCCACCCGGACCATGAAGAACTCGTCCAGGTTCGAGGCGAAGATGGCCAGGAATCTGGCCCGCTCCAACAACGGGAGGTTCTTGTCCTCGGCCAGTTCCAGAACGCGGGTGTTGAACGCCAACCAGGACAGTTCGCGGTCCAGGAAGCGACCGCTCGGAAGTGTGGCCGCAGCCGCCACGTCCTCGGCCGGACCGACAGCTGCCGGCCGTGGGGCGTTGCGGGAGGTGGTGCGCTTCACGCCGGCACCACGCCGCGAACCCGGCCCGCCGTCCCGGGCACCCTTGCTCTTGGCCGGGGCAGTGGTTCTGGCCGGGGCAGAGGTCTCACCGGCACCGCCGGTGTTGTCCGGCGTGGGTACGGCGGGCTCGCTGGTCATACGCCATATTCTGTCATCTTCGTTGCGAGAAGGTGAATGCCGAATGAGTAGCTTCCCGCACGAACCCCAGGCCGCGGTACATTCGAACGGCCGCCCGGTTGCTTTCATCGACGTACAGCTCGATCCGGGCCAGCGGGCGCCCGTCCGTCGTCGTCGCTTGCTGTAGGT
>PDSI01000103.1 GCA_002748415.1 Micrococcales bacterium | reverse complement strand
GCCGTCCCGAGCACGCTGCTGTACCTGGCCAGGCCGTCGATCACACCGGATCAGGCCTGGGCGCTGCGCCGGTTCCTGCCGGTGGTGCTACCGGCGGTCCTGATCGGCTTCGCTTTTGCCCTGCAGTGGATCTGGAACTCCAGCCGGGTCTCGGACGGTAACCCGAAACGCGTCCGGGTGCGCCGCTGGGTTGGTGCCGTCGCGGTCAGCCTGTTGGGGCTCAGTGTCCTGGTGGCGGGCCTCGGAACCCTGTTCAGGGTGGTGCACCGGCCGGAACACCAGGGGGCTGAGTCCGGCCTGAGGGCCACCTGTGAGGTTGTCGAGGGCAGGCCGGTGGTGTACGCCCAACCGTCGTTCATGCCTGCCTCGATTCGCATCTCGTGCGGGGTTCCGGTCGCCTACATACCGGCCGCCGACCCGGCGGAGATCGTCTCGGCCGCCGAGCAGGTGCGGATACAGGCAGGAGCAGCCGAAACCGACCCGGTACTGGTGCTGACCAACGCCGATCCTGCCGCCCTGGCCTGGGCGGGGCCGGTGCCCGAACCCGCGGTGACCCTGCGTTTCGACGACTGGTCCACTCCCCTGCAACACCCGCCTCGTGGGGTCAAGAACTGGTCCACGTCGGTGTGGGCCGGTCAGCTGCAGCCGGACGGGAAGCTCACGCCGTTGTAGCAGCGGCTGATGCGGCGAATCACCGGAAACGGACTGTGATTGGCTCGAGCAGGTCGGTGGCGTGGCACTAGTGAACGCCTTCGGTCGACGTTAGCCTACCCGAATGGGGGTACTCGATACCTGGGCGCGCGGGCAGCACACGGCACCGGTCACCGGGACTGCGGTGACCCACCCGACCTATCGCAAGGGCGAGGGCCCTGGAGTCATCGTCATCCACGAGATGCCGGGACTGACCACCGGTGTGGTCGGGTTTGCCGAGGAAGTGGTCGCGGCCGGTTTCACCGTGGTCCTGCCGCACCTGTTCGGGCCTCGGGAGCAGCCCTTCTCGACCGGTGATGTCCTGCGGGCGCTGCCGAGCGTGTGCGTGAATCGCGAGTTCACCAAGATACGGCGAGGTGTGACGAGCCCGGTGGCCGACTGGTTGCGCAGCCTGGCACGCGAGCTACACGCCGATCTGGGCGGGCCGGGGGTCGGGGCCCTCGGGATGTGCTTCACCGGCGGCTACGCCTTGGCGATGATGGTGGACGAGAGCACGATTGCGCCCGTGCTGTGCCAACCGAACGTCCCCTTCCCGATCGGCAGGCGCCGCGCCGGCGACGTGAACCTCTCGCCGGAGGACCTGGCCGTGGTTCGCCGGCGAGCCCAAGGGGGCTGTCTCGCGCTCGGCCTGCGGTTCCGAAACGACAGTGCCACCGGTACCCGCTTCGAGTCTCTCACTCGCGAACTCGGTGAGGCATCCATCCGGGTCGAGTTCGAGGGCAAGGGACACTCCACCGTGACCGAGGATCGACAGCAGGAAGGCGTCGACGCGGTGCTGGATTTCTTCGACCGGCAACTGCGGCCGACGCACCCGCAGTAGCCGGATCCGCCGGGCGCACCGCAACGCTCTGGACGCTCGGACCGGGGATTGCCGTGCGCGAGGGGACACGTCGGCAATCAACGCCGGTGATGCTCCCGGCACCCCATATGCTCTGAATATGGCCGAGACTGCATACGAGGACGCCCGCACCGCCTACGAGGAACTACTCGCTCAGGGGCTGGCGCTTGATCTGCAGCGCGGACAGCCCTCCGACGCCGATTTCGATCTGAGCAACGACCTATTGCTAGCGGTGGATTCGGCGGCCAAGGTCGATGGGATCGACGTGCGCAACTACCCGGGCGGCGTTGCCGGACTGCCGTCCGTCAGGGCGTTGTTCGCCGACTACCTGTCGGTGACACCGGGGCAGGTAATCGTCTGGAATAACTCCTCGCTGGAGTTGCAGGGCATGGTGCTGGGTTTCGCGATGCTGCACGGGGTCAACGGCAGCGACCGGGGGTGGGCTCTGAGTGGAACCGCACCGAGAATGATCGTCACGACCCCCGGCTACGACCGGCACTTCTTGTTGCTGCAAACGCTCGGCTTCGAGTTGGTGAGCGTCCCGATGACCCCCACCGGGCCGGACATCGACGCGGCGGCCGAGCTTGCCGCGGGCGACGACTCGGTCAAGGGCATGGTGTTCGTGCCCACCTACTCCAACCCCACCGGTGACACCATCAGCGCCGAAGCCGCCCAACGGCTTGCCGCGATGCCCACCGCCGCAGCAGACTTCACCATTTTCGCCGACGACGCCTACCGCGGGCACCACCTCACCGACACCCCGGACGAGCGGGTGGAGCTGATCTCGTTGTGCGCCGAGGCCGGCCACCCGGACCGGGCTTTCGTCTTCGCGTCGACGTCGAAGATGACCTTTGCTGGCGCGGGATTGGGCTTTGTCGCCTCCAGTACGCAGAACATCGCCTGGTTGTCCACCTACCTCGGCGCGCAGAGCATCGGCCCGAACAAGGTGGAGCAGGCCAGGCATGCCGCGTTTCTCGGTGGCTACCCCGGTGGCATCGAAGGGCTGATGCGCAAGCATGCCGCCCTGATCGCGCCCAAGTTCCAGGCCGTCGATGCGGCGCTGACCGGGGTGCTGGGCGCGGGTGGCGGCGGCTACGCCACCTGGTCGCTGCCCCGCGGCGGCTACTTCGTGAGCCTGGACACCGTTGACCCGGTAGCCGACCGGGTGGTCGAACTCGCCGCCGGAGCGGGCATCAAGCTGACACCGGCCGGCGCGACCTACCCGGACGGGAAAGACCCGAACAACAGCAACATCCGCCTCGCCCCCACCCGGCCGCCGCTGGCCGAGGTGGACCAGGCGATGCGGGGAGTCGGCCTGTGCATCAAGCTCGCCGCCGAGGAACACCGGTCCGGGAAACAAGGCGGTGCAGAAGGCTGACGAGTCCCCCTCAGCCTTCTGCCGGTGGCCGGTAGCCGGTGGCCAGGCGGGCGCAGGGCGACTGGCTCGCAGGTGTCGGCACCGCACGCGATGCGCCGTGACCGGGGGCGGCCGGACAGGGCTCCGGCCGCCCCTCGACGGGGGTGTCAGTGCGATTCGGCAACCAGCTCCCGGAGCCTCTTGTTGGCCTTTTCCACGTCGAGGCGCGAAAGCAGGAAGAGGATCACGGCGTTGGCGATGACCGGGATCCACACGTACATGAAGTAGAGCATGGAGATAGCGGACTGCGGCTGTTGGTCGGCGTTGCCGACGTAACCGCTGACTGCCAGGAGCCAGCCCGCCACGGCGGTTCCCACCCCGCTTCCCACCTTGACGCCGAGTGAGGTGCAAGAGAACATCGTGCCGTCGATCCGTTTGCCGGTGCGCAGGAAGGTGTACTCCGAGGCTTCGGCGATCATGGCGTTGAGGGTTCCCTGCAGCGGGCTCATCCCGAGCGCTGCCACCCCGGAGAAGAACAGCATGAGGGGGATGCTTCCGGCGTAGGCGGCCGCCACCACACAGAGTCGGGCGACGACGGCGATCACGTAGCCGACGATGTTGACCGGGTAGATCGTACCGATGCGCGAGACCACCAGCGGAGTCAGCAGCAGGCCGATGATCATCGGGATGTTGATGGCCCAGGCGAATGCTCCCAGGAGCTTGGCGTCGCCCAGGATGTAGGTCATGAAGTAAATGCCCATGTTGAGCATGGCGGTGAAGATCTGCGTGAGGATGAAGACCACCAGGATGATGAGGTAGTACTTGTTGTTCGCCAGCATCCGTGCCGACTGCCGCAGCGTGAGCTTTTCCTGCTCCACGGGCAGGGCAGGGCCATCCCCAGCCTCGGGGACGGCGGCAAGCTCCTCCGGGGAGAGCTCCTTGACGGACAGCACGGACAGGGTGTTGAAGACCAGACCGACGAGCGCGTAGACGATGGCGATGGCACGCCACCCCTCGGCGCCGCCGCCGAGCGTCTCCACACCGGAGACGGTGACGGTCTGGATGAGCAGGTTGGTTCCGAAGGCGAACATGAACCGGATGGACCCCATCTGGACCCGCTCTTCGCTGTTCTTGGTGATCAACGCGGTCAGCGCCGAGTAGGCGATGTTGTTGGCCGTGAAGAAGACCCCGTTGAGCAGCGTGTAGGCGATGAAGAACCAGGCGTACTTGGCGGTGTCCCCCATGGATACGGGGATCGCGAAGATCGCCACGACCATGGCGGCGCATCCCAGGAACGCCCACAGCATCCAGGGGCGGGCCTTCCCCATACGGGTGCGGGTCTTGTCCATCAGGGCCCCGAAAATGATGTCGGAGAACCCGTCGAACAGCCTCGAGACCATCATCAAGGTGCCGATCACTCCGGCGTTGAGCCCGGCGGTGTCCGTCAGGTAGATCATCACGAAGGCGGACAAGAGCGCGTAGACAACGTTCCCGGCCACGTCTCCGGATCCGTAGCCGACCTTGTTGTACCACCTCAGGTAGGTCTTCTCGGTCGCCTTATCGTTCATGACTCCACCTCTTCGTGAGCGTTTCCACCAGTGAGGACTTCCGGCAGCAGGTGCAGGTCGAGGTCCAGCACGTCCTGGCTGACCTCGTACCGTGGCCGCAGCTTGGGGCCGCAGCTGTTCGAGCCGACTCCCGCCATGGCTCCGTCCAGGCATAGGACGGTGCCTCCGCACGGCGCCAGCTCGTCGTCGTGGAGGCGCTGAGCCAGCTCCTCCTGGGTGTAGCGGGAGGCGTTGAAGGAGAATCGCCGGGCGCCCAGGGCGCTCAGGGCCAGGCCTCCACCGCTGACGGTCACGTAGTCACAGTCGGCGTGGCTGCCGTTCTCCTGGGGCCGGACGTAGTGCTCGTGCAGGTGGTCCACGACGTCGCTGAACTCGTCGTGCCAGCAGGAACGGTGCTTGTCCACGTAGCTCTCCCTGGGGCCGAGCCCGTGATAGGTCACCTGCCGCATCGTCTCGGGTAGGAAAAGCCTCAGCCCCAGGCGTGGCAGGGGCGGGAACCCACGGGTCCGGCGCACTCGCGCTCGCAGCCCGATCGCGCCGGAGCTGGTAAAGGTCCACACCATGCTGGCCGTGAGGCAGGGTTGAATGCTGTCGGCCACCATGGCCGTCGCGCAGCGGATGACCGCTGCGAGCGGGTTCGCCTCCACCTGCGTGGTGTAGGACCGGGCGGCGGAGTGGTGGTAGCGGGCTCGTTCCCACAAGACCCGTACGTGCGCGTCGTTGTCCGTGGGCGCCCGCCAGATATTGAGCTCCATCGGACGTTGGAGCAACTCGACCCCGCCCAGGCGCAGGGCGCTCACCAGCCCGGTGCGGGTGTCGACCTGGTAACGGAAGCCTTGGCCCGCCACGGTGAGCGTGGTGGCCCCCCTCTCGACACTGACCGCGGCCGGGTGGGGCCGGGCCTGCAGCACCTGGCGAACCTTGTGGTGACGACCGTCGACGTTGCGCAGAGCGATCTCGTCAAAGCCCAACTCGTGGCCGGGCTCCAGCAAGGGCCTGGCCCGGGTAAGCCGGTAGGCCACGACCAGGTGGCAGCGCCCGCGCTCGGGGACATGAGGAGCGCAGGGGACAGTCACGGTAGTTCCCGGGGGGACCGGGCCGGGCAGGTCGAGCCTGCCCGAGTCCACTACCGCGCCGTCACACCTGAGCTCGTAGGACGCCTCGGCGTAGCGCGCCAGGTCGGTGTGGTCGAGTTCGTTGCGGATAGTGAGGAGCCCCTGGTCTTGGTCGAAACCGACCACGCGCGCGGGCCTTTGCACGTTCTTGAGCTCGAGCAGGCCGGGACGAGGCACCCGGTCTGGTGACACCAGGCCGTCGGCACAGAAATTGGAGTCGTGGACGGTCTCACCGTGGTCTCCCCCGTAGCGGTAGGCAGGCCTGCCGTCGGCGCCGTAGCCGACTTCGACGGCGTGGTCGCACCACTCCCACACGAAGCCTCCACACAGACGCCGGTCGGCACGAATCAGCTCCCAGTAGTCCTCCAGGTCCCCGGGGCCGTTGCCCATGGCGTGGCAGTACTCCACCAGGAGGAAGGGTTTGTCCGGATCCTTGTCGAGGTAGTCGCGAACCTCCTGCAGGGCGGGGTACATGCGGCCGTAGAGGTCGATGTGGGAGTAGTCGTAGGAACGCTTGGAGTCGCGGTAGTAGGCACTCTCGTAATGGGTCAGCCGCGTGGGGTCGGCTGTCTTGATCCAGGCCAGGGCCTGTTCGAAGACGCGCCCGTACCCGCTCTCGTTCCCGGCGGACCAGAAAAGGACGCTGGGCCGGTTCCGCTCCCGCAACACACAGCGCCGGACCCGGTCGAGTACGGCCGGCGACCACTCGGGGTTGTCCGCGATGGGCTCGTTCCAGTGCTCTACCTGGTTCTCCCAGGAGGGATCCTCCAGGAAGAGTGACTGCGTGCCGTGACTCTCGTTGTCCGCCTCGGACATGACGTAAAGGCCGTACTCGTCGCACAACTGGTAGAAGCGCGGATCGTTGGGGTAGTGGGCGCTGCGCACCGCGTTGATGTTGTGCTGCTTCATCAATGCCAGGTCGCGACGCATGTGGTCCAGGTCCACCACCGGGCCGGTCTGCGGGTCGGAGTCGTGGCGGTTGACACCCCGCAGGGTGAGCGGCCGCCCGTTGAGATGCAGGACGGCGTCCTTCACGCTGACCTCACGCACGCCCACCCGGTCGGTGATGACCTCGTGCGCACTGGTCATGACCAGGGTGTAAAGGTATGGGTCCTCGGCGCTCCACAGGTGGGGGTCGAGGACGTCGAGCACAGCCCTGTGGCTGAAGCCGTCCCGGCCCACGAAGGGGGCGAGGGCTCCGGCGGCAACTACTGCACCCGTGGCGTCGCTCAGCTCCAGGGTGGTGGGCACCGGCTCTCCACGGAAGCTCGCTCGCACCTCGACGGTGGCTGCTGCCTCAGCAGTCAGCACGGTGGTGGTGGCGTAGTCGAACAGGACCGAGCGTGGGCGGTGCAGCAGGTAGACGTCCCTGATGATGCCGCTGGTACGGAACTTGTCCTGGTCCTCGAGGTAGGTCCCGTCGCACCACTTGAGCACGAGCACGGCCAACCGGTTGTGCCCCGGACGAACAAGGCCGGTGACGTCGAACTCGCTGGTGGCGTGAGAGACCTGGCTGTACCCCACGTAGCTGCCGTTGAGCCATACGTAGAAGCAGGAATCCACCCCCTCGAAGTTCAGGTAGGCGCAAGGCGCGTCGTCCCGGACCAGATAGTCGAAATCCCGGACGTAGCAGGCGCACGGGTTGTCCTGAGGGACGTGGGGCGGGTCGAAAGGAATGGGGTAGCGGATGTTGGTGTACTGATGCTGGTCGTAACCGAGGTACTGCCACGTACTTGGTACCTCGACCGTGGTGAAGTCCCCGGTCGGGTAGTCCGGTGCGTCGAAGCGCTCGGTGAGGTGGTGGACGCTGGGTAGGTAGCGAAAGAGCCACGGCCCGCTAAGCAGTTGGAGACGGTCGGAGCCGGCCTGCTCCTCGCGACCGGTGGGTACCGGATCCACGCGGGCCGCTGCCGGCAGGTAGTAGGCGCGGGGCTCCAGGGTGTTCTCGTGGAGCACGGAGAGGTCTTCGTAGTGCCTGGGAATGATCATCGTCGACGCTCCCGTCAGGGGTGGTGCAGGCACCGGATCGAGTCACCCACTGCCCGCAATGTTAACGTGAACATAGCAGGAGCTAACCCGGCAAACAAGCCGTAAGACCTTGCACCTCAGGTTTGTGTCTAGAAGATGTGACCTGGAGGGGTCCGTCATATGATAACGTTGCCATACCTCTGCCTCGTCCTCAGCGGCCCGACTGCTACCCTGCCGGGCATGACGGCGGGAGCGGGGGAAACGGGCCGGGGGCGCGCAGGTTCCACCTCCCTCGGCGACGTGGCCAGGCTGGCCGGCGTATCCACCCAGACGGCCTCGCGGGTGTCCAGCGGAGCACCCAACGTGCGCCCCGCCACCCGTGACAAGGTCCTGAAGGCAATGAACCAGCTGGGTTACGTGCCCAACCGGGCAGCACAGGCACTACGACGCGGCTCGTTCAAGGCGATCGGGGTACTCACCCAGCAGATCGAGCGCACGGGCGAGTCATTGACCATCGCCGGGGTCCTCGACGCCGCCACGCGAGCCAACTACACCGTGTCCCTGGTCCAGGTGCAGCACCCGGACTCCAGCGACCTGGACGAGGCCGTCCACCGGCTCTCGCACCAGGCGGTCGACGGCCTGGTGGTCGTCCAGGCAGGACGCGCCGGCGCCGAGCACCTGTCGCTGTCGGCCGGGCTGCCGGTAGCCGTCTCCGACTCGGCCCTGGCGAGCCACTACCCCTCTGCCTCAGCCGACCAGGTGCAAGGAGTGCGGGACGCCGTCGGGCACCTGCTGTCACTCGGGCACCGAACCGTCCACCACGTCTGCGGCCCACCGGACTCACAGTCCGCAATGGTCCGCCAGGGCAGCTGGGCCGCCTGCCTGCAGGAGTCCGGGCGCGTGGCACCACAGCCGCTCCAGGGGGACTGGACGGCGGCAGCTGGCTACGCGGCCGGCCTGCGCCTGGCAGAGGACCCCGGGGTGACGGCCGTGTTCTGCGCCAACGACGAGCAGGCGCTGGGCCTGGTGCGCGCCCTGCACGAGTCAGGAAGGAACGTCCCGCAGGACGTGTCGGTCGTGGGCTTTGACGGGCTCCCCCTGGGTGAGTACAGCTTCCCTCCCCTGACCACCGTCCATCAGGACTTCCACCGGCACGGGACCGAGATGGTGCGCCTGATCCTGGAACAGGTCAGTTCGGGAACGACGCGGGACGTGCGCAGTGTGGTCATCCCCACCGAGCTGATCGTCCGCTCCAGTACGGCACCCGCCCCCGCCTAGGGCCGGTGCACTGGACCGTTCCCGGTCGGGTGGACACGGGGTTGCCTGGTCTGGCGAAAGGGTGGGAAGCGCTGAGCGGCCGGGCCGTAAACCCTGCCGGACAGCACTGTTCACGGCGCAGGCAGCACTCCGCGGGCCATGGCGACCGTCACGGCATGGGTCCGGTCGTCGACCCCGAGCTTGGCAAAAACCCGCAACAGGTGCGTTTTGACCGTCGCCTCGCCGATGTTCAGGGCGGAGCCGATCTCAGCGTTGGACAGTCCGCGCGCCACCTGGGCCAATACTTGCGTCTCGCGGGCAGTCAGCGACTCTTCCTGCGGGGCCCGCGCCCGGGATACCAGCCGCGCGGCCACACCGGGAGACAGCACCGTCTCGCCGCGGGCCGCCGCGCGGACAGCCTGCACCAATTGCATCCGAGGCGTGTCTTTGAGTAGGTACCCGGTTGCCCCGGCCTGCACCGCTCGTACGATGTCGGCATCGGTCTCGTACGTGGTGAGCACCAGGACCCGGGTATCCGGGTGCCCGGCCAGGATGCGCGCGGTCGCACCGGCCCCGTCCAGCCGCGGCATGCGCAGATCCATCAACACCACGTCCGGGCGCAGCTCGGCCACCTTCGCCACGGCTTGTTCGCCGTCTGCCGCCTCACCGACCACCTCGAGGTCGTCCTCCACATCCAACATGCCGGCCAGGCCGCAGCGCACCACCGGGTGATCGTCGACGATCAACACGCAGATGTTCACCTGTTGCCTCGTTCCGCCGTGGTCTCCTGCGCCGCGGCTGGCGG
>PDSI01000240.1 GCA_002748415.1 Micrococcales bacterium | reverse complement strand
GCCTATGGCGCAACAGCTGGCCGGCGAGCCCTGGCTGGCCTTCGCCTGTGGCCGTTACGAAGGGATCGACGAACGCGTCCTGGCGGATGCGGCCACTCGCATGCGGGTCACCCCCGTCAGCCTGGGCGACTACGTGCTCGGCGGCGGCGAGGTTGCGGCGCTGGTGGTCATCGAGGCGGTGACCCGGCTGCTGCCCGGGGTGGTCGGCAACCCGGACTCGCTCACCGAGGAGTCTCACGCCGACGGGTTGTTGGAGTACCCGGTCTACACCAAGCCCGCGTCCTGGCGGGGTTGGGACGTGCCGCCGGTGCTGCTGTCCGGCGACCACGCGGCCATCGCGCAATGGCGCACCGCGCAACAACTGGCCCGCACCGCCGGGCGCCGCCCCGACCTGCTCGCGGTCGGCGCCGGCCCGCTCGACCTGGACCTGGCCTTGGCTACCCCCGCCGACGCGGGTGAGCTGTGGACACTCCAGCGAGCCTGCTGGCTGCCCGAGTCGCAGCACAACCCGGGCCTGCTCATTCCGGCCCTAGTAGAGACACTGGAGGATGTCCGGGCCGGGCTGGCGCAGTGGCGCACGGTGGTGGGCCGACTGGACGGGCGGCTGGTGGCCTCGGCCCGGGCCCGCACCAACCCGGACGACGACCGCACCTGGGAGATCGGCCGGCTCATGGTGGCCCCCGACCTGCGGGGGCGTGGCTGGGGTCAGCAGCTGCTCGACCTCGCCGCCTCCTGGGCGCCGCCGCAGACTGAGCGATGGCTTGTGTTCACCGGCGCCGGTAGTGAACGCAACCAGCGGATGTACCGGCGCGCCGGCTACCGGCTGCGGCCCGACCTGCCTGCTCCGGCGGGGGCTGTCGCGATGACCAAACGCCACGCGGGACCGCGCGGATCGTAAGGGTATGGCCGCTGGCAGCGACTTTCGGCGGCTCGGCCTACTGTGGCACACTGAGTGATTGCGCCTCGGGCGCGGGTTACCCCTGCCACAGGGGGAGTGGCCCGGACATCCGAGGTTCCCTCGAACTGACCAGGAGCGGCACGCGCTCCACGATGCACGCTGGTGGCCTGTGGCACCGCGAGAAAGCGACTCCCTGCCATGCACACTCTCGATAGTCTCGATGCAGAATCCATGCGGGCGGATCTGCCGTCGTTCCGCGCTGGCGACACGCTCAAGGTGCATGTCAGAGTGGTCGAAGGCAACCGCTCCCGTATCCAGGTTTTCCAAGGCGTCGTGATCCGCAAGTCCGGCGGCGGCGTGCGCGAAACGTTCACGGTTCGCAAGGTGAGCTTCGGTGTCGGCGTCGAACGCACGTTCCCCTTGCACTCCCCGGTCATCGACCGGATCGAGGTCGCCACTCGCGGCGACGTACGCCGCGCCAAGCTCTACTACCTGCGGGACCGTCGCGGCAAGGCCGCGAAGATCCGCGAGAAGCGCGAGGCCGGCACCGGCGCCGGTTGAGTTTTGTTTCCTCACGACGGCGAACGGGGGCTCGTAGCCGATGAGTGATGACGATGCGCTGGATCGGCCGCACCGGCCGAGCCATCGTGCCGCCCCCAAGCGTTCCGAGACCGAGCGCTTCACCGAAGGCCGCCGCGGTGCCGGACGCCACGTCGCGCCCACTGATCGAACCGACTTCCCCGACCATGACCCGGGATGGGCCGTCGGCGCGGCGCCACCGCGACCGGAGGAGCGCGACGGTCCGGCCGAACAGACCGGCCCCTGGCGGGCGGCCGAACAGACCGGCCCGGCACGCAACGGGCGGCGGTCGCCGGGCACCCTGGCCGCTTCCAACAGCGATGGCTTCGTTGCCGAAGTCGGCGATGCCCCCGCCGGTCCCGCCGCTTCTGACCGCGGCCCGCTTCAGGCCCCCGCTCCCGATCCACAAGCGCGAGTAGGCCCGGACATCCGCTCGGACGAGGCCACCTCGGTGTTGCCGGTCCCCGGTTCCCGGTCCGCGCCGGCGGCCCCGGTTCCCACTGATTCAACGCTGGCGGGCCACCGGCCGGGCCAGGACCTGGGCAAGCAGGATTCGGGTAAGCAAGAGTCGGGTAAGCAGGATTCGGGCAAACAGGAGTCGAGCAAGACCGGTGAGTTCCGGGGCGAACCCGGACAGCAACGAGGCCGCACCGCGAATCAGGCGGTCCAGCAGCCCACCCGCCGGCAACGCCGCGACCGGCGGGCCGCCGAACGCACATCGGGTGGCCTGTTCGGGATGTTCAAGGAAGCGGGGATCGTGCTGGGCACAGCGCTGGTGCTGTCGCTGCTGATCAAGACCTTCCTCGCTCAGGCGTTCTACATTCCCTCCGGTTCGATGGAGAACACGTTGGCGGTGGGGGACCGGGTCATGGTCAGCCTGCTGACCCCCGGACCGTTCGACCTGGAACGCGGCGACGTCGTCGTCTTCAAGGATCCCGGAGAGTGGCTGACCGGTGTGGAGGAGCCGGAACGTGGGACGGTTTCCCAGGCCATGGTCGACGCTTTCACCTTCATCGGTGTGCTGCCGCAGGACGCCGGCCAGCACCTGATCAAGCGGGTCATCGGCCTGCCCGGAGACGACGTGGCCTGTTGCGACGCGGACGGGCGGATCACCGTCAACGGTGCTGCGATCGATGAGTCCGGCTACGTGCGAGAGGGGGCGCGGCCCTCGGCCGACCCGTTCGACGTGAAGGTGCCGGAGGGCCGGCTGTGGGTGATGGGGGACAACCGCGCCAACAGTGACGATTCCAGGGCTCACTATGTGGCCACCCAGGACGAGGAGTACTCCACGGTGCCCATCTCCAACGTCGTCGGCCGGGCCGTGTTCGTGTTCTATCCGTGGTCGCAACGACAATGGCTGGACAGCCAAGAAGCGGTGTTCGCCGAGGTGCCGTAGCCGGCTGAGTCCAGGCCGGATGAGCGGTTGACTCGTCAACCGGTGCGCGGTGGCCCGCACCCCGGCGGGATACCCTGATGGGCGTCCCTGATGTCGCCCCGCCCGGACCCGCCATGACTACTACCGGCAGTTCAGGCATGCGGGGGCGCGCAGTCGGCCGTCGCGGTGGCCCCCGGGCCGGCCGGTCGCGGCCGGCTCCGTCCGCCAGGCCCACCCTTCGGCTGGAACGGGAACTGCTGCGCGAGCAGCGCACCGTCGTCGCCGGAATGGACGAGGTC
>PDSI01000180.1 GCA_002748415.1 Micrococcales bacterium | reverse complement strand
TTACCTCACTCGAATCGACCGGGCCGGTGGAGCTGATGGTGACTCGCCGGACGATAACCGACGGGACCTACGTGTATCCGATGGACGGTCTGTGCTCGTTCGGGCCAGCGAAAAAAGCCGCTTGGGTACCATGGCCCATTATTGCTGTACTATTCTTCATCGCCCCTATCGCATCTGTTGCGACCTATTTCGCTTTTAATCAGATCGGGCTTTCTGGACTCGATGCTTTCTTAGCGTTCGTCGTGTTCGTCAGCCCTTTGGTAGCGGTCTTTGTGAACACTGCGGGGCCAGCAAAGCCGGGGTTGCTTATCGGATTCGCGTCGGGCGAGAAACGCTTCTTCCCTAGTACGGATGCGGGTGGCATCCAAGGTGTCACCCAGGCTGTCGGCCGGATCCTGGACGGAGTGGAGGAGAACGGACTGCGCGTCGACGCCAGAGCCGACAAGGTCGGCGGCCACCTGGTGATCGGCGGGTCGTCCCAGGGCGACGTCTCGTCTGGGTGGTGACGATCGTGCCTGGAGGAGGCGCACACATCGGATCAGTGGGTGGGCATTTCGTTGTGGGCGGCAACGCCACCGGCGACGTGCACCACCGAAACGGGCCACCCGCGCCGGAGGATGCCGGTATCGGCGAAGAAAGAGGCAGGCCCGAGCGCATCGTGTACGCCGTCTCAGACCCCTCCGACACGGCGCGACTCGGGGTAATGCGGGAGATCAGGGCAGTCGAGCGCCTTCTGGACAGGAGGGGAGTGCCCGATATCGAGTTCGACGTACTCCATGCCTGCACGGCCCAGGACTTGCTGGCGAACCTGACGAGGAAACACACGACAATCGTGAGCTTCTCCGGTCACGCCACACGAGAAGGCCTCGTGATGGAGGACGAGGCCGGCCATCACCGTACACTCACCTACGGGGAACTCGCCGAAACACCGGGAGTGCCCGAGACCGCGCCCGCATTGGTCATGCTGAACGCCTGCTATTCGGTTGCCGCGGCCAAGTCGCTGCTGTCGGCGGTGCCGGCGATCGTCGGCATGAAGTGGACGGTGGGCGACGCCGCCGCCTGTGCCTTCGCCGAGGGGTTCTATGACGAGATACTGGCCGGTAACGCACTGCATGCGGCCATGAACCAAGGCATCGCACAGCTCAGCCTGTGCGGGCACAAGACAGAAGTGCAGAATCCGCAGCTCGAGGTGGCGCCGACTGTGGCACCGGCGCACTACCGGATTCTCCGCAGACCCGCGCAGTGCTGACGATGTGGAGTATGGCTGCCGCCGCGGCCTGACCGGGCTGCGCTGCGAAAGCAGACAACCCGGCGAGAAACGGGGCAGTGGTGGACGTGTGCTGGTGACGTGTGCTCAACCGCCCTTGACCCACAACGGTTGCCCTGCCACCAGCAGGGCAACCCGGTCACTATGGTTGGCGATGTGCTGGTTCAGCCGGCCCAGCTCGTCGGCGAACAAGCGGCCGGAACGGTGCGCCGGGACCACCCCCCAGCCCACTTCGTTGGTCACGAGCACCGCCGGCCGGTCGCGGGCGAGGACGGCGCCGGCAAGAGCATCGGTGCACTCCTGCAACGCCGGACGCCAGTCCGCTTCATCCGCTTCCCAGGCACCCAGCCGGTCCAGTTGTGCGGTCAGCCAGGTGCCCAGGCAGTCCACCAACAGCGGTGCCGGCACCTGGGTGAGCACTTCCGGGAGGGTGCGTGCGTCAGCGGCAAGCTCGATGGTGGCCCAGTGCGGCGGCCTGCGGGCGCGATGAGCGGCGACGCGTCGTGCCCAGTCCTGGTCATCTCGGCGGGGCCCGGCGGCCACGTAGACCGGTGCGCCGGCGTCCGCCTCCCAGGACGCGACGATCTGTTCGGCCAGCGCCGACTTGCCGCTGCGTACCCCACCGGTCAGCAGAACGATCATTCATCACTCCGTGGGTCGGGTCCGGGCTGCAGGGCCCAGATTCTCACGGGTTCGCGACACGACTCACGCCGCGCCCGCTGCGGTGCTGCGTCGCCGGTCCTCGGGGCCTGGGACACTAGAGCGGTGCTGCGACCACTACGCTTCATCGTCTCGTCCGCGCGCGGGCACGGTGTCCTGGTGGCCCCGCCGGACACCCGAGCCCAGGTATTGGCCGATCTGGCCGTCAGCCCGTACGCGGTCGTCTGTGCCGAAACGCCCCACTCTGCCGTGCGGGCGGGCCGCAAAGACCACCAGGCGCGGATTGCCGAGGCGCTGCACTTGCCGGCCGTGGCCGGGCGCAACCTCGACGCGATGGCCGATACCTTGTGGGATCTGCCGGAACTGTGGCCCGCGGAGCAGGGACTCGCGCTGGTGTGGCCAGGGGCCGGTGACCTCGCCCGGGCCGACCCGGCAGCCTGGCAGATGTTGGCGGACGTGCTGCGGGAGGCGAGCGGACGGCTCGCCCCCGACTGGGCGTTCGAGACCGTCGCGCTGATCGATCTCCCGCACCGGAGCGCCCACGGGCAAGACGGTGGGCTGGTGGCGCCCGAGTTTCGGGAGGACACGTGATCACCAGTGATACGGCAGGCACCCCAGCGAACGAGCCGGGCCGCAATCGTCCGCCTGGTACCCGCGGCGTGAACCCCTGGCTCGGGGCCGTGGTGGTGGCCGTGGTGCTCGCCATCGGCGCGCTGCTGGTGCGCGGGAACGGATCCACTCAGCCCGGCGACCAGCCGGTGCCGACCGGTGCGCCCACCGTGACGGCTCCGGCGAGCCAACCCGGCCAGTCCGGCGATGACGCGGGCACAGTCCGCCCTTGCGTGGAGGACGAGCTGCCGCCACCCGCCGACGAGGTCGTCGCGGACATCGAGGCGGGTGGGCCGTTCGACTATCCGGGCAAGGACGGCTCCACCTTCGGCAACTACGAAGGACATTTGCCACCGCAACAACGCGGCTTCTACCGGGAGTACACGGTCCGGACGCCCGGAGTGGATCACCGGGGCGCCCGGCGCATCGTGACCGGAGGGTTCGACCAGGACGACCCTGAGCACTGGTACTACACCGGTGATCACTACGAGAGCTTCTGTGAGTTCAGTCCCTGATGCGGACACCAGCCGCTGACTATGCGGGCCGCCGGGCCCGTCCGTGACACACTGCGGCCATGACCCGGGTGCTGCTCGCCGTGGACGGCAATTGCCTGATCCACCGCAGCTTCCACGCCAACGCGGCCACCGGTTTCCGGGACGCGGACGGCAACCCGGCGTGGGCGATCCGTGGGTTCCTGGTCCAACTCGCCGCCGCTGTGGATCGAGTCTGCGCGGACGTCCTGCTGGTGGGGTTCGACGACCCGGACCGCAGCTTCCGCCGGGAACGGTGGCCGCACTACAAGGCGCACCGGCCGGACAAGCTGCCGGCCCTGGTCGAGCAGCTGAAGTCCGCAGTCGGCGTGGTGCGCGACCTCGGCGTTCCCGCCGTCGTGGTGGGCGGGATGGAAGCCGACGATGTGCTGGCCGCGGCCGCCCGCCACGCAGCGGCGACCGGCATGCGGGTGGTTCTGGCGACCTCCGACCGGGACGCATTCGCCCTCGTCGACGAGAACACCGATGTGTTGCGGGTGATCAACGGGGGAGTCGCCGGTTCACCGCTGCTCACCCCGCACCGGCTGCGGATCCTCACCGGCGTGGCTCCCGGCCAGTACCGCGACCTGGCCGCGCTGCGTGGTGACCCCTCGGACAACCTGCCCGGAATCCGGGGCCTGGGCGCGGTTCGGGCGCGAAAGCTGTTGGCTGAGTTCGGTTCGGTACAGGCGGTGTTCGCCGACATCGACTCCGGCGGTGCCAGGTGCGAGGCGGTGCTCGGTGCCTCGTGTACGAATGCGCTTCGGCACCCGTCCGCCCGTGCCGATTGGCGGCAGAACTGCACCATCATGAGCCCACGGTCTGAGGTGGACCTGGCGCCCGAACTCATCGGCGCTGCCGGGCGGCTTCCGTTGAAACCGGCGGCTGTCCGGTCGATCTGGCAGCGGTACGGCATCGACCCCCGGGCGGCGGTCCGGGCGCTGTGCTTCGATGCAACTGCGGCCGCGCAACATTCGGCCCGGGAGCGCCGGCCTGCCGAACGGGTGAGCGATCCTCCGGTGGCCGATGCGGGGTCAGGCGAGGAATCCGGTGCGCTGCCGCCCGAGGGGAGCCCCGAGGAGACGCCGGCTGCGGCCGGGTACGGGGCGGCCCCCACGTCGCCACGACGGTATCCGCCGCTGCGCCGCAAGCCCGATGCGCAACTGGCGCTGTTCTGACCGGCGCCGCAGCGGTGCCGGCTGGGCCCGGCCGGTGGGCCGGGCAGGCCTCAGCCGGCTCTCGTTCGTGCTGGACGCGTACCATTGCGGGCCTGATTCGGCGGCACGGCTGAGCGACCACCCTTCAGTGACGCGTCGGCCACCTCGTGCAGGAGCTCCAGACATCGTTTACTCGCCGGATTGTCCCTGGTGGCGTTCCTGACCCAGGCGACGACGTTGCGCCGTGGGGCCGGATTGGTCACCGGTACCGCGACCACGTCGGCAGGCACGGTGGTCGCCAAGACCAGCCGGGGCAGCATGGTGAGCCCGATGCCCGCGGCGACGAACGCCAGCGCGGTGTGGTGATCGTCGGCCCGTGCGACGTAGCGTGGCACGAACCCCGCGGCATCGCAGGCCTCCGAGACGATGCGTGCGCAGGTCATGCACGGGTTGTCCTGTAGCCAGGGTTCGCCTGCCAACTCGGCGAAGTCGATCTGTCTGCGGTCGGCCAACGGGTGGCGGCGATGCAGGAACACCACGTAGTCCTCGCTCGACAGCACCCCTCTGGTGTACCCGCGGGGAGTCGGCAGCGGCGACTGGACTGGCTCCGAGCGCAGGTCGAGGTCGGTCCGCGCAGCGGTAGGGCTGTTCTCGTCGAGCTCGTTCAGGAGCAGGTTGAACACCAGGTCGGGGTACTCGTGCCGCAGGGACTTCAGGACAGTGGGGATCCATGCCTGCGCGGCGGAGGAGAAGGCCCCGATGGTCAGGCTCCCCTGCTTGCCGTCCCGGATCTCGGCGACCGCCGAGTCGAGGGCCGAGAGGTTGTGCATCAGGTCCTCGGTGGCGGCGACCAGCCGGGTGGCGGCCGCTGTGGGCCTGATGCCACGGCCGTCCGGAACGAACAGGGTCAGGCCGGTTTCGCGGGCCAGTGCAGTGATGTGCTGGCTGACGGTCGATGGGGTGTAGCCGAGGTTGGTGGCGGCGCCGGCCACTGAGCCACTGGCCACCACGGCTCGGAACACGCGGAGTCGGTGCGGATCGAGCACGGATCAATCGTACGACATAGCCGAATGATTCATCGGAAATAACTGCTTGTGCCGAAGGGTCTGCCGGAGTCAAGCTGGTGGTACGCCGGCGGCGTGGGCGGGCCGGACGACCGGTCGCAATCCTGCGAGCACGGTGCGGCCGCCGCGGACAGACTGAGCGTGTTCGCCGCGGGAGAACCTGCGCAGCACGAAGGGAGCACTCTGATGGTGACCGCAAGCAGCGTCACGGTGTTGATCATGGGGATGGCGCTGGCGGGCTTCTTCTGGGTGTTCCACCGCAGCGGTATCCCGCGCGACGATCGTCCTCGTGTCGCCACCATGAAGATGGGCGACCACGCGCAGGCAGTGCTCAGTGGGGCTCACCGGCTGGCGGAACTCCATCAGCGCCGGCATGACGGTTCCGCTACCCGCGCCACGTCTGCGGACTGCCCAGATCGGCGTGCTGTCTGATCCAGGCGTGCATCGCGATGGCCGCTGCCGCTGAGGCGTTGATCGACCGGGTAGAACCGAACTGGGCGATGGAGAAGGTCGCGTCGCAGCACCGGCGGGCCGGCTCGGACAGGCCGGGGCCTTCCTGGCCGAAGAGCAGGCACACCCGGCGCGGCAGCTCGAGCGACTCCAGTGGTCGCGAGTCGGGCAGATTGTCGATGCCGAACAGCGGGATCTGTTTGCGGGCCAGGTAGTCTGCGAGGTCCTCCACCCGCGGATGGTGCACCAGGTGTTGGTATCTGTCGGTCACCATCGCTCCGCGCCGGTTCCATCGGCGATTACCCACGATGTGCACCCGTTCGGCGGCGAACGCGTTGGCGCTGCGCACGATGGTGCCGATATTGAAGTCGTGCCGCCAGTTCTCGATGGCAACGTGGAGCGGGTGGCGCCGGGTGTCCAGGTCGGCGACGATCGCCTCCATCGTCCAGTACCGGTAGCGGTCGACGACGTTGCGGCGGTCCCCGTTGGCCAGTAGCTCAGGATCGTACTCGGGACCGTCCGGCCACCGTCCTTGCCATGGCCCTACGCCGGGCTCAGGAGGGCCGTAGGGAATCGGATCGTAGGGTGCGAGCGGCTCCTGCTGCGCGTCCGGCGGCGGCCCTGGACGGCCTTGATGCTCCGCGTGGGTCACTGCGCAAGCCTAGCCAGGTCGCCAGCCACGCGATCCCACGAGCCTGGCGATCAGCGGCGATTGTCCGTCAGGATCCGTGGCGGGAGCCAAAAAATAGCACAGACCGTTCGAAATATCCAGAAGAATCGCTGTGACGATTTTGTAACATGTATCTTGATAATGTTTCGTGATAAGGTAGATTGAAATTTTCGGCCCCGCCCGATGCCATTCGGGTGGGCATGAACCCGTGCGAGGCAACATGGCGACCATTACCGCAAGTAGTCTGTACAAGGTGTTCGGCCCCCGGCCTGAGCGTGGCGTAGAAGCGCTGCGTGACGGATCGACGAGTGCGCAGTTGCGTGACAAGGGGCTGATCGCCGCTGTCATTGACGCGAGTTTCGACGTTCGGCCGGGCGAGATCTTCGTCGTGATGGGATTGTCCGGTTCGGGCAAATCGACCTTGATTAGAATGGTGAACGGGCTCTTCCGGCCGACCTCCGGCTCGGTCGAGATCGACGGGGAGGATGTTTCCCGACTAACGGGCGACAAACTGCGTCAGGTCCGCCGTCGTAAGGTCAGCATGGTCTTCCAGCACTTTGCGCTGCTGCCGCACCGAACCGTCGGGGAGAACGCCGCCTACGCCCTGCAGGTGCAAGGCGTGAACAAGACCGACCGGCGGGCCAAGGCCGAGGAAGCGCTTCAGATGGTGGGTCTGGAAGGCTGGGGCGACTCGATGCCCGGCGAGCTGTCGGGCGGTATGCGCCAGCGCGTCGGCTTGGCCAGGGCGCTGGCATCCGGTACCGAGATCATGCTGATGGACGAGGCGTTCAGCGCGCTTGACCCGCTCATCCGCCGGGAGATGCAGGACCAACTGGTCGAGTTGCAGCAGAAGCTGGGCAAGACCGTGTTGTTCATCACTCACGACCTCAACGAGGCGATGCGGTTGGGTGACCGGATCGCCATGATGCGGGACGGGCGCATCGAGCAGATCGGCACCGCGGAGGAGATCCTCAACGACCCGGCCAACAACTACGTCGCCCAGTTCGTTCAGGACGTCGACCGGGCCCGGGTGCTGGTCGCCGGCAACGTCATGGAAGCTCCGGTGGCCGTACTCGGTGGTGAACAGGGGCCGCTGGCAGCGCAGAAGCTGATGCGCGAACACCAGCTGCCGAATCTGCTGGTGCTGAACCGGGACCGGTCCCTCAAAGGCCTGGTGTGGGAACGGGACGTGGCGGCCGCGGTGGCGCGCCAGGACCCCGGACTGCCGCTGGTCGAGGTGGGGCGCCTGCCCGTGGTTGCCGATGACACGTTGATGGCCGACTTGTTCACAGTGTCGGCCGAGAACGACTGTCCGCTCATCGTGACCGACGCCGGTAAACGGGTGGCGGGCGTGATCGCGCGCAGCACGCTTCTTGCGGCGGCAGGTACTCCGGAACCGTCAGCTCTCGACTCTTCTCTCGACTCTTCAGACGCCGAGTTCTCGATGGACGCGGTTCAGGAGGCCACCGTATGAGCGGCATCGACAGCGCCATTCCCCGCATCCGCATCGGCGAGGCGGCCGACCGCCTGATCGATTGGCTGCGGGACAACCTCGACCCGGTCTTCGACGCGGTGGCCGCCGTGCTGGAGTTCTTCGTCGACTCGCTCACCGAACTGTTGCTATGGCCGCCCGCGTTGGCGATGGCGGCCGTCTTCGCGTTGCTGGGCTGGTTCGTTCGTTCCTGGCGCTTCGGTGCCGGGGTGCTCGCCGGGATGCTGCTCCTGGTCGCGATGGATGTGTGGTCCGCGGCCATGCAGACGCTTGCACTGGTGGTGGTGGCTACCGTGGTGACGGTCCTGGTCGCGGTGCCGATCGGCATCGTGGCCGCCCGCAACCAGGTGGTCAGCACGATCGTCAAACCGGTGCTCGACTTCATGCAAACCATGCCCGCGTTCGTGTACCTGATCCCCGCGGTGCTGATCTTCAGCGTCGGGGTGGTCCCCGGCGTGGTCGCCACGATCATCTTCTCGCTGCCGCCCGGAGTGCGGCTGACCGAGCTGGGCATCCGCCAAGTGGACGCCGAGACCGTCGAGGCGGGGGAGGCGTTCGGAGCCACTCCACAGCAGATCCTGCGTGGGATCCAGATTCCGCTGGCCACCCCGACCATCATGGCCGGCATCAACCAGGTCATCATGCTGGCGTTGTCGATGGCGGTGATCGCCGGCATGGTCGGCGCGGACGGTCTGGGCAAGCTCGTCGTCTCGGCGATCGCCCAGCTGAACACCCCGCTCGGCGTCGAGGCGGGCTTGGGCGTGGTGATCCTGGCCATCTTCCTGGACCGCCTCACCGCTGCGCTCGGCGACCCAGCGGGCCAGAAGGGCTCGCTGCGAGCCCGGCTCGCCGGGGACAAGCAGCGTGGCCTTGCCCAGGTGACCTGATTGCCGGACGGAAACCCGTCCCCTTCGTTTTCCGACCGACCGGCCGTATTGTACGGCGCCCAAAGGAAAGGAAACCCATCCATGACACCCCGACTCACCCGCGGCACCGCCGCCATCGGAGCCGCGGCCATTGCCCTGGCGTTGGCGGCCTGCGGCAGCGATGACGCCTCCGGCGGCGACACAGACAACGGCGGCGCCTCCGGCACCATCACACTCGGCTTCATCCCCTCCTGGACGGACGGCCTCAGCACCGCCTACCTGCTGGAGGACCAACTCACCAAACTCGGCTACGAGGTCGAGATGGAAGAACTGCAGGAGCCAGGGGTCCTGTATGCAGGCTTGGCCAACGGCGACTTCGACATGTACCCGTCCGCGTGGCCCGAGGTCACCCACGCCGACTACATGAAGGAGTTCGGCGACGACATCGAGGACATCGGCACCTACTACGAGAACGCCAAATTGACGATGGCGGTGCCCTCCTACGTCGACGTGTCCTCTATCGAGGACCTGAAGGGCCACGCCGGTGACTTCGGCGGCCGGGTCGTCGGCATCGAGGCCGGGGCCGGCTTGACCAAGGCCACCAAGGAGAAGGTCTTCCCCGAGTACGGCTTGTCCGAGGACGGGTACGAGCTACTGACCTCCTCCACCCCCGCCATGCTTGCCGAACTGAAGAAGGCCACCGAGGCGAAGCAGGATATCGTCGTCACGCTGTGGCGGCCGTTCTGGGCCAACAGCGCATTCGACATGAAGGATCTCGAGGATCCCAAGGGTGCGTTGGGTAAGAGCGAGGCGCTGCACTTCCTGGGCGCCACGGGCTTCGCCGAGAAGTTCCCCGAGGCCGCGGAGATGATCAAAGGCATCAAGCTGTCCGACGAGGACTACGGTTCGATGGAAAAGGCCGTCAACGACGCGCCGGAGGGTGAGCGGGAAGCGGCGATCGACACCTGGCTGGACGAGCACCCGGACGCGTTCCCCACCATGGTGAAGGAGTAGCCCGTCGCGGCCGCGCGCGCCTTGGTAGGCCTGTGAACGGACCCGCGCAACGCCCCCGCCCCGTCGGCCGAGGGATAGGACAGGTGACCTACAGTTCTGCGGTGCGCCGAGCAAATCCTCATCAGCAGTGGCCGGTCACCGTCGCCGCGGTCTGCAGGCCTGCCGCCAGGGTCGCGCGGGTGACCCTGGCGGCAGACCACCTACGCACGATGACCCGGGCCGGGGCAGACGAGTATTTCGGTCTCGTGCTGCCCGGCCCGGATTCGGCTGATCCGCTGAGCGGCCAGGTAGTGCGGTGGTACACCTACCGTGCCCACCGGCCCGATGCAGGTGAGGTCGACGTGGACATGGTGCTGCACGGCGACGAGGGGCCGGGGTCGGCGTGGGCGGCCCGTACCCAGCCCGGGGACCGGCTGGCGATCAAGGCCGGGCGAAGCATCTACACGCCACCTGCCGGTGAGCCGCAGGTTCTGCTTGCCGATGAGACCTCAGCCCCCGCGCTGGCGGCCATCGGAGATTGGCTACGGGCCGGCGACTACCCCACCGATCGCATCACCGCTTACCTCGAGGCGCCGGATCGGGACTGCCTCGTCGAGGAGGCCTGGCCGTTCCCGGTCACCGTGCTGGGCCGCGAAGGACACCCCGGTGAGGCGGTGCTGCGGAAACTGCGGGAGTTGCCGTTGACCGGGGCCGAGTCGGCCTGGGCCTGCGGGGAGTCCCGGCTGGCCACCCAAGCACGGCGATACCTGCTGGGTCCGGCGAATCTGGACCGGCGCAAGGTTGCTTTCAGTGGGTACTGGAAAGTGGGCCAGGCGAAGACCTGAACAACCAGGCTAAGGCCTGAGCACCGGCTGGGGCGTCCTGGCTGCATCGTCCGGCACCGTCCCGACTCGCCCAATACCTGGGGTGGCCCGCATCGGTGGTTAGAGTGTGGCGCTAGTGAGACGTCACGATCTGCGGTCCCGGTACCGGCGTAACCTCGGCCAACTCGCTCGCTTCGCGCTCGTGGGCGCCAGCGGCGTGGTCGTCAACAACGCTGTGCTGGTGCTGTGCAACGTGATCGGCCGTGACGGGTTTTCGATCTCCGCCAGCGATGTGCTCATTGACCTGCCGGTCACCGACTTCAACGTGCGCCACTACCACGCCTACGCGATGATGGCGTTCCTGGTGGCGAGCATGTCCAACTTCATCGCCAACCGGTATTGGACGTTCTCCTCTACCTTCCGAGCGCATTTCTTCAAGGAGTACTGGCCGTTCCTGTCGGTCGGGCTGGCCGCTCAGGTGATCGGTCTCGGCCTGCTGACGTTGCTGATGCACCCGCATTCGCCGATCGGCTTGCCGGACAGCATCTTTGACGGTTCCAGCGGCTTCAGGACCAAGCTGTACTGGGCGAACCTGATCGTCATCGCCTTTACCACGCCGATCAATTTTGTCTTCAACAAGCTCTGGACATTTCGCTGGGTGCGCAACAGGCACGGGCGGGATCGGTCCGGCCGAGGTCCCGGTAGCGTCCTGCGCTGAATCCTTCGTGCCGGGCGGCACCATCGTCTGTCTCGTTGCATGGCCCATCCCGGTCCGTGGTGTCCCGTCAGGCGCGTTTCCGCCAGGTCAGGGACGCGCCTCGACGGGCCGGGGCTGCCCGGCCCGCGCCGAGGCCACGGCACCCAGCGTGTGCGACAGTGCCAGCCAGCCGCCGACGATCCCCACGGCGCGCACCGGGCGGACCGTCCGGGGCACGCCGGCCGTGTGCAGAGCGTGAACCGCGAAGAGCAGTTGGGGAATGACGACAAGCGGCGACGAGACCGATCCGGTGGTGTACTTCTTCGCCGCCGCTGAAACCAGGATGTGGCCGAAGCCGTGGAGGCCGAAGACCCACTGGAAGTCCTGGTAGAGACGTCCTCGGCCGCGGGTCCGGATGCCGTCGGCTACCGCGGTCGTGCACAGCCCGGCCATCATCGCGCTGCCGACGTTGATGTGCCGCTGATCGATGGTGCGCACCCGATCAGCAAGCCAGACCGGTGTCGGCGCACTGTCGGCGGTCTCCCGCAGCGTGGGCACATACGTGAGCAGTTCTTCCTTCCCCGTCATTGGCCGCGAAGGACACTGCCAGCGACAGCGGGACGAGCCACCGATCCCGGTCGTTGAGTTTCCCGTGCATACCGGCGCCTCCCCGCTTACCTTTTCGCTACCCATAGTAGCGGAACGGTTCAGGTGAGGTTTCACTACCATGAGTAGTGCAACAGGAGCCAAACGGGAGGCGGAGCCACCGATGCCGACGGGGCGTCCCCGCGATCCAGAGGTCGAGAAGCGGGTGCTGAACGCGGTCTTTGCTTTGCTCACCGAGAAGGGCTACTCGGGTCTGCGTATCGACGATGTCGCCCGGGTGTCCGGCGCGGCCAAGACGACGATCTACCGCCGTTGGTCCTCGCTGCCCCATCTGGTCGTCGACACCATCGCAGCAAGCATGGGAAATCGAGACTTCGCTGCCACCGATGACCCGGTGGCGGACCTGCGCCGGGTCTGCGTGATGCTGGTGGAGTCGATCAACGCCGATTCCCTAGCCGCTGCGTTGGACGTCCATCGCCAACCGGAAGAGGAGTTGCGTACCCGCTACCGGCAGCGGATTATCGAGCCGCCGCGAAAGCTGCTCGTCGATACCTTGCTGAGGGCGAAAGACGCTGGGCTGCTGCGTTCGAGGGTCGCCCCCACCGACTTGGCCGACCTCCTCATCGGTGGTGCCATCTACCGGCTTGCCATTCTGCACACCCCGGTGGACGCTGCCCAGATCGATGCCGTCATCGACGAGATCGTTGTCGCCGGTCCACCGGCGGCGACGGTGGATGGTGTCCAGTGAGCTGACGCGGAACGCGACCGCGACCGGCAGCCGTGCGCGGCATGCCGGTCGTGGTGGGGCGGTTGCGGCTATTCCAGGATCCAGTTGGCGGCCATCTCGACCTGGTCGCCGTCCACGGCTGCGCTCACTCCGAGGTAGCCCAGGTCCTTCTCCTGGGTGGGGGAGTCGGCGAGCTTGCTGGCGGCCTGCAGGTCCATGAACATGACCGCGTAGGCGTTGTCCATGTCGGGGACTGCTTTGGTGAAGCGTGGGTCCTCGCCCAGCCGGCCCCCACCGGGGTTGCCGTACTCGATGGTGACGGCGTCACCGCGATCGGTGATGTCCAGCATGCTGGAGTCGTAGCCCAGTACGTCGTCGGCGATCGTGTTCAGCAGGTCCGCGTCGGCCCCCGCGAGCCGGACTTGAACGGACGGCTCAGCTGCGGACATGTCCCCGGCAACACTGAAGGCGAGGTCGTTGCCGAGGAGCCTGGCCACGTCCTCCGGAAGCCGCAGGCCGTATCGGTCTGCCATGGACTGCAGGGACTCGTCCGCCCCGCCCAGGGTCGGGTCGTCCTGGTAGGCCTTCGTCAGCGCCGCCGGTAGACCGCTCAGCCCGAACGCCAGCCACGAATCGGCCGGTAGCTCGTTCACCTGCGAGGCCTTGCCCATGTCCACCACCAGGTCATCGGCCAGGCCCAGGCCGAGCGCCCGCATCTGCAGACCATCGGAACGCAGCGCGATCCCACCGACCAGGCTTCCCCGCAACTTGTTCAGATTCCCGGTATCCAGCGGAACCGACGAATCATCCAACGCACCGGAGGACTTGGCCAAATCACCCATGGTGTCCAAGTCGACCCACCCGTAGCCGATTCCATCAAGATCGAGCTTCTTCATATCGGCGGAATAGCCCGACGCCTCGGCCAAGGTGCCGTGCGCCTCGACAGCCTCCGCGCTGGCCGCCGCCGACGGCACCGAATCGTCCAGATCAACGACGAGGTAGCCGTCGCGCACCGTCGCCCCCGGATACGCCCCGGTCACGGCCTCCAGCGCCGCCTGATCGTCGCT
>PDSI01000064.1 GCA_002748415.1 Micrococcales bacterium | reverse complement strand
CCGCCCGTTGGCCGGGCCCCGGCCGGGATAGCGCAACAATCGCCACGCGAGAACGAGCAACACCAGGGGCAACACCAGGCCCACTCGGCCGGTGGTGCCCGCGACCACAGCGTGCACCACCGCACCGAAAGTGCCCGATGCGCCCCACCACTCCCGGCTGGCCACCACGATGGCCAGGATCAGCAGGAGGAAGCCCAGTCCGTCACGCCGCAGTGAGGGGTCGATCTCCGGCTCGTCGGCGGCCCCCATCCGCCGTACGCTGCCACCGGTCAGGCGTCCCAGCCCGACGAACGGCGCGGCCAGCACACCCCACAGGCCGGTCCCACCCGAGGAGCCTCCCGCGTGCCGGCGCGCAGCCGTATTCTTGCGTGCAGTCCCCCGCGTCGTGCGACTACGCGGCTTCGTGGCCGGCCGGCCTGCCCCGGATGCTCGTTTGGTTGCCGACGCACGTGGCGGGGAAGACGTACGGGAAGCCATGGTCAGCAGGCTAGTCAACAGCACCGACAGTCGTGGGTTCCCACGCCGCACGCAGCAAACTCCGCCGCATCGCTCGAAAAAGGCAATACGTACAATTCGCCACCGCGTCGGGCTGCATCAGGCAGACTGCCGCTGTGCGAATTCTTCGGTACCGGCCCGACACCGTTGGCCTCCTGACGACGATCGCCGTGGCCGCGGCCACCGGACTGCTGAGTGCTCCGGCCGACGCGGCGAGCGGCCGGGACCGTGCGGTGCACGTGCAGCAGCAGGGCGCGCTGGCGTGGTCGGGCACCCGGGTCACGCCCGCGGCCAGGATCGGATGGGGCCTGCTGGACGCCTACACCGAACCGGTGGCTGCGCTGCCGCCGTTGACCGGGGGCGCCACGGTGAGTCGTGGCTGGGCCGGGGTGAAGGTGGGCCTTGTCCAGCGGCGGCTCGGGATGGGCTCTCGGTGGGAGAGTTACGACGCGGCGACCGAGTCGGCAGTCGCCGGTTTCCAGCGACGTGCCGGACTACCGGCCACCGGCCGGGTGGACCAACGCACCTGGGCGGCGTTGAACATCGGCTACCCGTGGACCGTCGATGCCTGGCGGACCATGGTGCGCCAACCGTTGACCGCGACCCCGGCCCAGCGGGTGGAACAGATGATCTGGTTCGCCGAGGCGAACACCGGCTCGGACTACACCTGGGGTGGCGCGGGCCCCGGCCAGCTGGGATTCGACTGCTCCGGACTGGTGCTGCAGGCGCTGCATTCCGCGGGGCTGGATCTCACGCCGATCACGGTGATGCGCCACCAGCAGCCGGGTTTCCGCACTGCCGCCGCCATCTACGATGCACCGATGCGGCACCTGCCGGTGGGGCAACGCCGACGAGGCGACTTGTTGTTCTGGTCTGATTCCCGTGGGCACATCACGCACATGGCGATCTACCTGGGCGAGGGCCGGATCGTGGAGTCTTCCGTCAGCGGCGGGGGTGTCGCCACCCGCGGGATGCGGCCGAGCACCGCGTCGTTGCGCACGATGCCCGACGCGGTGCGGCCGTTCGGCTGATCTGGCGTGGCGGCGGTTCAGTCCAGTGCGCGATCGGCGACGATGAACCCCGTCGCATCGGCGTAGACGTAGTTGCCAGGGGCGACACTCACCCCGGCGAAGGAGACGGGGACGTCCCGCTCCCCCACCCCGCGCCGGTTCGACTTGCGCGGTACCGACCCCAGTGCGATGACGCCCAGGTCGATGCCCCGCAGCACCTCGACGTCGCGGACGCAGCCGTTGATCACCATGCCGGCCCAGCCGTTCGTGGCCGCATCGGCGGCGATCAGGTCGCCGAGGACCGCGTTGCTCCTCGCCCCCTCGACATCGACCACCAGCACCCGGCCGTGCCCGGGCTCCCCGGCCAGCTCTTTGACCAGGGTGTTGTCCGGCCCGTCCGCGTCCACACACCGCACCACGACCGCTTGGCCGCCGAACGCCTCCCGGCCGCCGTAGCCCCGCAGCAGTGGCTCAGCCACCTGCACATCCGGGTTCGCGTCGCACAGGTCTGGCGTGCTCATCTCACTCATGTTCTTCTCCTCTGCCCACAGCCAGCGACGGCGAGCCCGAGTGGACTCGCCGTCGCCTGTCTTGCCGTCACGGCGCTCGCGCCGTCGACGTCAACGACCCCTATTCACTGCATGCGGATGTGTCACGACTTGCGGATGAGCTTGCTTGCGCCCTCACCGCTATCGTCGGCCAATGCCTGCACGGAGTCGGAATCGACACCGGCGACGATGATGTCGCCGACGCCGGTGTGCACCTCGGCGTACACGCCCTGAGCATGCATCTTCTCGGCCTGGTAGTGGTTGTCCTGAGTAGGTGCCACGTAGTGCACCGTCGATGCCTTGTACCGCTTGATCAGGTACAGGTGGATCAGGGTCATCAACCGCTTCTGCCGCAGCCGCTCGGAGTAGGTGTTCATGTCCCGCACCGACAACAACACGCTGCCGTGCCGGTCGGTGATCGGGGCGAAGACCACATTCGCGTGCTTGGTGCCGCCGGCACCTTGCACCGCGAGTTCCAGCAGCTCCGCACCGTCGCGGCTGGGCCGCAGGGACACCCGAAGGTTCTCGCCCAGCTTGTAGTGCTCGGCCCAGTCGGCCAGCCAGTCCTCCAACACCTTCTTGGGTAGCTCGGTCTGCACCAGGTGCTGCACCTGGGTGGAGCCCTTGCCCATCGCCTTGGTCGTCGCGGTCCGGGCCGACGAGGCGGCCAGCGCGGCGTCCAGCCGCGGCCCGCCGACGTG
The DNA here is from genome assembly GCA_002748415.1 of Micrococcales bacterium. Lineage (GTDB taxonomy): Bacteria > Actinomycetota > Actinomycetes > Actinomycetales > CAWJMD01. The sequence continues at coordinate 7,560 of PDSI01000064.1, read as the reverse complement.
GGTCTGCGGGGTGCGGTACGGCGATTCCAGCAGCCGGATCTTGCGCTGCACCTGTGCCAGGGCCAACATGCCGTCGGTCAGCAGGGCGTTGGAGAACTCCTCCGCGGCCACGCCGTCGATCTGGTGCCCGCCATAGGTGATGAAGTTGAAGACGAACCCGGCCTCGCCCAGATGCACCGGGAACTGGCGCATCTCGTCGTCACTCATACCGGTGGAGTCCCAGTTGAAGGACGGCGACAGGTTGTACGCCAGCATCTGGCCCGGGAACTTGGCGTGGATCGCGTCGGCGAAATGCTTGGCCTCGGCGATGTCAGCGCTGGCCGTCTCCATCCATACCAGGTCGGCGAACGGTGCCACGGCGAGGGACTTGGCGATCGCGTACTCAAGGCCACCACGGACCTGGTAGAAGCCCTCCGGTGTCTTGGCCAGGTCGGCATCCCAGAAGAAGCTGATCCCCAGTTCGCGCGCCTTTTCCCGCACCTGCCAGAACGAGGCTTCCTTCGCGAACTCCTGCCATTCCTCAATGCTGATCGGCAGTTCGGCTTCGTCGGCGGCAAGCAGTTCGAGCACGTCGGCCACCGCTTCGCCGATCGTCATCAAACCGGCCTCGGATTCCCACTTCTCGACCATCTCACCGAGAGCGCGGTCATAGGCGACCTCGACGGCGACCTCGTCTTCGGCGTCGACACCCGACATGGCTGACTTCACCGAGTCGGCCAGACCCGTTGCGGCCATCCAGTTGTCGGCAGCTTCGTATTCCTCGTCGGACAGGTCGTACAGCTGGTAGCCGACCAGTGGGGTAGCACCGGCTGCGTGGAACGCCCGCATCAAAGCCAGCGCGCACACCTTGTAGGAGGGAACGCCGGAGTGGGTAGCGCCGAGGATGAACGGGTGATCCCGCTCGTCGGCGTTTCCGTCCAGCAGGTTGGCGGCCTCGGCATCCGTACGAGCGACGATGATGCCGGGCACGCCCATGACGTCCAGCTGGAACCGGGCTGCGTTCAACCGCTTGATCTGCTCGTCGACCGGAACCAGCACCTTGCCGCCCTGGTGGCCGCACTTCTTGGTGCCAGGCCGCTGGTCCTCGATGTGGTAACCGGTGATGCCGCCCTCGACGAACCGGCGAATCAGGTTGCGGACGTGGGCATCTCCGCCGTGGCCGGTGTCGGCATCGGCGATGATGAACGGCCGGTAGTCGTGCACCGGCGTCGCGGCCCGCTGTTCCTCGGTCATCCGCTCGCGCAGATAGGTCTGGTTGCGGTCGGCGGTCAGCAGTGCCCGCACCAGGGCCGCGCCCTCTTCGGGCACCTGAGACAGCGGGTAACTGGCCAGGTCTGCACCCGGATCCTCAGCGGCGCTGCCCTTGGCGGAGGTCGCCCAGCCACCGAGGTAGATACCCTCGATGCCCATCCGCTTCATCGTCACCGCCTGGCTGGGCGAGTACGGGCCGAACGTCGTGATGGACTTGCCCTGGGAGAACAGTTCCCGCAGCCGGGAATAGAACTGCCGGGCGTTCTGCTCGGCGACCGGGTAACCGGAAGCGATGGTGCCGCGCTGCTCGGCCACCTGCCGCGCCGAATACAGCCGCTTCACGTCGGCGAACCGGTCTTCCTTCATGTATTCGGTGATCTGGTTGACGGTTTCGGCGAATGTCATATTGTATCTACTGCCTTTCACGTACGTGCCGTAGTGGCGGTTTGTTTTGTAATTCCCTAAACTGCGGGCGTGTCTGGGAAGTCCAGGTTGGCGGTGATCCGTGTTCCATCGGCGGTGAACGCGTCCAAGTAGCGGCGGATCCGCTCCGTGGCCACGTCCAGGTCGTGGTTGTTGAGGTTGATATTGAGCAGGTCGATGTACCAGGGCGCCTTCACCGGCTCCAGCACGTAGGCCCGCACGATCTCTTTGGCGATCGGCAACGTGGTGGTCTTGGAGTCATCGTGCACGTCCTTACTGTCTGCGGCTATGAGCTTGTCGTACTCCTCCTCCAGCAACCGGCCGAACAACTCCGGGGTGAGCCGGTCGCCAGCCTTCACCCCGGTCTCCGCGTCATCAGCGGTAAACGTGCCGCCCTTGTGCAGCCACTCCCACAACACCGACAGCCGGATCTCCCCGGTAGCGGCGTCCTCCATCAGGTACAGCACGTCGTCGTCGCCGAAGAAGTCGGCTGGTTTGAGGGCGGCAGCCTGGAAACCCTGCCCGAACGCGTTTCCGTACTGCAGGCCGACGCTGAGCAGGTCGCGCGCGCCACGGATCGTCCGCGGTGCGTCTTCCAGCAGCGCCAGATCGGCGGCGTCGGAGTCGGAGTAGGTCAAAGCCGGGAACGAGCGGCCGAGCTGGTTGTCCTGTCCAGCCTTCTCCCACACCGGCCGGATGATGTGCACCATCTTCCAGTGCGCCACCCACTTTCCGGAGGCGCCTTCTCGCTGTTCCCGCTCCCCACCGGCAACGGCTTTCTTCATCGCCGCTTCGACGCCGGCCTCGGTGCCGACCGGGATGTTGGGCTCCATACCGCCTTGCCACAGCGCGAAGTTGCCGTTGCGGTCGGGGGTGTTGACCGCCCGGCGCACCCGGTCCTCGTAGACCCGCATGTATCCGTAGGTCATGGTGATGGCGTCGATGTTCGGGTTGACGAAGGAGTCGTCCCAGGCCAGCGCGTCGCTGACCGAGTTGATGTAGTCCCACCGGCCGGTGTTGAAGCCGACGAAGTTCTTGCCCAGCGCGGCGCGGATCTCCATCAGCTGGTGACTGGCTTCGATCTGTTCGATCAACACGTAGCCGAGAATGGTGCCCGGCTCTAGGCCCAGCTCCGATTCCATCGCCCGCAGCAGGCTGCCCACATGCGCCGCTTCGGCGGCGGTCTGCAGCTTCGGCAGGTACAGCACGATGGGCCGGCCCCGCTCCTGCAACGCCTGGTAGTTGTTCACCACGTACAGCACCAGGTCGGCGATGGTCGCGCTGAACGGACGGCCGTCCGCATGCTGGATATGCCTGTCCTCCAGGTGCAGTCCGCGGATCCGGAAGATGCGGGTGGTGAACTTCAGCTGTTCCCGCCAGTCGTCGATGATCGTGCGGCCGTGGAAACCCTGTGCCCACCCGTTCATCTCGCCGGCCACCTTCTCGGCCACGTCGAGGAACTGCGGGTCGTCGGTGTTGGCCAGAATCAGGTTGCGGATGTTGTCCAGGGACATCGTCTCGATCTGACCGACCGCGTCCTCGCCGTCGAACATCCAGCCGTCGGCACCGGAAAGCAGCGCATACGCCACGTTTCGCAGCGCCGATGCCGTGCTGGCGTGCGGGCGGGTAGCCGGTCCGGTGCCCTGTACCCATTGCCGCTGCAGCGCGGGCGGGATGACGGCTCCCTCGAAACGACCAGCACGCGCATCGGATACGGCGATGTCGGTACCGTCGATAACGCTGTCCTCGGGGAGGAACTCGATCCGCTGCCGGTCCCTGGCACGCTGCCGTCGCCGGGCGATCCGCTCGGTCATGAGCTGTTCGCGCCTGGCGTCCAACGGGGCCAGCGCCTCTAGAGCGGCCACCGCCTTGTCTGTGTAGACGTCCGGGTAGGCCTCACGGGCAGCAGCGGCAATGGTGATGGATGACGTCATCCGGTTCCTCCGATTCGAAATGGCTGAACGCGCAGCCCGCGCCGGGGCGACGTCGCCGCGGCCGCTACTGCTCCATTGCGATGACCGCGCCCACCGCGAGCGGATTGGGTTCAGTCTCTCACCGAAAGCGTGGAATCGAACTTCCAATGCTTGAGACGTCGCTCACAGGTTCCAGGGTTGGCCGTCCCCGCACGAGCCGCTGCTGCGGACCTCGGTTGCCCCCGCCCCACCGATCCGCTGGGCACGTCGGCGGGGTCCCGTGCCGCAGCCTGTGAACCCGCTCACGAACGCTAGCGACAGTTTGCTGTACGCTTGCTCTTGCAAGCACACTGGTGGCATGCCGCGCCACCGCGAACCAGTCGGGCCTTCGGCCCCCCAGCACGACTCGCTGGTCCCGGATCTGGAGGACCTCAAGGGCTTCGCGGATCACACGGTTGCCGAACTCGGTGTCTACTTGCGCGAGCAACGCCAGAATGCCCAACTGTCGATCCGCCAGCTGGCCGAGTTGGCCGGAGTCTCCAACCCCTACCTCAGCCAGGTGGAACGCGGGCTACGTAAGCCGAGCGCCGGTGTGTTGCAGCAAATCGCCCATGGCCTGCAGATCTCCGCACAGGCGTTGTACGTACGGGCGGGCATTCTCGACGCCACGACATCGCCGGCGACAGTGGACGAGGCGATCAGTGCCGATGAGCACCTGACCGCACGACAGCGCAAGGTGCTGCTCGACCTCTATCACACGTTCCGGGCCGATGCTGCGGCGCCGGCCCCGGCGGAGGAAACCGCGATGCAGAGTCGGGCACCGCGCACCAAGACCAACGCCTCCGAGATCGAACCCGGTTTTACCCAGAGGAAGACCACCACGAGGAGAAATTGATGAACACCATCAAAGACAGCCGTATCGACCTCTCGTTGCACGAGGTCCGCAAGACCGCTGCTGACGCCGGCTACGCCGTGGTCGGTGTCACCGACATCGCCGTGGAGCGGGTCAGGGACGCTCTGGAAGAAGGACGGCATCAGGTTCAGCGCGTGCCGCGCACGTCCAAGCGCCTGCCAGCCACCGCAAAGTCCTGGCCAAGCCAGGCACGCGAGGCCTCGCGACGGCGGGTCACCGAGGCTGAGCAGGACTTCGCCGACCTGGCGGCCCGTGGCCGGGATCTGGTGGGGCGCGTCGCATCGTGGCGGCCCGCCCGTGACCTGTTCGACCAGGCATCGGTAGCCGTCAGTAAGCTCAAAGGCGCCGCGTCCTGGGCGTCCAAGGCTGCCGAAAAGGACAGCGTCGAGGACGAGAGCGTCGCACCGAGCGCCGAAGATGCTCCGGAAACCGCCGAGGCCGCCCCCGAGAACGCTGGCGAAGCAACGACGGACACCGCCACGAGCACTCCGCGGGCCACCGAGACCGAACGGGCCACAAGCCGTCGCGCCAAGTCCGGCACGCGCGCAGCCAAGGCGGCCGGAACCCGGACCCGCAAGCCCGCCGCCAAGTCACCCGAGGCCGCTCATCAGGTGGCGCAGACCGACAACTGAGGCGATCATCCAGCAGCGAAACCCAGGACGGTGGGCCGGGTCGGGGTCGGCATCTCATCGGAGGTCGTGATCACGTCGCGCACCGCGTCGGGCAAGCTGGTGGCTTGCCCGACGCCGCGTACTGCCGGGATGCCGTATTCGCGGGCGATGATCGCCGCGTTTGATGCCACGATGAAACGCGCAGACGAACACCGCACACGACTGGCCTCGTTGCTCGAGTGCCAAAACGATCCGTGGCTCAGTCGTGCCCCGGCAACGCGGCCGAACGTGCGGGAAGCCGTCCACCAAGCCGTCAGCGTCATGTTTGCGAATTGGCGTCATGTTCGGCGAACTATAGCGTGATGCTGCTAGCGGTAGGCAGGTGCCAGCTCAGGCCAGGGCTGGGCCTGCTCAAGCTGGGCGGCCAAGGCGAGCAGCACGCCCTCCTGGCCGGTGGCCGCGAGCAGTTGTCCGCCAATGGGCCACCCTTCCTGGGACAAACCGATCGGCACCGACAACGCCGGGTGGCCCGTGACGTTGGTGATGGCCACATTGCCGATGACGGGGGTGGACAACAGCTGCGCCCGCAGGGTGCCCAGACCGGCCAATTGTCCGGCTCGTGGCGGCAGCATCTCAAGCGTCGGTAAGAGCAGGACGTCCCAGTGGGCAAACCCGGCATCAAGTACCGCGGCGACCCGGCGGCCGATCCGTTGTGCCTGACGCACCACAGCATCAGTGGCCCAGCCGGACAGCCGCACCGTCTGGCGGGTCCAGGTGTCAAGCAGTTCGGGGTGTTCGACCCGCTCGGCCTCCTGGCGCATCCCGGCGTAGAACAGTGGCAGGAAGGCGGCCGTCGGTGCCGGCCATCGTGGCTTGATTCGGCCCACCTGGTGACCAAAGCCGGCAAGGGCCTGTGCGGTTGCGGCGGTTGCTTCGGCCACCTGAGGGTCGACCCGGCGGCCGGGTACAACGGTCTTGGTGGTCCACCCGATCCGCAGTGGCCTGCCGTCCGTCTCCCCTGGCCCAGACGCGCCTGGTGGCTGGGCAGCCTGCTCGGCGAAAGAGGTGTCGGGCGGTTCGGCACGGTAGCGGTCAGTGGGTGTGCTGCCCGAGATGACATCGAGGACGAGGGCCTGGTCGGCCACGGTGCGGGTGAGGGCACCGGAGGAGACGAGGCCGTGCCAGTGGTCGGGATAGGGAGCACTGGAAACTCGCCCCCGTTGCGGTTTGAGCCCGACCAGTCCGCAGCAGGAGGCAGGTATCCGGATCGAGCCGCCACCATCGGAGCCGATCCCGACCGGAATGAGTCCTGCGGCGACCGCAGCGGCGGACCCGCACGACGACCCACCCGCCGAACGGCCGGAATCCCACGGGTTGTGGGTGCGCCCGTAGCGGGCACTGTCGGAGATCGGGAACTGCCCAAACTCCGGCATCGATGTCTTGCCCACGATCACGGCACCAGCGGCCCGCAACCGGCGAGTCAGCTCCGAGTCCTTGGCGGCTGGTGTCGAATTGCCGAAACCACCCAGAGTGGTGACTTCGCCTGCGACATCACACTCTTCCTTCACCGCAACCGGCACACCAGCAAGCGGCCCGTCGTGCCCGGCCCCACCGGCGTCCAGCTCATCGGCTTCGGCCAAGGCCTGCTCGGCTCGCACCACCGTGCAGGCTCCGAGGTCGGGGTCGTACGTGGTGATCCGGGCCAAGGAGTGCTCCACTGCGGCCCGGGCGGTGAGTCGGCCTGCACGCACATCGGCGGCGATCTGTTGTGCCGTGGGCACCGGCCCGGGCACGGAATCAGTCGCGGACCGTGTCGGATCAGTCATGGTGGCGAACCCCTTTCAAGGCCAGGCGGAGACTACCCATAGCAGTCCAGCGGCTGAACTCGACTGCGCACCACTGCCCCGAATCATCCGAGGTTTCCCGTCGACACTCCGCTCATAACGCTCACACCGGCCCCTATGGCGCCGTCCGGGGACGTATGGCGCCGGCGCGCCGCTACCCGAGGTACCTCAACGGCGCCATAGGCACCGCAATGACCGACTTAACACCTCTCCGGACATGCGGCGGTCGTCCTCGACCCGACGACACTGGAAGTGGTGGAGTCGGCCACGGCCGTCGTCAGGCAGGACTTCGACTATCAGCCCGGCCTACTGGCCTTCCGGGAAGCCGTGGCTGTCCTGGCAGCGATCGACGCTCTGCAGAACGCGCCGAGAGGGCGGGGCAGGACGCGCCGAGAGGGGCGGGCTCGACCGTGATCGTCTGCGACGGTCAGGGCTACGCCCACCCGAAGCGCGCTGGCCTGGCCTGCCATGTCGGGGTGGCGCGGGAGGTCCCGACCATCGGCTGCGCCAAGAACAGGCTGATCGGTGCCTGTACACCGCCCGAGCAGCGGCGCGGCTCGTGGGCTCCTCTGTTCGACGAGTACACCGGTGGGAACCCAGAGATC
>PDSI01000105.1 GCA_002748415.1 Micrococcales bacterium | reverse complement strand
CGAGCCGCAGCCGGGTCTGGACCTCCCCGGACGCGCAACCAGTGGTGGCGATGAGGCCGTCGGCGTAGGTCTCCAGCAGCTCCATGTCCATGCGCGGCTTGAAGTAATGACCTTCAAGACTGGCGCGTGAGGCGAGCCGGAACAGGTTGTGCATCCCGGTGTTGTTGCGCGACAGCACGGTGAAGTGGGTGTAGGCGCCGCCGCCGGAGACGTCGTCCCGGCCACCGCCACCGAAATGTACGCGGGTCTTGTCCGTACGATGGGTGCCGGGGGTGAGATAGGCCTCCAGGCCGATGACGGGCTTGACGTTGTATTTGGCCGCCTTCTTCCAGAACTCGTAGGCGCCGAAGATGAACCCGTGGTCGGTGATGGCCAGCGCCGGCATGCCCATCTCGGCGGCGGCGGCCAGCAGATCGTCCACCCGGGCGGCGCCGTCGAGCATGGAGTACTCGGTGTGGCAGTGCAGGTGCGCGAACGACTCACCGGATGCGGCCATGGGTGGGCGACTCTCCCAACATCGGACAGGTGGCGGCCAAGGGGAAGAGCCCGGGCGGGCCGGCCGTGATCCGAGTGTATGCCGGGCGGCGATGGGGCGTGACGAGACCTGCCGGGCGAGGAGGCCGTCATCGCCAGAGCTGCCACCAAGGGTCGGAGGAAACACGCCACGGTGCGCCACTGCTCCCGGCAGGCCATGGCCGCACCCGGTGTTCCGCAAACGCCCGTTGCTTCCCGCGGACAGCGCACACCCCAGTGGCCGGCTGGCCTTGTTTGCAGCATGACTCACTGCGGTGGCTATCGCGGCGCTGCCGACGGCGACAGTCGCCGCGTTCAGGCGCGCTCGAGGAAGCGGATCGCCCCGAGGAATCCCAGTACCGCCCAGACAACGAGCACGACGTAGCTGATCGGTTCGGCGTGGAACGTCTCGTTCGCGAGGGACGCGCGCATGACCTCGGCCATGTGGTAGAGCGGCAGCGCTAGGTGCAGGGATTGCAGCCAGTCGGGTAGCCGTTCAATCGGGAAGTTGATGGGCGAGAACATCAGCGCGGTAAAGGCGATGACCTGGGATAGGGCCATGGCGGGTTCGGCTGGCAGGACGAACGAGTAGCCGTACCCGATGCCGAAACACGACGCCACCATGAGCAGGTACGCCGGGATGATCGTCCAGGACACGGAGAATCCGGGGTGGAACAGCAGGTGCGCCACGAACACTGAGACGACGATGGCAGGCACGGTCACGGCCGCCCAAATGAGTACCTCGGCCAGCAGGAACTGCCTTCGACTGCACGGGAGGGACTTGATGAAGTCGGTGTAGCCGGCAAGTTTCGCCCCGGCGTTCTGCATCGGGACGGTCACCAACGCCGTCATGATGAGGACGATCGTGGGCGCACCGGTCGCCAGATAGAGCATCTGCCCGCTGTTCGGCGAGGACAGCAGGAAGGAGAAACCGATGACCACACCCAGCGCGACGATGATCATGATCACGCCGAAGACGACGAGGTAACCGCCGTACTTGCGTGCCTGTAACCCGGCAACGAGCCCGAAGTTCCCGTCAGACATCGACGCCCGCTTCCGTCCTGCCCAGTAACTCGATGTAGGTGTCCTCCAGAGTCATCTCGCGGATCGAATAGTCGTCGATGACCCCGCGCTGGTGCTGTTCCTTGGCCCAACGGATCGCCTCGACCGCCTGCGCGCCGTCGAAGGCGCACCTGAGCCGCCCGTCGATGACGTCCCATTCCGAGACCCACCGGGGACGCCGACAGTGGGTCACGCCCGGCCGCATCGCCGCCGCAAGCTTCATCCGGTTTCCGACGGTCTCGGCCCTGACGCGCTTCGCGTCACCCTGAATCACGACCCTGCCCTCGTTGAGGATCACCACCCCATCCACTGCGCTCTCGGCCTCACCGATGCTGTGCGTCACCAGGAGCACGGCGGTTCCATCGAGGGTGAGGTCACGGATAGCACCCCACAGACGACGGCGACGTACCGGATCGACGTCGTTGGTCGGCTCGTCGAGGACGACCGCCTTGCCCGGCTGGACTGCCGCCATGCAGAACCCGGTGAGGCGCAGCACGCCACCGGACAGTTTGTTTCCCGGCACGTCGGCCCATCTGGCGATGTCGAGGCGATCGAACAGCTGATCCATGCGGTCGTCCACCTGCCTATGGGAGGCGCCTCGCAACCGGCCCATCGTCCGGGTCACCGCCCGCGGCGTGAGCTCACCCAACGGTGTCCTGGCCTGGGGCTGGACGGAGCACAAGTATCGGCCGCGGTTGCGGTTGGCAACGACGTCCTCCCCCGCGACCACGATCGATCCCGAGTCGGGCTGCAACAGGCCCAACAACTGGTTGACGATCGTCGTCTTGCCCGCCCCGTTGTGGCCGAACAGGCCGACAACGGTGCCTGCCTCAACGCTCAGGCAGACCCCGTCGTTGGCGACCGTCACGGCCTTTCTCGCGGTGAATGTCTTGGTCACGTCCTGGATCTCGATCAGAGCCATGCCACCTCAAACCCCATCTCACACCGCCCGGTCACTGCGGGGTGGCGTGCCGGCCGATCTTCGTCAGCACTCCGGTCCCTTAACCACGGCGGGCCCGCACGCCCGTGGCCCGCGAATCGCCGAGTTCCGTGTCCAGCAGTGCACAATATTGCTCATAGACATGTCTACCATACATGTCTATGAGGCAGCACGGTAAGGTCGTGCCCATGGCCTACGTGATCCTGGGGTTCCTGCACATCTCTCGAATGAGCCTGTACGACCTCATCAAGGCGTTCGAGTCCGGGGTCTCTCTCTTCTACGCAGCCAGCTCAGGCAGCATCAAACGCGCACTTGACGGCCTCGCCGAGGAGGGGGCGATCAAAGCCGCCGACGGGCCACCCGGTCCTCGTGGCCGCAAGGAGTACGTGATCACCGCCGCCGGTCGGCGCAAGTTCCTGGAGTGGATGACCGACGACATCAAGGGTGACGTGGAAACCGAGGCACTTTCGCGGCTGTACTTCCTGGGCTTCGTCGATCGCGAAGACCGAGCCCTCGTGCTCACCGCGATCTCCCAACGGCTCGAATCCGAGCTCCGCAGGTTCAAGGCCCTGGAGGCAAAGATCGCCTCGGAGGACGTCCCCGAGCAACTGCAAGAGGTCGCGCTGTACCAACGAGCGACCCTGGACTACGGTCTGTCAAGCCTGAACCATGCACTCCGCTGGTTCGAGGACCAGCAAACCCTTCACCACATGTGACCCCGCGGACTGCACCGTGCCGACTGCACGCGTGAACTCATTCGGCAGAGCGATCACCGGTCGATGCTCCTGCCCAGAAGAGTGCCCGCTTTCGGACACACAGCCCCAATTCACGCTCGACATAGCGCGACCAGTTGTCCAGCCGTACAGAGTCGTCGCGGACCTGCATCAGTACGAGAGGACATCCGAGCCATTCGAAGCTCTCGTCTTCGTAGCCAGCCAACTACCGCACCCGGATCGCGCGCTCCCCCATCGGCTCGGTGTACCCGATGACCGGCGACCCTGGTACTTCTCCGACCACCAGCAGCCCACCGCTGGTCTGCGCGTCCGCCAGCAACAACAGGTCCGCCTCACCGACGCCGGGGCCGACGTCCAGGTGCTCGCGCACCCAGTCCAGGTTGCGTCGCGTGCCCCCCGGAACGAACCCTTCCGCCAGCGAGCGCCGGGCCGCATCGAACACCGGCACTGCGGCCACATCGACCACCGCGCTCACCCCGGACGCCCGGCACATCTTGTACAGGTGCCCCAGCAGCCCGAACCCGGTGACATCAGTGCACGCTTGTACCCCGGCCGCGACCGCCGCCTGCGCCGCGGTGTCGTTCAGCGTCACCATCGACTCGACCGCCTCGGCGAATACCACACCGGTTCGCTTGTGCCGGTTGTTCAGCACACCGACCCCGAGCGGTTTGGTGAGGCTCAGCGGCAGGCCGGGCTGCGCCGCATCGATACGCAGCAGCCGGTCCGCCGGCGCGTGGCCGGTGACCGCCATCCCGTACAGCGGTTCCGGCGCGGTGATGCTGTGCCCGCCGGCCACCGGGCAGCAGGCCTGGGTAGCCACATCCAGCCCACCTCGCAGCACCTCCGGAATCAGCTGCGGGTCCAGCCGGTCCACCGGCCAGGCCAGCAGGTTGATGGCCAGGATCGGCCGCGCGCCCATGGCGTACACGTCCGACAACGCGTTCGCGGCCGCGATCCGGCCCCAGTCGTAGGGGTCGTCGACCACGGGGGTGAAGAAGTCCGCCGTCGACACGATCGCCAGGCCACCGTGCACACTGACGCCAGGCTGACTCACACCAGGCTCACCCACCCCCCATCCGAAGTCACCCGGCAACCGCACGGCGGCCGCGTCGTCACCGTCGTTGAGGCCCACCAGCAGCTCTGGATGCTCCTGCCCGGCCAGGCCGGCCACCAGCGTCTCCAACTGAGCGGCAGGGATCTTGCAGGCGCACCCTCCCCCAGCTACGACTTCAGTCAACCGCGGCGATTCGGTCGTAGTCGTCATTGCGCCACCGTACTGTCTACGCTGGGCCACGGAGGTGTGTGGGTACCTGGTGGTCCTCCCGGTCTTCAACACCGGCGTGCGGCGGCACCCGTCGCAGGCGGGTTCGATTCCCGTCCACCTCCGCCACCCACCGGGGAGGAGACCATGCCTGGGACGAGAACATGACCGACCCGCGGCGTGCCATCCCGCGCACCGACGCACTGCTGAACGACGCCGATTTCGGCACCGGCGTGGCCACCTTGGGCACCGCACAGGTCAAACGGATCATCGTCGACGCGGCGCGTGACGCCCGCGCCGGGCGCATCGGCCCGGACCAGGTCCGCCAGGTCGCGCTGGCCACGGTGAACCGGTTGGTGGAGCGCTCCGGCAGCAGTCTCACCCCGGTGCTGAACGGCACCGGGGTCATCGTGCACACCAACATCGGCCGGGCCCCGCTGAGCCGGGCAGCCTGGCGGGCAGTGGGGGCGGCCACCGGTTACGTCGACGTGGAGTTCGACCTGGACACCGGACAGCGGGCGCTCAGGGGCCGCGGCGCGATCGAGGCGCTGCGGCAAGCGGTTCCGCACGCCCAGGACGCACTCGTGGTCAACAACGGGGCGGCGGCGCTGGTGCTGGCCTGTACCGCGCTGGCGGCCGGCCGCCAGATCATCGTCAGCCGCGGCGAGCTGGTCGAGATCGGCGACGGGTTCCGGCTGCCCGACCTCATCACCTCCACCGGGGCGCGGCTGCGCGAGGTGGGCACCACCAACCGCACCAATCTGGGCGACTACCTGACCGCGATCACCCCGGACACCGCCGCAGTGCTGAAAGTGCACCCCAGCAACTTCGTCACCGACGGGTTCACCGGCCGGGTGGACGTGGCCGAGCTCGCCGCGTCACTGCCGGAGGGTTTGCCACTGATCAGCGACATCGGCAGCGGCCTGCTGCACCCGGAGCCGATGCTGCCGGACGAACCTGACGCGGCCAGCACGCTGGCCGGCGGAGCGCACCTGGTGACCGCCAGCGGCGACAAGCTGCTGGGTGGCCCACAGGCCGGCATCCTGCTCGGAAAGGCCGACGTGGTGCGACGGCTGCGCCGGCACCCGCTGGCCAGGGCGCTGCGGGTGGACAAACTGACCCTGGCCGCCGTGGAAGCCACCGTGCGTGGCCCGGCCCCACCGGTCGTCGCGGCGTTGCGTACCGACCCGGACCAGTTACGGGAGCGCACCGTGACGATGGCGCGCACGCTCGGGCTCGACGAAGCGGCGGTGCTGCCGGCCGTCGGGCGGGTCGGCGGCGGCGGTGCACCGTGCCACCCGCTGCCGGGCTGGGCCCTGGCGTTACCGGCGGAACTGGCCCGTCCGCTACGGACCGGGTCACCGGCGATCCTGACCCGCACCGATGCCGGCCGGTGCCTGCTGGACCTGCGCTGCATCCCGCATCACGCCGATGCCGCCGTGGTCGCGCGGGTCGCGAAACTGCTTGCCGCCGAAACGGATCGGCCGGGTCCCAGATGCAGGTGATCGCCACCGCCGGGCACGTGGACCACGGCAAGTCGACACTGGTCGAGTGCTTGACCGGGATGCAGCCGGACCGGTGGCAGCAGGAGAAGGACCGCGGGCTGAGCATCGGGCTGGGGTTCGTGTGGACCACCTTGCCTGGGGCAGGCGACGTCGCGTTTGTGGATGTACCCGGGCACCGGCGGTTCATCGGTACCACTCTGGCCGGGCTCGGGCCGGCCGCCGCGGTGCTGTTCGTCGTGGCCGCCGACGAGGGCTGGCAGGCCCAGTCCGGCGAACACCTGGCCGCCGTCGACGCGCTCGGCATCGGCAACGGGCTGTTGGTGGTCACTCGCTCCGACCTGGCCGACCCGGAACCCGCGCTTGCCCAGGCCCGCGAGCATCTAGCCGGAACACGCTTGCAGCGCATCGGATCGTGTGCGGTTTCGGCGGTGACCGGTGCCGGGATGGACCGGCTGCGTACCCACCTGGTGCAACTGTGCCGCGCCATGCCGGCACCGGCCGGCACGGACACCCGGCTGAGGCTGTGGGGGGACCGGGCGTTCACCCTCACCGGGGCGGGCACCGTACTCACCGGTACCTTGGCCGCAGGCGAACTGCGCAGCGGCGAAATCGTGAACCTGGCCGGCAGAACAGCTCTGCTGGAGCAGGTTCCGGTACGTGCACTGCACCGGCTCGGCAAGCCCGCCGAGACTGTCACGGCACCGGCGCGGGTGGCGGTCAACCTGCGGGGGGTGGCGCTGGACCAGGTACGCCGAGGTGACGCACTGATCCGGCCCGGCCAGTGGCGGCTCAGCGACGTGCTCGACGTACGACTACGGCTGGTCGACACACACACCGGCGCGACCCGGCCCACTGCGGCGAGCCCACCGGCCCAGGCAACTCTGCATCTGGGCACCGCCGCGGTGCCGGTTCACGTCCGGCTGTTGAGCGCCGGACTCGCCCGGCTCCGGTTGACCTGGCCACTACCGGTGGCCGCCGCCGACAGAGCGATTCTGCGGGACCCGGGCGGCCGCGTGAACGACCGAGAACCGGCACCGCTGTGGGCGGTCGAAGTGCTCGACGCCGCGCCACCGGAGTTCACCCGCCGCGGGCAACCGGCGGCGCGAGCAGCTCAATTGAACGCCCAAGCGGGCTCGACCACCCTGATGGACGAGGTCCTCCGGCGCGGCGTCCTGTCGTTCCAGGACGCCGCCACACTCGGCTACGACCCGGACCGGGCATCCGCACAGTCCTTGACCCGCAACGCTATCGAGGTGCTGGACCGGCACTTCGTGCGCACCCTGGTGCTGGATCAATGGCGAGCGGCGATCACCGCAGCACTGGCCGCACGCCGGCAATCGGATCCCCTCGACCCTGCGTTGCCGGTTGACACGGCTCAATCCGCCGCCGGAATCCCCACCCGGCAGGCGACGATTCTGCTGGCTGAACAACTCGGCCTGAGCCATGCACGCGGCCGGCTACGGGCCACCGACAGCGAGCCGGACCTGGGCGAGCCCGGCGAACACCTGGCGGGCATCCTGGCGGAGCTGGCCGAAGACCCATGCGCAGCACCGACTCTGACCAGGCTGAAGGAGGCCGGACTGACCGCCAAGCACCTGGCCGCAGCCGAGTCAGTGGGGCGAATCCTGCTCCTGCCAGGCCCGGTGGTGCTGGCACCGGACTCCCCCGCGCGGGCGATAGCCGGACTCGCCGGACTCCCGCAACCGTTCACCGTCAGCCAGGCCCGGCAGAGACTGAACAGCAACCGGCGCGTTGTTGTCCCGCTGCTGGAACACCTGGACGCTCTCGGTTGGACCACCCGGCTGGACCCGGCCCACCGGCGCGTGAACCAGATGCCGGCCATCTGAGCGCACTCGTGCCGACGATGCCGGCGGCCCGAACCACCACGGGATCCCCACGCAGAGCGCCGGCCGCCTTGAGCACTGCACCACTGGACTAGGCTTGGCGCCTCAGACTTGATCGATCAGAGTCGGCGAGTCAGACTCGGCGAATTCCTCGCGGGGCCGTGATCGGTTGCACGGTCCGCGAGCCGGAAAGGAGTGCGAATGCCGCCGCACAAACAGTTGTCCTGCGCGACGGTTCTGCACCGCGAGAACCTGACCTCGGCCATGGTGCGGCTGGTCCTCGGCGGCGAGGGCATGGCCGGCTGGAGCACCCCCGAGGTGACCGATGCCTACTTCGTGTTCTGGCTACCACCGGCCGGCGCCCCCTATCAGGCCCCGTTCGATGTCGAACAGGTACGAGCGTTGCACCCGCAACAGCGGTGGCCGCACCATCGGCATTACACGGTGCGTCGCTGGGACGGGCAACGGCACGAGCTGACCGTGGACGTCGTCGTGCACGGCGATCAGGGGGTAGCCGGCCCGTGGGCGGTGACGGCACGACCGGGCGACCGGGTGATGATCACCGGCGCCAACGGTGCCTACCGGCCCGATCCGAGCGCCGACTGGCACCTGTTCGTCGCGGACGAGTCCGCGCTACCGGCCACTGCGGCCGCCTTGGAAGCCGTCCCCGCACACAGCCACAGCGTCGTCATCGCTGTGTGCGACTCCGCCGAGCATGAACTGCCGCTGCCGTCCCCCGCGCCCACCGACATACGCTGGCTGCACCGGCGCGGCGACCCCAGCGACGCACGTCTACTGGTCGAGGCCGTCCGAGACCTCGACTGGCCACCAGGCCGGGTCCATGCCTTCGTCCACGGTGAGGCGGGCGAGATCCGCGAGGTCCGCCGCCACCTGCTGGCCGAACGCGGCCTACCCAAGGCCGACCTGTCGGTGTCCGGGTACTGGCGGCGCACCATGACCGATGAGCAGTGGCGGCAGATCAAGAAGGACTGGAACGCCTCCGTGGCGGGCGACGTCCCCGAATAGGCACTCAGCGAACCCGAGGACAGTCCTGGGTGGCCTCAGATGGCCCGGCACCGCCGTACGACCACTGACAAACCGGACCTGCTGCCGCATGGTCGGCCGCCCACCCGTTGGGTGCTGCCCCTCGCTGCCCGTTGCCGGCTCGCCACCGCTCCTGGTTGCCCACAGGTCGCTGCGCGGATCGCCCACACTGCCCTTTCAGCCCGGTTGACGGGGCGATCTCACCGCACACCGTTACTGTGGGTCAGGTTCGCCGGTGGTTTGAGTACCGCGACGAAAGATAGGGACGCTTTTTGGACCTATGAGGTACCAAAAGCGTCCCCATATTGCCGGTGCGACGGATGAGGCGGGAGAGTACTGACGCAGCGTCATCTCGCCCTTGTCAAGAACACTGGCAGGCACCCCCTGAGATCATTGGCAGACACGCCCTGAGCACCTTTGTGGGCGTTCTGGCACACACCGGCCCTGGCCAAGACCGCTACGCCGTCTGCTGTACCCGCCGCAGCGCCCGCGCCAGATCCTGCGGGTACTCGCTGCGCCACACCATCGGTTCCCCACTGGTCGGGTGCGCCAGGCCAAGTTCGCGGGCGTGCAGCCACTGCCGGGCCAGCCCCAGCCTCGTGGCCAGGGCCGGGTCGGCGCCGTAGCTGAGGTCGCCGGCACACGGATGATGCAAGGCGGAGAAATGCACCCGGATCTGATGGGTGCGCCCGGTCTCCAGCGTCACCTCGCACAGCGACGCGCCGCGGAATGCCTCCAGCACCTCGTAGTGGGTGACCGAGTGTTTCCCGGCGGATGTCACCGCCCACCGCCCGTCCCCTGACGGGTGCCGGCCGATAGGCGCGTCGACGGTGCCGCGCACCGGGTCGGGCAGGCCTTGGACCAGCGCGTGATACACCTTGCGGACCGTCCGGTCCCGGAACGCCTGCTTCAGCACCGAATAGGCGACCTCCGACTTGGCCACGATCATCAGGCCGGAGGTGCCCACGTCCAGCCGGTGCACGATGCCCTGCCGCTCCGCCGCCCCGGAGGTGGCCACCTGCACACCAGCCGCGGCCAGCCCACCGGTCACCGTAGGACCGGACCACCCGGGGCTCGGGTGAGCGGCCACCCCGACCGGTTTGTCGACGACGACGACATCGGCATCCTCATACACCACCCCTAACCCCGGCACCGGCTCGGCGCTCCGCGGGCTGGCCTGCGGCCGGTCCGGCATCGTGATCTGCAGCATGGCCTCGCCGACGAGCCGGTCGGACTTGCCGACAACGCGGCCGTCCATGCTGATGCTGCCGTCGGCCGCCAGCTCCGCTACCGCGGTACGGGACAGCCCGAGCAACCGGGACAGCCCGGTGTCGACCCGTTCACCGGACAGCCCGCCGGGCACTGGCAGCAATCGCTCGCTCACCCGCTACCCTTCCTGCGCGGGCGCTGGTGGGTGCATCGGCACATCGCGCTGTGACAACACGATGAGGACGGCCGCCGCCCCCACGATCGCGATGTCGGCGATGTTGCCGACGAAGAATCCGTTGTAGTCGATGAAGTCCACCACGTGCCCGCGCCCGATCGCGGGCGGGCGGATCAGGCGGTCGATGAGGTTGCCGACCGCGCCGCCGAGCAGGCACCCGATGGTGACCGCCCACCACCACCCGGACAAGCCCCGCCGGGCCAGCACCAGCAACGCGATGCACACCACAACCGCGGCCGTGGTGATCACCCAGGTCAACCGCTCGCCGAGCGAAAACGCCGCCCCGGGATTGTGCACCAGCCGCAGCTGCAGGAACCGGGACAACAACGGCACCACATGCCCGCTGGCCAATGCCGACAACGCCCACGCCTTACTGAGCTGGTCGGCCACCACCACCACGACGGCGATACCGAGCACAGCAGCCAGGCCAGGCCGGTCAGGGTGTTGGGTGCTCACGTCGTCGGATCAGTGCCGTTCGGAACGTTGTTTGCAAGCAATGCACAAGCTGGCACGCGGAAACGCCTGCAATCGCAGCTTGGGAATCGGCTCTCCGCATGAGGCGCAGGTGCCGTAGCTGCCGTCGTCCAGGCGGGCCACGGCTTCCTCACACTGCTGGATCATCTGCCTGGCGTTGCGGACCAGGCTGAGTTCGTTCTCCCGGTCGTAGGCGCGGGCACCGCTGTCGACCGGGTCGTCACCCGAGGTACCCGCCGGACCCACCTCGAGCTGATCAAGATGCTCTGCGGCCTGGGTGATCTCGGCGTTGAGAGCCTCGATATCCGCAGCCAGTTGCTGACGGATGCCGGCCAGCTCCGCGTCGGTCCACGGGTCCTCGGCAGCGCGGTTCGGCGTGGCTTCGGCCGCCGACGTGGTCCCTGATGCCGTGGTCCGCTTCGCCGCCGGGCTCTTGGGGGAGCTCTTGGCCACTGTCGGTGTGCTCGCTTTCGACCCCGACCCGGTCGAGAGGGGCTTTCGCGCCCGTTTCGCAGCGGGCTTCTTGGCTGATTTGCTCGCCTTTACGCCTGGGGCGGCGCTGCCCTCGGCGGACACGGCACGGGATGCCTGGGTTTCCTTGCCCGCAGCCTTCTTACCCGCGGCTTCCTTCTTCTTGCCCGCGGCTTGCTTGCCTGCTGCTTTCCGACCCGCGGTCGTAGCCGCAACGGACTCCTCGGCCGCGCCTTTCTTGGCCGCAGACTTCGTGCCTTTGCGGCAGGCGGGCACCTTCGCCGACGACGAGGTGGACGCAGCACGCTTCGACGTCATCGCGACCCTCCCTCGGACTGGGTACCTGTGGGCGAGAGGATAGGCCGGACAGACCCAGTTGGCCAACCCGACGGGCCCCGCCGGCAGAACGAATCCTACGGACGGGGCCTTCGGGTGGGAACCGTGCAGCCCGAATCAGGCGTGCGCTGCGGCCGCCTCGTGTGGGGGCCGTCCCGGCAGCAGGCTCTGCTGGGCGTCCAACTCTTGCATCTGCGATTCCAGGTAGGACTTGAGGTTGCTGCGGTAGTCGCGCTCGAACTCCCGTAGCTGATCGATGCGGCGCTCCAGGCCGGTGCGCTCACGCTCAAGTGCGCTGAGGGTCTCGTTCTTCTTCTTCTCGGCCTCGCCGACGAGCCGGTCGGAATGAGCCTTGGCCTCACCGACAAGCCGGTCGCGCTCACGCTCACCGGTCCGCACATGCTCGTCGTGCAGCCGTTGGGCCAGGGCCAGCATCCCGGCCGCTTCCTGGACCCCGCTCGTACCGGAGGCTGGAGCCGTGCCGACGGCAGTATCGGCGACCTTCGCCGCAGCCGGAGTGGGAGCGGGCGTGGGGACCGGGGAGGGAGTGGGCGTCGGAGCGGGAGCCGGTGCCGGGGCGGCCACCGGCTCGGCGGCCGGACGAAGCTCGGCCACGGAGGCACGGTCGGTCTGCTTGGGGGCGCTGGAAGAGCTGGCCCGGCTCAGTTCGGCGGCCCGCTTCTCGCAGATGGACAGTTTCTCGCGCAGCTCGTCGTTCTCAGCGTTGAGACGGCGGAGTTCGACGACCACCTCATCGAGGAAGTCATCGACCTCGGCCTGATCGTAGCCCTCCCGGAACTTGGTGGGCTGGAACGTCCGCGCGTTGACTTCGTCCGGCGTCAATGGCATCGGGTGTCACCTCGGTTGCTCGTCTGGTCATTCCGCAGATCCGCCAACGGGATGAGGCGACGCGGCTGCGGTCCTACCAGAGTCGTGGATATTCGACGCCACCGTATCCCACTTGGCGCCTCGTCACGCTTTCAGCGGCAGAGATTCCTTGTTTCGCCACCCGGGCATGGACCTCATTGTCGGCGGTGCGCAACCAGGCACTCACAGTGGGTTGCGACTACCCGCCCTCGGCCAGCCCACGGAAGATCTGCATCAACGTACTCGTGACAAGGATCACAATTAGGAAGGCGAGGTCCAGAGCGATGTTACCGATCCGTAATGGTGGGACAAATCGCCCAACGGCCTTCAGTGGCGGATCGGTCAGCGAGTAGATGAATTCGGCCAGCACCAACACCGGCCCCTGCGGGCTCCACCGTGGTGAGAAGCTCTGCACCAGGCTGAGCACGAGCCGGCCAAGCATCAGCAAGAAGAACAGGAAGGTGATCCAGTACAGAAGCGTCCACAGAATGTTCACGGGTCAACTCTGATTGAAGAAGCCCGATTGTGGCGAATTAGCGGCGCTGGTGCTCCCCTGTTCAGCAACTTCGACGTTGCTGGGGCTGAGCAGGAAGACCTTGCCGGTCACCCGTTCGATGGAACCGCGCAGGCCGAACACCAGTCCAGCCGAGAAGTCCACCAGCCGCTTGGCGTCGGCCTCGCTCATGTCGGACAGGTTCATGATGACCGGAACCCCGTCCCGGTAGGCCTCGCCGATGGTCTTGGCATCGTTGTAGGTGCGCGGATGGATCGTCACGATGCGGGAGATCTCCCCGGCAGGCTGGTCGCGGACCAACGTCGGTGCCGGACGTTCTCGCCGCATGGTGGTTACCGCCGATCGTTCCTTGGCCGTGGGCTCCTTGTCGGCACGGCCGTCCGGGGCATCGGCGGCCGCGACAGCACGGTTATGGTCACGCGCGGCCGGCGCGCCGGTGTTCTCCTCGGACACGGGGGTGTCCCGGTAGGGATCGGCGAACTCGTCGTCCTCTTCTGCCAGACCGAAGTACACCATGGTCTTACGCAGCGCCCCTGTCATGACCTGCTCCTTAGCCGCTGTCGAAACCGGGGTCGCCTGACACCCGCTGACGCCAGTCAATCTACGGGTTGAGCGGCCGGTTTCCGAGGATTGCCCCACCGACACGCAGGCAGGTGGACCCGTGACGCACCGCAGCATCGAGGTCGCCACTCATTCCGGCTGAGATGTCCGTCGCAGCTCGGTGAGACTCCTGCAAACGGGCCGATTGCCGAGCCAGCGCTGCGAACGCACGATCCGGGTCGGCCCCTCGTGGTGCCACGGCCATCACCCCGCCCAACTGCAGGCCCGGGCAGTCGGCCAGGTGGTCGGCCAGCTGCAGCATCTGGCCGGCCGGGATGCCGCCGCGCGCCGGGTCACCGTCGAGCGAGACCTGGATCAGGCAACGCAGCGGATCGGCTCGCGCCGCTGCGGCGACCGCCTTGGTGAGCGCGTCCGCCAGCCGGATCGAGTCCACGGTGTGCACCACATCCGCCCACCGGACGACCGATTTGGCTTTGTTACGCTGGATGTGCCCGATGGCGTGCCAGCGCAACGCCGGGCCGTCCTGCGATTCGGCCTCCTGGCCACGGCCCACCGGCGGCGCGCCAAGAAGAGGCTGGTCGATAGCCGGAGGGTCGACGGCCGGGTGGCTCCCGGCGCGGCACACACCAGCCCGCTGCACCTCGGCTCGCTTGGCTGCCGCCTCCTGATCACGGTTCTCCCCGATGTCGGCCACCCCCAGCGACCGCAACCGCAGTACGTCGGCCGCCGGGAAGGTCTTGGTGACCACGACGAGGGTGATTGCGGCCGGATCTCGCCCACCTGCATCGCACGCCGCCTCGATCCGCTCGTGCACGGTTCGCAGGTTCGCGGACAGTTCTTCGGTGCGTGGATCCCCGCTGCGCTGATCCTGGATGTGCTGATCTCGGATGTGCCGATCTCGGGTGCGCGCACCCTGCCGGGCGGGGCCGGTCATGCCCGGCGATCCCGGGCAAGCACCCCGGCGATCCCGGCGAACCGGCCGGCGCGGCCGTGCTGGCGACGGTGGGAGTACCACTGTGGGTCCTCCATGGTGCAGGTACCGATGTGCTGAGCCGCGACGCCGAGATCAGCCAATTGAGTCCGCACCCCCGCGGGCAGGTCCAGAGATGGCGTGCCGGCGCGGGTGCGCGCGAAGGTGGCCGGGACCTGCCGTGTCACATCGGCGCGCACCTGGCCGGGGACCTCGTAGCAGGACCCGCAGATGCCGGGCCCGATCAGGGCGTGCAGTTGCCGGGCGCCCAGATCCCGCATGGCGGCCACGCAGGCGGTCACCACACCGGATTCCACCCCGCGGCGTCCGGCATGGGCGACCCCGGCGATGCCGTGTTCATCGTCGGCCAGCAGCACCGGGACGCAGTCCGCCACCAGCACGGCCAGGTGGATACCTGGGGTGGCGGTGACCGCCGCGTCGGCCTGCGGTGGGCTGTCCCAGGGGTCGGTGGCCTGCACGACGGTATTGCCGTGCACCTGGTCCAGGAACAGCAGGTGGTCCGGCGCGATCCCGAGGACGGTGGCGGCCTCGGCGCGCCGCTGCCGCACGGCGCCCTCGTCGTCGGCCACGTGGGTGGCCAGGTTGAAGGTGCCGAGCGGGTCGGCGACGTCGTTGCCGCGGCTGGTCAGCGCGAGCACGGTACGCCGGCCCACCCGGTGTTCGACCAGCCACGGGTGGGACCGGCTGGTCGTGCTCACTTGAGGAAGTCGGGCACGTCCAGGTCGTCGTCGTCCACCGAGATCGACCGGGGACCGCGGCGCGGTTCCTCGTCGACGACCTGCGGGACCGTTACCGGGACCGACCGGCGCACGTCAATCTGCTCGGGTTGTGGTTCGCGCAGGTCGATGCGGGTGCCGTGTTCGGCCAGCCGGTCGACACCGGCCTGTGGAATGACCGGCGCGGCGTCCTCGGAGCCGAACTCGGGCTGGTCGGCGCCGGGCTGACCGGTGTCGGCCGGGCCGGGCACCGGGTCCGCGTCGAAGTGCGCCGCTGCGGCGCCGTCCATCGGGTATCCGGCCTGCGCACGCGGTACGACCGGCTCGCGGCTGGGTTCGAAGGTCTGCTCGTCGAAGCTGCGACTGGACTGGGTGGCGTGGGCAGGCTCGGCGTGGACGGGCTCCGGCTGCGCGCGCTCGGTTTGCGAGCGGTCCCCACGCCCGGTGACGGTGCCGATGGCGCGCTCGTCACGGCGCTTCTGTGGGGTACCACCGTCGAAACCAGCGGCGATGACGGTGACCCGTACCTCGTCGCCGAGCGAGTCGTCGATCACGGTGCCGAAGATGATGTTGGCCTCCGGGTGGGCGGCTTCCTGTACCAGCCGTGCGGCCTCGTTGATCTCGAACAGGCCCAAGTCGGAACCGCCCTGGAAGCTGAGCAGGACGCCGTGAGCGCCGTCGATGCTGGCCTCCAGCAGCGGCGAGGAGATGGCCATCTCGGCGGCCTGCACGGAGCGGTCCTCGCCGCGGGCGGAGCCGATGCCCATCAGCGCCGACCCGGCGCCTTGCATGACCGACTTCACGTCTGCGAAGTCGACGTTGACCAGGCCCGGGGTGGTGATGAGGTCGGAGATGCCTTGCACACCGGACAGCAGTACCTGGTCGGCGGCCTTGAAGGCGTCCATGACGGAGACCTGCCGGTCGCTGATCGACAACAGCCGGTCGTTGGGAATGATGATGAGGGTGTCGACTTCCTCGCGCAGCACGTCGATCCCCGACTCGGCCTGGGTGGCCCGGCGCCGCCCCTCGAACGTGAACGGCCGGGTGACCACGCCGATGGTGAGCGCCCCCAGCGAACGGGCGATACGCGCCACCACGGGCGCACCACCGGTGCCGGTGCCGCCGCCCTCGCCTGCGGTGACGAAGACCATGTCGGCGCCCTTGAGGACCTCCTCGATCTCTTCGGCGTGATCCTCGGCGGCTTTCTTGCCGACCTCGGGGTCGGCGCCAGCGCCCAGCCCGCGGGTGAGATCGCGGCCGACGTCGAGCTTGACGTCGGCGTCGCTCATGAGCAGAGCTTGCGCATCGGTGTTGACGGCGATGAACTCGACGCCTTTCAACCCGACCTCGATCATCCGGTTGACCGCATTGACGCCACCGCCGCCAATGCCGACCACCTTGATGACCGCCAGGTAGTTCTGCGGTGCTGCCACGGCGTTGCCTCCTGCTGTACGAGTTAACCCTGAGGTAGAGGGTTACAGTTATGACAAATGTGCGATATCAGGACGTTATGCGCCACGGGATTCGCGTGCAACGGATTCCGCGGCGTGTCGGGCGAGTGGTGGACGGTGTCGCCTGATCGGTCCCAGCGAGCACACACAGTAGTCTCAAACCACATTGAGTGTCGTTGCGGTGTCTACCGGCGCCCGGGACACAGCGGTTGCCGGCTTGCGCGTGCACCGGCCCGCAAACACCAACCCAGGCCGCAGCGATGGCGCACGGACACCACCGGGTGTTTCAGCGAGTGACCGGCGTACGCGGGGCACTCACGTCATAGACCGAGGCTTCCCGCTGCACCAATGCTGCAAGCACCTCTGCCTTGCGAGCGGACTCCTCACTACTGCCCCACACCACGGTGGAGCCGGAAGCCAGGGTGAACTGGACGCTGTCCTGGGTCTCGGCCTCGCCCCGCCCGATTTGACGACGCAGCTCCGGCGGCATTTCCTGCAACGAGTCCAGCACCGCCGCAACGGGTTTCTGCCCCTCGGCCAGTGTCGACGCGGTGATCAGCGGCAGTTCAGCGGGCGCCTTTGGTTCCTCGGCCAGCCGCACCCCGTCCGCATCCAGCAACGCAAACCGGTCGCCCTGTTCCACGGCCGCCAACGGCACCCGTTCCACCACCCTGATCTCCAGCGTGTTCGGCAGGGTGCGCACCACATCGGCGGTCTTGACCGCCGGCAAGGTCTGTACCCGTTGCCGGATCCGGTCGAGGTCGACCCGGGCCAACGGCTTGTCCAGTTCCGAGCCGAGCAGGTCCTGGACCGCGGCCGGGTTCTGCCGGTCGGTGCCGTAGACCGTGATCGACTTGACGGCCAGCACCGGGGAGAATCCGATCAGCCACCCCAACCAAGCCACAAGGCCGGTCATCAGCACCGTCCCGAGCACAGCCCGCCACGACGGCAGCCGCAGCCAGGACCGGCGGCGAGCCAGCGATGTGACCGTCCCGGCCGAGGACCCGGCGGACCGGCGGCCGCCCCGCGACCGCCCGCCCGCCGATCCGCGGCCAGCGGTCTTCGCCGCAGTCCGACTCGTGGCACGCCGGCCGGCGCCGCTTTCGGCTGTGCGCCTGCGGGTACCCGCCCGGGTGGACGGCCCGGGAGCGGGCGCACCGTCCGCAGGCGTGACCGCCGGCTGCGATCCGCCCGGCCGGGAGTCAGCCCGCCGGTCCGCGGAGGAGCGGCGGCGGGGCACGACCGGCGGCCGGCTCATCCCCCGCTGCCCTGCGATGCCGGCCCGGGCTGCGGATGCTGCTCCTGCGGTTGCCCGGCCTGCGGTTGCCCGCCCAAAGCCTGCAGGATGCACGGCGCCTGGGCGGTGATGTCACCCGCACCGATGAGCAGCACCAAGTCTCCCGGGTGCGTCACCGAGCGCACCCAGCCGGGGACATGGCCCACCTGCGGCAGCCAGGTGACCGGTGCGCCCACGTGGTCCGCGACCAGTCGACCGCTGACACCGGGGATCGGGTCTTCGCGCGCCGGGTACACCTCGGTCACCGCTACCAGATCCGCCGCGCTCAGTGCCTGCCCGAACTGGTGGGCGAAGTCCCGGGTGCGGCTGTACAAGTGCGGCTGGAATACCGCGACCACCCGCCCGCCGTCGCCGACGGACTGCCGTGCGGTAGCCACCGCCGCCGCCACCTTGGGGGGATTGTGTGCGTAGTCGTCGACGACGCTGACCCCGCCAGCCCGGCCACGAACCTCGAACCGGCGCCGGGTACCGGTGAACGCCGCCAGGCCGGCCACGGCCTGCGCCGGAGACACCCCCAGCTGCAGGGCAGCGCAGAACGCGCCCGTGGCGTTGTCCACGTTGTGCCGGCCCGGGACGGCCAACGTGACCGGCTGCTCGCCGAAGTCGCCTCGCAAGGTGAATGCGGTCGTCCCGGAATCGAACTGCTCGTCGACGATCCGCACAAAGGCGACAGCCGGGTCGGCATCCGAGGACTCCGAAGGCTGCGAGGAACCGGTGCCGGAGCCGGCCCGGCCGTACCCCACGGCCGCGAGTCCGGCCGCCGCCCGGTCCCGGACCAAGCGCGCGGCACCGGGGTCGTCCAGACAGCCGACCAGGACACCCTGCGCACCCAAGGAGTCGACGAATGCGGCGAATGCGGCCGCGACACCGGCTGAGGTTCCGTAGTGATCCAGATGGTCGGCCTGCGCGTTGGTGAGAATCGCCAGCTGCGGGCGGTACACCAGGAACGATGCATCGGATTCGTCCGCCTCGGCGACGAAAGTGTCCCCAGAACCGTTCCAACCGTTGGTGTTCGCCGAGATCAGCTGCCCGCCGATGGCGAACGACGGGTCCATGCCGGCGTGCCGCAATACCTCGGTCAGCATCGCCGTGGTGGTGGTCTTGCCATTGGTGCCGGTGACCGCCACTGCGCGCCGGTTCGCCATGAGCACGGCCAGCGCCTGCGAGCGGTGCAGGACTCGCAGTCCGGCGTCGCGGGCGGCCCGCAGTTCCGGGTTGCCCGGGCGCACCGCGGACGAACAGACCACGGTGTCCACCCCGGATAGCCGCCCCGGGTCGAACCCCACCCCGACCCGGGCTCCCCAGGCCGCCAGCTCCTCCAGTGCCGGTACCGCTGCGGCGTCGCTGCCGCTGACCTCGACACCACGCTGCAGCATGATGCGCGCGATACCGGACATGCCGATGCCGCCGATGCCCAGGAAATGCACGTGGCCCAGTTCTGCCAGCCGGGGCAACGGACCGGACAGGTCGAAACCCTTCGGCCCCACCCGGAACGGCAACGATGTCGTCATCGACGCTCACCAGCCGGATCGCGTTGCGCCACGGCGGAAAGAACCATCCGGGCCAGCCGATCGTCGGCGTCGGCAATGCCGTGTCCGGCCGCCGCGGCGGACATGGCCCGCAACCGGTCGGAGTCGCCGAGCAGCCCGAACACCTCGGTGCGCACCCGGGCCCCGTCCAGGTCGGCGTCGTCGATCAGCAGCCCACCGCCGGCATCGACCAGCGCCTGGGCGTTCAACCGCTGCTCGCCGTTACCGATGGGCAGCGGCACGTACACCGCCGGCAGGCCGACCACCTCCAACTCGCACACGGTGCTGGCCCCGGCCCGGCACAACACCAAGTCCGCTGCGGCGTAGGCCAACTCCATCCGGTCCAGGTACTCGACCACGTGGTACCGGTCAGCGGCACCGGCCGCCGCCACCGCCTGGCGCACCGGTTGCGCCTTGTCGGTGCCGGTGATGTGCAGCACCTGCAGCCACGGATCGGCAACGATGTCTGCCAGCACCTGGGCCATCGCCTCGTTGATGTGCTGTGCCCCCAGCGACCCACCGGTGACCAGGAGCACGGGGGCATCCGCGGCCAGTCCCAACTCGGCTCTGGCGGCGGCCCGCTGCCCAGCCCGGTCCAGGGTGGTGATCTCTCGCCGCAGCGGCATCCCGATCCGGGTGGCGTGCGGCAACCCGGTGCCGTCGAACGCGGTGGCGACGTGGCGGGTCAGCCGGGCACCGAGCCGGTTGGCGATGCCGGCGCGCGCGTTCTGCTCGTGCACCACGATCGGCAGCCCGGCCCGCCGGGCGGCCAGGTAGGCGGGCGGGCTGACGTAGCCGCCCATCCCGGCGACGACGTCGGCCTGCACCTCGGCCAGCACGTCACCGGTGGCGCGGACCGCACCGGCGAGCCGCCCGGGTAACCGGATCAGGTCGGCGCCGAGGCGGCGCGGCATCGGCACCTTGGCGATGGTGCGCAACTGGTAGCCGCGGGCCGGCACCAGCCTGGATTCGAGTCCTTCGCTGGTGCCCAGCACGGTGATCCGGGTATCCGGATCGGCCCGCACCAGAGCGTCGGCTGCGGCCAGGAGTGGACTCACGTGACCGGCGGAGCCACCACCGGCCAGTACGACGGACAGGCTCATGGCCGCCTCCGGCTACGTCGTGGCCCGCCGGTGCCGAGGACTGCGAGCCGCGACAGCATGGTGGGCCGGGTGGACAGGACGTCTGCGGCACCCGGTTCCTGGCGGGCGAACCCGAGCACGACGCCGAGCGCAGCCAAGCAGGCCACCAGTGCCGACCCGCCACGGGATACCAGCGGCAGCGGGATACCGAGCACCGGGAGCACTCCCACCACGACAGCGATGTTGACGATTGCCTGCCCGACGATCCAAGCCAGGATGCCGGCCGTGGCGATCTTGACGAAGGGGTCGTTGTGCCGGCGGATGATACGCAGCATGGCCAGGGCGATGGCGGCGAAGAAGGCCAGCAACAGGAACGTGCCGATCAGCCCGAGTTCCTCGCCGATGATGGCAAAGATGAAATCGTTGTCCTCCTCCGGCAGGTAGGACCACTTCTCCCGGCTGGCACCCAGCCCCAGCCCGGTAATCCCGCCGGAGGCCAGGGCATACTTGCCGTGAATGGCCTGGAAGCAGACCCCCGCGTAGTCCTCGCACTCACCGCTCAGCCACGCGGTGACCCGGCTGCTGCGGCTGGCGCTGGACAACACCAGCGGAACCGCGGCAGCGAAAGCACCCAGCCCGCCGACGACGAACAGCCTCAGCGGGGCGCCGGCGACGAACAGCATGGCGCCGAGGACGAGCATGATCACCGCCGCGGTGCCGACGTCGTGGCCGAGCAGCACCAGCGCCAGCGCAACGCCACCACCCAGGCCGACCGGCATCAGGGCGTGCTGCCACTGCTGGACCAGCCGGCCCTTGGTGGCCAGTACACCGGCCACCCACAGCACCAGCGCCAGCTTGACCGCCTCGGAGGGCTGAGCGTTGAACCCACCGATCCTGATCCAGTTCAGGTTGCCGTTGACCTCGTGCCCCAGCGGGGTGAACACCAGCAGCTGGGTGGCCAGTCCGGCCAGCAACGCCGGCCAGGCGAATCGGCGCAACACCCGCACCGGTACCCGGGACAGCAGCCACATGAGCGGGAGCCCGACCAGGGCGAACAGCACCTGGCGCACGAACACCGAGAACGGGGAACCGCTCGCGTCCATGGCGTTCACCGACGAGCTGGACAGCACCATCACGAGTCCGAATACCGTCAGCGCCAGGGTGGCGCCGATGAGCACGTAGTAGGACCCGGCGGGCGTACCGAACGCGGTGGTACGGCTGGCGACCCAATCGGCCACCGCCTCCGGTACCAGTGGCAAACGCTGCGCGGGCACCGGGCGGGCAGTGGATCGCGTCTGGCCGGTCCCGCGCGGCCGTTCGGTGACGGCCACGGCTAGTCCGCCCAGCTCTGCTGAAGCCCGGCCCGACCGATGCCGCCCGGGCGATGTCCGTTCATCTGCTCGCGCACCGCGGCCGCGAACTCCTCGCCGCGGTGGGCGTAGCTGCGGAACTGATCCATCGAAGCGCACGCCGGGGCCAACAGCACAGTGTCACCGGGCCGGGCCAGCCGAGCAGCACGCTGCACGGCCGCCGACATGACGGTCCGGGCAGGCTGAAGCGGGGTCATGGCACCAGTGTCGGTGCCGGCCACCGCCAGCACCGGCACATCCGGGGCGTGTCGGGCCAGTGCCTCGGCGAGCGGGCGTTGATCCACCCCGATCAGCACGACGCCGCGCAGCCGGTGGGCGTGGGCGGCCACCAACTTCTCGAACCGGGCACCTTTGGCCAGCCCGCCGGCCACCCACACCACGGACGGGTAGGCCGACAGCGACGCATCGGCGGCGTGCGCGTTGGTGGCCTTGGAGTCGTCGACCCAGGCCACGTCGCCGTTGTGGGCCACCACCGCCAGCCGGTGCCCGGCGGGGGTGAAACCACGCAGGCCCTCGCGCACTGCGGCAGGCGGGATGCCCGCCGCCCGGGTCAGCGCCGCCGCCGCCAGCGCATTGGCAAGGTTGTGCGGGGCGGGTGGCGACCCGTCTGGTCCGGCCAGGTCGGCCACGGTCGCCAGTTCGACTGCGGTGGAGCCGCGTTCGGCCAGGAACGCCCGGTCGGCCAGCACGTCGTCGACCACGCCGAGCATCGACGGCCCGGGAACACCGAGGGTGAATCCCACGGCCCGGGCCCCGTCCAGCACGTCGGCGGCCCGCACCATCTGCTCCGTGGCCGGGTCGGCCCCGTTGTAGACGCACGCGGCCTGGGTACCGCGGTAGACCTTGGCCTTGGCCTGCGTGTAGGCCTGCATCGACCCGTGCCAGTCCAGGTGATCCGGGGCCAGGTTCAGGCAGGCACTGGCCAGGGGGGACAGCGAGTGGGTCCAGTGCAACTGGAAGCTGGACAACTCCACGGCGAGGATGTCGTAGGGCTCGGCTTCGGTCACGGCTTGCACCACCGGGGTGCCGACGTTGCCGACCGCGGCCGCGCGCAACCCGGCGGCGGTGGCGATCGCCTCGACCATGCCGACGGTGGTGGTCTTGCCGTTGGTGCCGGTCAACGTCAGCCACCGGGTGGGCTCGCAAATACGACGCAGCCGCCAGGCCAGCTCCACCTCGCTCCACACCGGTACCCCGGCGGCCATCGCCGCGCTGAGCAGCGGCTGGTCGGGACGCCAGCCCGGTGAGGTGACCACCAGGTCCGGAGGCGGGCCCGGCAACCGCGTGGCCGCTTGTTCGCCCAACACGACGGACGCGCCCTGCTCACGCAGCGCGCCGGCGGCCGCTTGCTGCGGTTCGGCGTCGGAACCGTCGACGACGTGCACGTGCGCGCCGCGGCGCAGCAACGCGGTGGCGGCGGCGGTACCGGAAACCGACACGCCGGTGACCACCGCGCGCAGGCCCGCCCAGTCCGCGTCGGCATGGGTGAGATTGCGCACCCGGTTCATTGACCCACCACCCATTCCGCATAGAACACGCCCAACCCGAGGGCGGCGAACAACCCGGCAATGATCCAGAACCGGATAACGATGGTGACTTCGGCCCACCCGGCCAGTTCGAAGTGGTGCTGCAGCGGAGCCATCCGGAACACCCGTTTGCCGGTGGTCTTGAACGAGGCCACCTGAATCACCACCGACAAGGTGATCAGCACGAACAGGCCACCGAGCACGATGAGCAGCAGTTCGGTGCGGGAGGTGATCGCCAGCCCGGCCAGCGCGCCGCCCAGTGCCAGCGACCCGGTGTCGCCCATGAAGATCTTGGCCGGGGCGGCGTTCCACCACAGGAACCCGAAGCAGGCGCCCATCAGGGCCGCCGCCACCACGGCGAGGTCGCGCGGGTCGCGGACCTCGTAGCACTGCGGCCCGGCCTGGGCGATGCGCTGGCAGGACTGGTTGGACTGCCAGATACCGATCAGCACGTAGGAGCCGGCGACCATGGTCGATGCGCCGGTGGCCAGCCCGTCCAGCCCGTCGGTGAGGTTCACCCCGTTGGAGGTGGCCGCGATCATCAGCATCGCCCACAGCACGAACAGGACGGCACCGACCACCGGGCCGGCGAAGGCCAGGTCGATCGGAGTGTCCCGGATCGCCGAGATCGCGGTGGAGGCGGGCGCGCGGAACCGGTCGTTGGGGAATTGCAACGCCAGCACCGCGAACACGATGGCCACACCGGTCTGCCCGAGCAGTTTCTGCCGGGACCGTAGGCCGAGGCTGCGTTGCTTGGAGATCTTGATGAAGTCGTCCAGCCAGCCCACCAGCCCCAGCCCGGACATCAAGAACAGGACGAGGAGCCCGGACACGGTCGGTCCACTGGTGGTCGCGATGTGGGCGATCGCGTACCCGGCCAGCACGGCGGCGATGATGACCGCCCCACCCATCGTCGGGGTGCCGCGCTTGGTGTGGTGGGAGGTAGGGCCGTCGTCGCGGACGAACTGGCCGTAGCCGCGGCGCACCAGGAACCGGATGTACAGCGGTGTGCCGAACAGGGACAGCAGCAACGAGACCGCGGCCGCGATCAGCATCGCCCTCATGCCAGAGTCCCCTGCCCGGGTACCAGAGTCCCCTCACCGGGTATGAGAGTCCCCTGACCGGAAAGCGCAGCGTGCTCGCCGGCCGATGACGGTGCGGCGCCGGCGACACGTTCGCCCAGCCATCGAAGCCCGCTGTCCCGGCTGGACTTGAACAGGACCACGTCACCGGAGGCCAGCTGCTCGCCGAGCACGGCGAACGCCGCGTCCGCGTCCGCTACTTGCCGGGTTCCGGTGTGCCCGGCCGAGCGTGCCCCGCCGGCGATCGCGCCGGCGCCGACGGCCAGGATCCGGTCGATGCCCAGCCGGGCTGCCAACTTCCCCACTTGGGCGTGCAACTGCGCCGACTGGTCCCCCAGCTCCAGCATGGTGCCGAGCACCGCCCACGAGCGGCGGCCGGCCGACATGGCCGCCAGCGCGTGCAACGCGGCGGCCATCGAGTCCGGATTGGCGTTGTAGGCGTCGTTGACGATCCGCACGCCGTCGGCCCGCTCGGTCACCTCCATCCGCCACCGGCTGGCCGGCTCGGCGGTGCTCAGCCGGCCGGCGATGTCTGCCGTCGGCATGCCCAGGGCGTGAGCGGCGGCCGCGGCGGCCAGTGCATTGCCGACGTGGTGGGCGCCGCGTAGGCGCAGCCGCACCGGGTGGGCCTCGCCGGTGCCAGCCCAGGCCAGGGTGAACGAGGCCCGGCCCTGATCGTCCAGGCTGATGCCGGTGGCGATGATGTCGGCGTCCGGATGGGGGGCGTGCGGGTGGGGGGCGCCGGCCCGGTGCGGCGCCGCTGCGGGTTGGGTGCCCGCGCTGACCCCGAGGATGCGGCCCACGGTGCGCGAGCGCATCCGGGCCACCCGGTCGTCGTCCAGGTTCAGCACCGCCACCCCGTCCGCGGACAGCGCCTCGACCAGCTCGCCCTTGGCCTGCTCGACGGCGTCCAGTCCGCCGAACTCGCCCGCGTGCGCGTGGCCGACGTTGAGCACGACGGCCACGTCCGGCGGGCAGATCCCGGTCAGATAGGTCAGGTGCCCGGCGCCTCGGGCGCCCATCTCGGCGACCAGGACCCGGGTCTGTCCGGTGATCTGGCAGACGGTCAGTGGCACCCCGATCTCGGAGTTGTAGGACTCCGGTGCCGCGACGGTGGGAGCCCAGCCGGTGAACACGTGGGCCAGCAGGTCCTTGGTGGAGGTCTTGCCGGAGGAGCCGGTGACGGCGACCACCCGAAGGCCGGGGTGAGCGGCGTCGATGACCGCCCTGGCCACCTGGCCGAACGCCACCTCGGTGTCCGGTACCTGAATCTGGACGAGGTCCGGCGTTCCCGCGGGCACGTTGACCGGGTGTTGTACGAGGGCGGCCACCGCCCCGGCGGCGGCCGCCGTAGCCACGTAGTCGTGCCCGTCGGCGGACTCCCCGGTCCTGGCCACGAACAGCGATCCCGGGCCGCACAACCGGGAGTCGGTGTGCACGCCGCCGTCGATCAGTACGTCCGGGGCATCGGCACGCAGGCTGCCCCCGGTCGCGTGCGCCACTGCAAGCACACTCAGTGGCACCACGACCGTTGCCCCTTCTGTTCAGTTCGCTGCCGCAACAACCGCGACAACACCTCGGAGTCGTCGAAAGGCTCCGCCCCCCAGGCGAACGTCTGAGTTTGCTCATGTCCCTTCCCCGCGACAATAACGGTGTCGGCGGGTCCGTTCACCTCGGACAAAGCCACCTCGATGGCCCGTGCCCGCCCGGGCACCTCCTCGATCACGGCATCCGTGCCCGCCGAACGGGCACCGGCCAGGACCGCGGCCCGGATCGTGGCCGGGTCCTCGGTGCGTGGGTTGTCGTCGGTCACGACGACCACGTCGGCGTGTTCGGCGGCCACCCGGCCCATGCCGGCCCGCTTTCCTGGGTCGCGGTCCCCGCCTGCGCCGAAGACGACGACGAGCCGGCCCGGGGTGGCCGGCCGCAGCGCGGTCAACGCGGCCGCCAGCGCGTCGGGGGTGTGGGCGAAGTCGACGACAGCCAGTGGCTGGTCGCCCGGCGTGGTGCAGGCCCGGCCCACGACCCGTTGCATCCGGCCGGGAACCCCCTCGACCTGCGCGAGTGCGGTGGCCGCGTCGGCGGCGGGCACTCCCAGCTTGGTCAACAGGACGAACGCGAGCATGAGGTTGGCCACGTTGAACGACCCGGGCAGCGGGCAGGTCAGCTGGTGCACCGAACCGTCCGGCCCGGCCGCGGTGACGGCGATGCTGCCGTCGGTGTGTGGCGTCGCGTCGGTGACTTGCCAGTGCGCGCCACTCCCGGCGGGAGGCCCGCCCGCAGACGGCACCGTGGCGGCGATGGTAGTCAGCGGAATCCCGGCGGTCGCCGCCAACCGCCGCCCGTACTCGTCGTCGACCACGACCACCCCGTGCCGGGCCCGGTCAGCGGTGAACAGGGACGCCTTGACGGCGAAGTAGTCGTCCATGTCCGGGTGGAAGTCCAGATGATCCTGGCTGAGGTTGGTGAATCCGGCGAGGGTGAACACGATGCCGTCCACCCGGTGCAGCGCGAGCGCGTGGCTGGAAACCTCCATCGCCACCGTGTCCACCTGGTGGTCCACCATGTCGGCTAGAAGCCGTTGCAGATCAGGTGATTCCGGGGTGGTGTGCACACTGGGCCGAAGCTGGCCGGCGATCCGCACGCCGACGGTGCCGATCAGCCCGGCGCGGCGCCCGAGCCACCGCAGCGCACCCTCCAGCAGGTAACTGGTCGTGGTTTTTCCGTTGGTGCCGGTGACGGCCACGGTGTTCAGCCGTCGCGCCGGTTCGCCGTAAACGGCCGCGCTGAGGTGGCCGAGCACGGCGCGGGGGTCCTCGACCGCCAGAACCGGCACCGGCAGCGCCGGGCGCAGGGCGGCGACCGACGCGTGGCCGGCCGGGTCGGTGAGCACGGCGACCGCGCCTGCGTGGACCGCGGCCGCGGCGAAGCGGGCTCCGTGAGCGTGCGCGCCGGGCAGCGCCGCATACAGGTCACCGGGACTGACCCGGCGGCTGTCCAGGCTGACCCCGGTGACTACGACGTCGGTGTCCCGGTGGGAATCGACCGGCCGGGCTCCGGCGCGGGCCGCGATCTCCCGCAAACGCATGGCTGGCATCGTCGGCCTAGTATTCCAGGGGCAGCGGCTGGTACTGGTCGGCGCCCGGGTGCACGCCGCGCTGCTTGAGGGCGAACGACATGACATCGGCGAACACCGGTGCGCTCACTACTCCGCCGGAGTAGCCGTTCTTGGGCCGCTGGACGATGACGCCCACCACCAACTCCGGATTCTTGGCCGGGGCCATCCCGATGAACGATGCGGTGTAACCGGAGTACCCGCCCTGGTACGGGGCCTGTGCGGTGCCGGTCTTGCCGGCCACCTGGAAGCCGGGAACCTGGGCCCGCTGTCCGGTGCCCTCGGCGATCGCGCCGGTCAGGATCTGCCTGACCTGGTCCGCAGTTTTCCCGCTCACCACCCGTTGCGCCTGCCGTACCGGGGTCTCGGTCTTTTCACCGTCGGCGTCGGTGGTCGAGGCGATCAGCCGCGGCCGCATCCGCACCCCGCCGTTGGCGATGGCGGCGAACGGCATCACCGCCTGTACGGCGGTGCCGGACATGCCCTGACCGAACATGACCGCGTACTTGGTGCGCCCGTCCCAGTCCTTGGCCGGGTGCACGATGCCGCGGCTTTCCCCGGGGAAGTTCAGCCCGGTGGGCTGGCCGAGCCCGAAGGCGGTGAGGTAGTCGTAGCGGGTCTGCCGGTCCAGTTTGGCGCCGACCTGCAGGGTGCCGGTGTTGGAGGACTTGGCCAGGATGCCGGCGTAGGTGAGCTGCTCCGGAGCGTGGTCGTGGCTGTCCCGGAACACCTCCGCGTTCGGAGCGTGGTACCGGTCGGCCACCACGAATTCGTCCAGCGGTTTGACGATGCCCTCCTCCAGGGCGGCGGACGCGGTGATCAGCTTGGCCGTGGAGCCGGGCTCGAACACCGAACTCAGTGCCCGCGAGCCCCGGTTATCGGCGTTCACGCTGCCGGGGCTGTTCGGGTTGACCGACGGGGATTCGGCCAGCGCCAACAGGTCTCCGGTCTTCGGGTCGACCACGACGACGGCACCCCACTCGGCGTTCACCTTGCCCACCTGCTCGGTGATGGCCTGTTGGGCGTACCACTGCAGGTCCCGGTCGATGGTCAGCCGCACGTCGGCGCCGTCGACGGCGCCGGTTTCGTCGGTCAGCCCGGTGGGGATCATCTGCCCGCGGCGGCCACGCTCGTAGAGCAGGCTGCCGTTGGTGCCGGCCAGATGATCCTGGAACTGCAGTTCGACGCCGGCCTGCCCGACCCCTTGCTCGGCCTCCGTGGGGGGCGCCCCCACGAAGCCGAGCACGTTGCCCGCGACGGCACCGGCCGGGTAGGTGCGCCCGGAGGTGAGGTGGCTGTACATGCCGGGCACGCCGAGCTGCTGGACCGCCCGCCAACGCTGCGGGGCGACGTTCTTGGCCACGTAGGCAAACCGGCGATCCCCGACCAGGGCCTCGCGGGCCTGCTGCTGGGAGATGCCGAGCGCGATGGCCACGTCGGTCACCGCCGCGTCGACACCGCTGCGCTGCTGGCCGTTGACGGTTCGGGAGTACTCGGGGACCAGGGTTTGGTCCACCACCACGGTGCGTCGTTCGACGCTGGCGGCCAACCGCACCCCGTTGGTATCCAGGATCTCCCCGCGTTCGGCCAGCACCGGCACGGTGATCAACCGCCGGCTCTGCGCCTGGGTGGCCAGGTCGGCGGCATCCAGGCCTTGCACCTGCACCAGCCTGGCGGCCAGCAGGCTGAGCACGAACAGGACGACGGTGACCATGGCCCTGGCTCTGCGGTTGTACAGGGCACGCAAGGCGCTCTTGCTGGTGCGCCGCCGCGCCGGGGCCTGCTGGCCCCGGTCCGCCCGCGGCGGCGCGAGCGTCGATCCGCTCATGTCCGGGCGCCTCCACGATGTGCTCGACGACGGTTCGGGTCGGTCCCGTCCGGCTGTGCTGCGGCCGGGTACGGGTGCTGTCTGGGTGCGGTCCGGTGGGCCGGTTCGGCGGTCCGCGAAGCACGGCGGGCGCTCACGGATCCTGCTGCCCTACGGCGCCGGCCGGGCGCCGTCTCCTTCAGCAACCCCGGTCGCCCTGGCCTGCTGCGTATCCGTGTCACCGTTATCCGATTGTGAACCAACGGAGTCCGAGTGTTGCGCCGGACTCGCCGGGCGCGCCGCATCGGTTTCGGTCTGCGGCCGCTGGGCAGCCTGCCCGGACGCCTCGTCCTCCTCGGCTGACTCGTTTTCCTCGGCTGCTTCGTCTTCCTCAGCCTCCTGGCCCTCCCCGGCCGCCTGGTCTTGCCTGGCCGTCTGTCCTTGCCCGGCTACCTGTCCTTCCCCGGCCGCCTGGCTTTGCCTGGCCGCTTGGTCGTCCGTGGCTGCCTGGTCGTCCCCGGCCGGGCCCGGCGGTGGGTTCTGCGCACTCGCCGCGGCACGGGGCTGCGGTTGCGAGGCGGGCACCGCGGTGATGCTGGTGACCTCCCGCTCCATGGCTCGCTGCTGCTGCAAAGCGGTGGCCGCGCTGACCCGCTGCGCGAGCGCGTCCCCGACATCCGGGTCCCGCGCAGTCGGGATGTCGGCGATGGGGACGGCCGATTCGCCATTGGCCGGCACACCCTCGCCGACCACCGAGCCGTCGGACAACCGGATGAACACCGGTGTCGAGCTCTGAATCATGCCCAGCGACCTGGCTCGCGAAGCCACTCTTGCCGGCGAGGAGGCAACCTCCAGTTCCTCGGTCAGTTGTTGCTCGGCCTCCGTCAGCCGGGTCTGCTCCTGCTGTTTGGCATAGATTTCGTAGGACCCGCGAGACAACGCGATGTTGAGTCCGAGCAGGCTGGCCAGACCGAACACGAGCACGCCGATGCAGGCAACCCAGAACGGGATGCGAGCCGTGGACACCACCGGTGAGGCCAGCACCTCCAGATGCGGGCGGACCGCCCGGGCGATCCGGGCCGGCGCGACAGAGCTGCCACGAGCGGCCCGCGGCGGACGATGCGCGACTGCTGTGCTCAATCGTCACTCCTCGTAGTCGTGGCGGACATGGTGTCGTGTGTGGTTATGAAGTGCCCGCAACCGGCGCCGGCGTGTCGGTCCTGGCCCGTCCCACTCACCCGTTCGGCCGCCCGCAGCCGCACCGACTGGGCCCGGGGATTGGCCCGGACCTGCCCGGCATCGGCCTGCTCGGCGCCACGGACCAGCAACCGCAGCGGTGGTGCGTGCTCGGGCAGCTCGACCGGCAGGCCGGGCGGCGCGGTGGAGGTGCTGGCTTGGCGCAGCGCCCGTTTCACCGCGGTGTCCTCGCCGGAG
This sequence comes from Micrococcales bacterium, assembly GCA_002748415.1. Lineage (GTDB taxonomy): Bacteria > Actinomycetota > Actinomycetes > Actinomycetales > CAWJMD01. The sequence goes on along the minus strand of PDSI01000105.1, from coordinate 17,986 downwards.
TGGTACGACAGCAGCACCACCCGGCCGCCGGGGGCCAACCGGGAGACGATCTGGGGCAGCACCCGTGCCAGTGCGCCCAGCTCGTCGTTGACCTCGATCCGCAGGGCTTGGAAGGTGCGTTTGGCCGGGTTGCCGCCGGTTCGGCGGGCCGGGGCCGGAATGGCCGAGCGGACGAGCTCGACCAGTTCGTCGCTGCTGTGCAGTGGTGCCTGTGCCCGGCGGCGTACGACGGCCCTGGCGATCGCCGGGGCGAATCGTTCCTGTCCGTACCGGCGAAGCACACTGGTCAGTTCGGCCTGGGAATAGGTGTTCAGCACCTGCGCCGCGGTGTGGCCCGCCGTGTTGTCCATCCGCATGTCCAGTGGGGCGCAACGGGAGTAGGCGAAACCACGGCCGGCTTCGTCCAGCTGCATCGAGGACACCCCCAGGTCGAACAGCAGGCCGCATACCTGCGGGTAACCGAGCCGGTCCAGCACCTCGCCCAACTCGTCGAAGACGGCGTGCACCAGCGTGACCCGGCCGGCGAACGGCTGCAGCCGGTGGCTGGCCGAGCGCAACGCCGCCGGATCACGGTCCAGGCCGATCACCCGCAGCTGCGGCAACCGGGACAGCAGCGCGTGTGTGTGCCCGCCCAGGCCCACCGTCGCATCGACCAGCACAGCGTCCGGGCGCAGCAGTGCAGGCTCGAGCAACTGCACACACCGGTCGAGCATGACCGGGACGTGCGCCGGAACCTGCTCGTGCATGCGATACGCCTTCGGACGGGCTCGATGCCACGTGGTCTCCCCCCGCGAGAGCCGGCCTGGCGCCGGGGAAGGTACGCCAGATCGGCCCTGGCGGGCAGAGGCCGCGCGGCATCGTGCGGCTGCTGGGACTAGGGCGGGGGTGTCGATGGCTAGAACAATCCGGGAATGATCTCTTCGGCCGTGTCGGCGAACTGGGACTCCTGCTCACTGAGATAGGCGGCCCAGGTGCCGGCGTCCCAGATTTCCACTCGGGAACCGGCGCCGATCACTGCGAGATCCCGCTGCAGCCCGGCATAGTCGCGCAGGTGGGCGGGCAGCGTGATCCGGCCCTGCTTGTCCGGGATCTCGTCCGATGCGCCGGACAGCAGCATGCGTAGGTAGTCGCGCACTCCTTTGTTGGTCGTCGGGGCTTGTCGGGCTTGCTCATGGATGCGTTCGAACTCCGCGAGCGGATACACCACCAGGCAGCGTTCCTGTCCGCGGGTGACCACCAGGCCGGCGGCCAGCTGGTCCCTGAACTTCGAGGGCAGGATCAGCCGTCCCTTGTCGTCCAGTCGAGGCGAGTGCGTGCCCAGAAACATGGCCACCACTCCCCTCTGCAGTGCGGGCCACGGGGGTTTGTCCGGTATCCCGTGCGCGCCGGTGCTCCCCACGTTACTCCACTTTGCTCCACTTCGTCACCATTTCGCGCCCTGAGCCCATTCGGCTCATCCAATGAACCCTGGAGGGCTGCGGACGAGACCCACCGACCTGACGTACCGTCAGTGCTGCGAACAAGAACGTGAGGGAGGAACAGGTGGCCGAAGCGCCGGTGGTGGGCGGGGTTCAGGTGGTGGAGCTTGCGGAGCAGCTGAGGACGGCTATCGGGTCGGTGATCTCAGGCAAACAAGAGGTCATCGATTGCGCAGTCATGGTGTTGCTGGCGCAGGGGCATCTCCTGATCGAGGACGTGCCGGGGGTGGGCAAGACCGTGCTGGCCAAGGCATTGGCAAAGGCCGTCGGCGGTGACACGCGACGGGTACAGTTCACCCCCGACCTGTTGCCCAGTGACATCACCGGGGTCAGCATCTACAACCAGAGCACCCGGGAGTTCGAGTTCAAGCCGGGTCCGGTGTTCACCACCGTGCTGTTGGGCGACGAAATCAACCGGGCCTCTCCCAAAACCCAGTCCGCAGTGCTGGAGTGCCTGGCGGAGGGGCAGGTGACCGTAGACGGGGTCACCTACGCGCTGGCCGATCCGTTCATGCTCATCGCTACCCAGAACCCGGTGGAGATGGACGGTACCTATCCGCTGCCCGAGGCACAGCGCGACCGGTTCCTGATGCGCCTTTCGCTGGGCTATCCCTGCGACGACGCCGAATTGAGTATGCTACGCGACCGGCACGGTCGCGATCCGTTGCAGGATCTGGGCCCGGTCTGTGACCGGCAGACGTTGCGACAGGCAATCACCGCGGTTCGTCACGTCTACGTCGCCGAGGAGGTCAGCCGCTACATCATCGGGCTGACCCGCAGCACTCGCGAGCACCCGCACGTGCGGTTGGGCGCGAGCCCCCGGGCCAGCCTGCATCTGCTCCGGGCGGCCCAGGCCAGGGCCGCCATGTGCGGGCGGGACCACGTGTGGCCCGATGACGTACAGGCGCTGGCCCGGCCGGTGCTGGCGCATCGGTTGTTGTTGTCCGTGCAAGCGCTACGGGAGGGGCAGGCCGCGCCCGCCGTGATCGACGAGGCGGTGGCCCGCCAACCTGTCGGCTTCTCCCGCCCCGGGCGCTACTGATGTCCGGGTCGGGGCGGTGGCGGCACCCCCGTACCCAGCTGACCCTGCGCGGCCGCGCGTTCGCGGCGGCCGGGCTGAGTGTGCTGGTGTGCGGGTTGGCGCTCGGCCAACGTGACCTGGTGCGGCTGTCGGTGCTGGTGCTGGCCTTGGCGGTGCTGGCTTGGCCGGTGACGGCGCTGCTGCCCGCCCGGCTACGGGTGCGCCGGCAGGTGTCCCCGGCCAGGGTGCAGCCCGGGCACACCGTCACGGTGCGGTTGGAGATAGCCCGGTGGGGCAACGGCTTGCGAGACATCGGTGGATCGGGGCCCTGGCTGGCCAGGGACCGCACCGTACCGCCGCTGAGCCCGGCTCCGCCATTCAGCATCGGCCGGCTGGCGCGGGGTGGGACCCGGGCGGTCACCTACTCGATCCGGACCCAGGCCCGGGGCCGCTGGCTGGTGGGGCCACTGGATGCCGGTCTAGCCGATCCCTTTCGGATGGTGGTGTCCACCCGGACGTTCGGGGACGCCGACGAACTGATCGTCTATCCGCAGGTGATCGACCTGGATGCGGAGGTGGGAACGACCCACGCGATGGGGGTCGGCGAAGCCAGCGTCGGCATGACCGCGGCCGCAGGCGAGCACGACCTGTCGGTGCGGGAATACCGACACGGCGACGAGCTGCGCCGGGTGCACTGGCGCAGCAGCGCCCGGCACGGCGAACTGATGGTGCGCACCGACGAGCAACCGCTGCACCGGCGAGCCAGCATCGTGGTGGATCTGCGGGCCGGTGCGCACGCCGGCCGCGGGTTGACCTCCTCGCTGGAATGGGCGCTGAGCGCCGCCGCATCCGCATGCGTACACCTGGCCGGCCTGGACTACCGGGTCCGGCTCGCCCTGCCGGGTGGTGACGTGACCGGGCTGGACGAGCAGCTGCTGGCGCTGGCGAGCGCGCAGGCCGGTGGGCCGGACGCGCTGGCCGATGCGGTGCGGCACACTGACCTGGGCCATCGTGGCGACCAGGGTGCGGTCTTGGCATTCCTGGGCGAGGTATCCGGGGCAGCGCTGGACACGCTCGCGGGTCTGGGACACCTGGCGCAGCGGTCCACCGCGTGGTGCTTGGACACCGGTCAGTGGGGTTCCGGGCGGCGAGCAGGCGCCGGCGCGGACTTCGCCCGGACGCTGACAACGCTGGAGAGCTACGGCTGGCTGACCGTGCCGGTGGGTTACCACGTGAGCGTGGCACAGGCGTGGCGGGACGCCGTCACCCGGGCGGGCGGCCGCACGATGGGGGCAACCGCTGCCGGGAGCGGAGCCTGATGCTGGCCAATCGAGCGGGTGTCGCGCTGGCCGCGATCCTGGTGTCGGTGACCTGGTGGCCGTTGACCGCCACATCGTCCTGGTGGGTGAGCGTGCTGTGCCTGATCCTCCTGGCCGCGGTCACGGCGGCGGCAGCCGACATGGTGGCCAAGCGCTGGTGGCCGGCCGCCGAACCGGCCGTGGGCACCGTGACCGCGGGGCTGACGTTGATCGGCGGTCTGACCGCGACCGCGACGAACTCGTCCGGGGCGCTGCTGGTGATCCCGACCCGGCAGTGGCTGGCAGGCTTCGTCGAGCGCTGGCAGGCCGGGTTGCAGCAGGCCAACGTGGCCGTCGCCCCGGTGCCGGCGGAACCGGCCCTGCTGATGGTGATGACGGTGAGCCTGGTGGTGTTGTGGTTGTTGGCCGACGCGGCCGGGACGGCCACCGGGCATCCCGCGGGCGCTGCGCTACCGCTGTTGGCGATGTTCGCCGTGCCGGCGTCGACCTTGCACGACGGGCTTCCGTTGCCGCACTTCCTGGCGGCGGCAGCCGGGCTGGTGGTACTGCTGCTGTTGGGCGCCGACGACTGGTTGGCAGACCGGGGCCGGCGGGTGGACCACGGTCCGGGGGTACCACCGTGGCGGGCGCTGGGGATCGGGTCGGCTGCCGTGGTCACGGCATTGGTGGTCTCCACCAGCCTGCCCGGGCTCAGTGGCGGGCTGGTGCAACGGCTACGCGACCCCGGCGGCGGCAGACTCGGCGGGTCCTCCACCGCCTTGAGTCCGGACCTGGACCTGCACCGGGACCTGACCAGCCGCTCGGACACCTCGCTGCTGCGGTACAGCACATCGGCACCCGACCCGCAACCGATGCGGGTGTTCACCGTCGACGCTTTCGATACCGATACCTGGCAGGTGGTGGGGCAGGAGGCGGCGGCCGGCGAGCCAGAAGCGACGTTGCGGCTGGACCAGAAGCACCCGGCCGGCGCGGAACCGGTGGAGACCGTGGTGGAGATCACCGGCCTGCGGCAACGGTCGCTGCCGTACCCGGCACCGGCGCACGTGGTGCGGATCGCCGGCTGGTCCTATGAGCCGCTGACGGCCTCCGTGCGTTCCGACGAACCGACCGGCGAGGACACCTCATATTCGGTACGCCACTATCAGCCGGTGCCCGACGGCAGCTTCGGCTCCGCCCCGTTCGACGATGTCGACCCTCGCTGGCTGGCGGTGCCGGACGGCTCCCAGGCGCTGGCCGACCAGGCGGTCGCAGTGGCCGGTCAGGGCACCCCGCTGCAGCAGGCGCAGCGGTTGCAGTCCTTCTTCCGCACCAGCGGCGGTTTCACCTACACCTTGGACGTTCCGCAGCAGACCGGCCCATCGGCGATGCAGGACTTCCTGAGCCGGCGCAGCGGGTACTGCGTGCACTATGCGACGGCGATGACCGTGATGGCCCGCACGTTGGGTATCCCGGCCCGGGTCGCTGTGGGGGTGCTGCCCGGCGAGCGGGTCGGCGGGCAAGAGAGCACGGACGGGCAGCAGGTCGAAGTGTGGGAGGTGAGCGAGCGGGACGCCCACGCGTGGCCGGAGCTGTACCTGCGCGACGCAGGGTGGGTTCGGTTCGAGCCCACGCCAGGGGCCCGATCGGGTGTCGCACCGCCGGGCACCGAGCCGTCAGCCGGAGCGACGCCGACAGCCCAGCCGACGCCGCAGGCCCAGCAGGCCGACCCGACGCCGGCAGCGGCGCAGCAACAGCCGCCGGACCAGGCCGGCCGGCAGGCAGACGCGGATGCGAGGTCTGGCCGGTGGCGGTGGGTGCTGCTGGCGGTCGTCGTCGTGGGCATCGTGGCAGGGGTGCCCAGGCTCGTGGTGACGGTGCGGCGGCGCCGGCGCTGGGCCGGGGCGGCGACATCGGCAACGGTGGCCGAGGTGGCATGGACGGACCTGCAGGACCGGGTGGGAGATCTCGGGGTGCGGTGGGCATCATCGGCCACGGTGCAGGCCCGAGCGGATCACCTGCGCGACGAGGTCCGCACCACCGGAGCCCGCTCGGCGGTGGCCAGGCGAGCAGAGGCGATCACCGCAGCACGCTATGCCCCGCGCCCGCGGGCGGGAACCGCGACGACGCTCCGGGATCGGGACCGGGCGCGCAAGGACGTGGAGACCGTGGTGGCCGAGGTGGCAGCCGAACGGAGCACGTGGCAGCAGATAGTTGCCAGCTGGTGGCCGAGTGGGTGGTGGCGTTAGGTGATCTAGGTGTTGGTGCCGGGTGATCGAGCCGGCGTTAGGTGATCGAACCGGCCGGGGCGCGCGGCACTGCGCGCACGAGCGAATCGCCTCAGCGGTCGCCCTCTTCGCGGCGCTTCTCCCAGCGGCTTTCCATCCGCTGCATGAAGGTGCCCGCCCCACCCTTGGCCCGTTCAGTTTTGACAGCCCGCGGCTTGACGGCACCTCCTGGACCGACGACGCCTTCGGGACCGGCGGGCTTCTTCGGTGCAGCGAGCGCCCAGCTGGCCCCGCCGAGCATGACCGCGAAGCCGACGACGGCCCCGAGAATGAACTGGTTGTACAAGGACGCGAGCATGATCAGAAGCCCGACGGCGACGAGGGCACCGCCGAGGATGAGCCGCTGCCTGGAGCGGCCACCGGAACTCGCCCCGCGCATCGCTGTGGCGAAACGCGGATCATCGTCGAGGAGCCGTTGCTCCATCTCGGACAGCAGGCGCTGCTCATGATCCGACAGCGGCACTGTGGCCTCCTCCGCTCCGTTGTTGGCGAGTATGTATGGACCCGCCGATCACCGGTGCTTCGCTAGCTGGCTGCCGGTGATTGCCTATAGGTGTCACCAGAATAAGTGGCATCGGCCCGGACCGAAACCCGTACCCGGTAAGTCCTGACGCACAAGTGACATCGTGGGTTCCCGAGACACACGGATGGGGCCGGAATCGTCACCTTTTTGTGCTCCTCACGGGCGTTTCCAGGCACGCGTGGTGTGCGTGTTCAGGTACCTGGCCCGGCTAGCAGGTTGGCCGCGGTGACGCTGCCGGGTCCGAAGCGGCGCGCAGCGCGGTCGGTGGCTTGTTCTGCTTCCCGCCATCCGATGGCCCGTTCACCGAGGACCAGTTGCCGGGGTTGCTGACCGACGGGGGTGAGCCCTTCGATGCGTATCCCGACCAGCCGGATGCGGGCGCGTTGCAGGTGCAGGGCGTCCCACAGGCCACGGGCGGCCTGGTAGATCTGGTGGCCGGTGTCGGTGGCCTCGGGCAGGGTCTTGGATCTGGTGATGGTGGTGAAGTCACCGAACCGGACCTTCAACACCACGGTGCGTCCGCACAGTCCGGCCTTGCGTGCCCGGCGGGCGGTCTTGTTCGCCAGCCGCAGGACCTCGCGGAGAACCACGGCCGGGTCATCGACATCGGTGCCGAAGGTCTCCTCGGCACCGATGGATTTCTCGGCCTGGGTGGTGGTGACCTGGCGCGGGTCGCGGCCCCAGGCCAGCTCGTACAGGTGCCGGCCGGTGGCGTTGCCCAGGGCGCGGGTGAGGGTGTCCAGCGGCAGATGAGCAATGTCGCCGACGGTGCGCAGGCCGAGCCGGTCCAGTTGGGCCGCGGTTTTGTCCCCGACTCCCCACAGTGCGGTGGCCGGCAACGGGTGCAGGTAGTCGATGACCTGGTCGGCCGGGACGACTAAGAGCCCGTCGGGTTTGCAACGGGAGGAGGCGAGTTTGGCCACGAACTTGCTGGCGGCCACTCCGACCGAGCAAGTGATGCGTTGCTCGGCGGCGACCTGTTCACGGATCATCGTGGCGATCCTGGTGGGTGGGCCCAGCCGCCGCAGCGCGCCGGAGACATCGAGGAAGGCTTCGTCGAGGCTGAGTGCTTCCACCTGCGGGGTGATGCTGTGGAAAATGCGCATGACCCCGGCGGAGACCGCCGAGTAGCGGCGGTGGTCGGGGCTGATGACGTGTGCGCGTGGGCACAGCCGGCGGGCCCTGGTCATCGGCATCGCGGAGTGCACCCCGAAGGCCCGGGCAGCGTAGTTGGCGGCCAGCACGACCCCGCGGCCGGCACAGGCACCGACGATGACGGGTTGGTCGCGCAGATGCGGGCGGTCGATGAGTTCGACGGAGGCGTAGAACGCGTCCATGTCGACGTGCAGGATGGTGCAGCCGGTGTCGTCGCCGGTCAGCCCGGCGGTCTCGGCGCGAGTGTCGCCGCGGTTCAGCTGGTTTCGGCTCATTCCTACTCCGTTCCACCCGCCGCTCTTCTACCCCACCGCTCCGCCCCGCCGGGTGCTACGGGCGGATGGGCACGGCGTCGATAAGCAGGGTGGGCGAGATGTCCAGCAAAGCGGGTTCGCTGGCGGCGTATGCGTCGAGGGCTTCCAGCAGGGCGGGGTCGGGGCTGTCCTCGCTGGCCGGGTTGTACGGGGCCAGGTCGCTGAGGGTGTGGATGCCGCGCACGCTGCGTTGGGCGAAACCGGTCTTGGCCAACAGTTCGGCCATCTCCAGTGGGGTAAACCGCCGCCGTAGCGGGTCGTCTGCGCCCCAGCTGCCGGAGGGGTCGGTAGCCATTTGGTGGGCTTGCCGCAGGTTTCCACGGGCGACCCTGGCCACGATCGCTGCGTTGCGGTTGGCCACCAGCAGACTGAGCCGGCCGCTAACCGGCGGGGGTGTCGCGGGCGAGGACGACGATGCCGCCCCGGTGGGCGGTGCCGGACCTGGTGCTGTGGTGACCGGGGCGTCCGCGCGCAACACCTGGCGCACGCTGCCCAGGGCGACCACCGGGTCATCGACCACTTCGAGGACGTTGTGGCAGAGCACCAGGTCGACGGTGCCGATGCCCAGCAGGTCGGCCAGGTTCTCCGCGTCGCCCTGTTCGGCGTGCAGGGTGTCCAGGCCGGCTTCGGCGGCCCGCCGGGAGACCGCTGCCAGCGCGTTCGGGCTGGGGTCGACGACGGTGACGTGGTGCCCCTGCTTGGCCAGCCCTGCGGCCTGGCTCCCGGTGCCCCCACCGAGGTCGACCACGCGTAACCGGACCGCGCCGGCCTGACCGGCGTCACCTGCCTGCCGTACGGCGTCCTGGCAGGACTGCACGAGCAGGTCGATCTGGCGTTCGAGCGCGGTGGACCGGGCATTGTCGGAGCCAGCTGCGGTGACGGGAGTGAGGGGTTCGAGCACACTGCCACCCTAGGTCACCGCCCACTGCTGCCGGGGCTGGCATGCCACAGTTTCCGGGATGTGCGCACGTCCTCGCCCTGGGGGCGGATGTCGGCGTACGGGGATTGTCGATACCCGCTGGCGTGCACCAGTACCCGCCGGCGAGCCCGGTTGGCCGTGGCCCGGTTGGCTTCCACGGCGGCGGCCGGGTCGACCATCGCGCCGAAGGGGCCGTCGTCACGGCCGTCGGCGACGGTCCGGGCAGGTGCCAGGGCTCCGGCTGGCATCACCCGGTCTGCGTGCAGGAGGTCCAGCACCGCGTCGGTGCCACCGTCGCACCAGGCATGCCAGATGCTGCCGAGTTCCCAGGCCCCGGTGGCCCGCAGCGAGACTCCCCGTGGCCCGGTACGGCGCACCTGCCCGCGCACCAACAACAGCCAAGACCCGAACACCACATGCGCGTACGGCCCCTGGACGTCCTCGAAGAAGGTGGCGTCGACCGGCCCGGTGGAGTCGTCCACGGTAAGGAACACCACCCGGCGCCCGGACCGTACCGGTGGTGTCTGGGTGGCGACCTTGACCCCGGCGACGAGGATCTCCTGCCGGTTGCGGCGGGCGAGCACGTCCCTGGCCCGGGTTATGCCGAGTTCGGCGAACAGGGGCCGGTAGTGCTGCATGATGTGGGCGCTGACATCCAGGCCGAGGATCTCCAGTTCAGCGGCGACCCGTTCGGCCGGGGTCAGCTCGGGCAACCCGCTGGGTTCGATGTGGTCGGGGGCGTCCCCTAGGTCCAACAGCAGTTGTCCCACCGGCCCGAGGTCCTGGCCCGGGGCAGCGCCGGAGGTCTTGCCGGCTCCGGCCGCGCCCGGCCGGGTCCGGCCGTGCCCCGCGCGGTTTGCCCGGGCGGTCGCCGCCGACCAGGTGTCCAGGTCGGCTAGGTGCAGCAGCAGGTCACGCCGGGTGAGCCGGTGCCGGCCGGGAACCGGACTGGTGGCACCGACGCCGTAGAGGCTGTCCAGCCCACCGGCCAGGACGAGTCGTTCGGCGATCGGCCGGGACGGCCTGGCCCGGTGCCACAGGTCGGCGAGGCTGTGGAACGGACGTCCACTGAGGATGCGGGCGACCTCGGCGTCGCTGATGCCTTTGACGTCGGTGAGCGCGATGCGGATGCCGTAGCCACGGGCGTCGGGGATCCAGGCGTCCAACCGTAATCCGGCACCCGGCTGAACCCCGGCACCCGGCTGAACCCCGGCACCCGGCTGCAACCCGGCACCCGGCCCACCGGTCTCGCCGTCGGCGGAGCCGGTGTTCCAGTTGGTGCCCCAGTGCGGCTCGGGTTCCGGCTCCGCCGGCTGCGCTTCGGCGAAATACGCTGCGCCGTCGGTGTCCTGGTACGTGGTGGGAACCTTCTCCACCCGGTAGGTGGCCTCCGATGCGTTGACGTCCAGGCCCAAGACGGTGACGCCGAGGTTGCGGGCGTCGTCCAGGATGAGCCGCTTCGGGTACATGCCGGGGTCGTGGGTGAGCACCCCGGCGAAGAACGCGGCCGGGTGGTGAGCCTTCAACCAGGCGGACTGGTAGGTGGGTAGCGCGAAAGCGGCGGCGTGGGCTTTGCAGAATCCGAAGGATGCGAAACCCTTGAGCACCGCCCAGATGCGGGCCGTATCCGCAGGTGAGTAGCCGCGGGCGGCGGCTGCCTCGGTGAACCATGCCTCGATCCGGTCGTGGGCGTCGGGCGAACCCATCTGCCGGCGTAGTTCGTCGGCCCGCGGTAGCCCGCAGCCGGTGACGGTGTCGAAGATCCGCAGTACCTGTTCGTGGAAGACGACGACGCCGTGGGTTTCGGCCAATACCGGCTCCAGGCTGGGATGCAGGTATTGCGGTGTGTCCCAGCCCTGTCGGGCCCGCAGGAACGGGGCGATCATGTCGGTTTTCACCGGGCCGGGCCGGAACAGGGAGATGTCGATGGCCAGGTCAGCGAAGTCTTGCGGGCCGAACTTGCCGATCAGTTCTCGTTGTCCCGGTGACTCGATCTGAAAGCAACCCAAGGTGTGGGTAGAACGGATCAGCCGGAGCGTCGGCTCGTCATCGAGCGGAATCGAGTCGATGTCCGGTGCTGGAACCTGTTCCACCCGAGCGACTTCGGTGACGGCGTAAGCCATAGCCGATTGCATGCGGATGCCAAGAACGTCGAGCTTGAGCAGGCCGAGCACTTCCACGTCGTCCTTGTCGAACTGGCTCATCGGGAACCCGTCGAAGCTGCGTTCGATCGGGGTGCGGTCTCCCAGTTGGGCGTTAGACAGCAGTACCCCGCACGGGTGCAGCGCAATGTGCCTGGGTAGTGCGTCGAGGCGTTCGACCAAGTCGAACAACAGCTCCAGCCGCGGGGTGGGCCTGCCGTTCACGGCCAGGCCGCTGTGGGCCAGTTCGGGCAGTTCGGCGAGCGCGTTGCGCACGTCCCGGGCCCGGATGTGCGGGAAGGCGGCAGCGATGGCGCTGATCTCACCCGGCGGTAGCCCGAGCGCGGCACCGACGTCGCGGACGGCGTGGCGGATGCGGTAGGTGTCCATCATCGACACACAGCTGACCCGGTCGGTGCCGAACCGGTCGATGATCCATTGGTAGATGGTGGTGCGCCGCTCGGATTCGACGTCGATGTCGATGTCCGGCAGCTCGGCTCGCAGCGGATGGCAGAACCGTTCCATGAGCAGGTCATGGGCGATGGGGTCGATTCCGGAGATGCCGAGCAGGTAGGTGATCAGGCTGCCGGCCCCGGAGCCGCGGGCGGCGACCCTGGCGCCGCGGTCCCGGATGAGGTCGCACACTTCGGCGACGGTGAGGAAATAGGTGGCGTAGCCGAGGGTGGTGACGATGCGCAATTCGTTGTCCAGGCGGTCTTGCACCGCCCGGACGGCGGTGTCGCCGGCGTACGGGTACCGGGTGGCGACGCGAGCCTGACAGCGAGCCCGCAGTACGGCGTCCGCCTCGGTGTGGGTGTGGGCCAGCCCACCGGTGACCAGGTCCGGTTCGGGCAGGTGAACCTGGCCGATGCCGAGGTCTTCGCTGGGGTCGAGCCGGCATCGTCGGGCCACCCTGGCGGTTTCGCGCAGGAGGTCGGTGGCGGTGTCCAGGCCGGCACCGGCTGCACGGGCCACGGCGTCAGCGACCCGGATCATGGACGGGGTGTCGGCGAGGAACCCGGCAGCGGTGGTGCGGTCCAGGTGCCGCTGGTGCAACGGGACCAGGCGGCGAACCGCGTCCAGAACGTCGACGGTGACCGCACCGTCGCGGCGAGCGTAACGAACCGCGTTGGTCAGCACCGTGGGGATGCCGGCTTGCCGGGCCAGGCCGAGCATCCGGGCGGCGTGAGCGGTGCTGGCCGGGGTATGACTGGGCCCGCCGTGGCAGACGATCTCTACGACGACCGATCCCAGCGGCAACAGGCCGTACCACTGCGCGAGGACAGCCTGGGCGAGGTCGTCGCGATGCGCCAGTACCGCCCTGCCGAACTCGGAGTCCGGTCCGAGCAGGACCGTCAGCTGGCCCGGATCTGCGGTACTCCCCCCGGGAGTCATCGCGTGCTCGGCAATGTCTGCCGGGCTCGCCACCGGGGTGCCACGTTCACCACGGGCATGGGTAGCGGTGACCAGCCGGCACAATGCGGGCCATCCGTTGTGGCCCGCATCGGTTGCCGCGCAGGAAGTCCCGTGCGCCAGCACGGTGATCCGGGCCAGCCGGCGATCGGCCACCGCACCCCCACGGACCGGGGTGGCGCGCGCCAGGCTGGCCGCCGCTGCGACCGACGGGTCGGCCCAGCCGGGCAGCCCGGCGATCAGCCCGGTCGGTTCGACCGCCAGGTCTACCCCGAGGATCGGGCTGAGGCCGGCCCGGGTAGCGGCAGCCACGAATTTCACCGCCCCGTACAGCCCGTCCCGGTCGGTCAGAGCCAGGGCGTTCATTCCCGCATCGGACGCCTGTTGGACCAGGTCGGCCGGGCTGGACGCCCCGTAGCGCAAGGAATACCCCGAGGCCACGTGCAAGTGCGTGAACTTCTCCACAGTACTCACCGAATAGCCAGCGCTCACCCAATAAGACAGTGCTCACCGGATAGGTAGGACACCCAGCTCGGTGCTGACCACATCGAGAAAGTCGGTGGCCGCCCGCACCAAGTCGTCGGCGTCGCGGGTGCTGACCACCCCGGACCGGCCGGCCTCGATCGCCTGACGGCGAGCGGCCCCGGCCGCGAAGTAGGCGGCCCACTCCCCCAGTTCGGGCGCGATCTTCGGCAGCACCACCCACACGTTGAGCCGCCCGCTCCCTCGGCGGGTGGGCCGGCCACGCACGGCCAGGACGGCGGCTGCCGACCGCAAGGCCGACAGGTGCGCCAGCACGTACCGGTCGTCCTGGTCGGCGGTATCGACGGCTTCGCGTAGCCCGTGCCGAGCACGGTCAATGAGTTCCAGTGCCGTGCCCGGCACCCCAGGCGGGCGCAGCACATCACGCGCGGCGAGAGTTATGGCGGTCATCGCAGTTCTCCTTCGATTCGGCTGTCGCACAAGAAATTTATGAACGTGATAGGTCAGTCGCGGATCTGCAGCAGCCGCCACTCACCGCGGGCGGACGCACCGGGGATCATGGCCAGGTCGTAGACCCCGACCACCGCGAGCCGCCCGGAGCTGGCCCGCACCCGCCACACCTGCCGCTCAGACCCATCGGCAAGCACCGTCAACCGGTCGACGGCCACAGCGTGCTGCGACTCGCTGCATGGCTGCGCACCGTGCACGGCTTCAACCGCCTGCTGGGTCCACCACGGCTGCCGCTCCCGCCAAGAGGTCAGCACCTCCTGAACCAGGTAGGACCGGCCGCGCCACAGGAACCGCTCCGGGGGTTCGTCCTGCTGGCCCATACCGGTATGAGCGGCCGTCCACACCTCGATCGGCTCGTCGCATCGACGCATCGTTTGCTTCCCACCCTTCCCGGGATCACACGTTGGTTGATCTCGACCCGGGGGTGGTGCGGCCAGGGGGACGGGGTCGAGATCGTCCCACCTGGACCGCACCTGCCGGCGATGTGGATCGCGACTCCACCCCACCGGCCGGCGCACTCGCGTCCAGTGCCCTCACACGCAGCTCGCCAGCCACATGCGGTTCGTCCACCTGTTCGACGCCTCGAACAGGTGTCCGAACCTAAATCCAGAGTACGTCCAAGGTCTGACAGTTCGTCAAGAGACGCCTCAGGATCCGTTCCGCTCACCCGTTCGGGTGAGTCGTGGCCCGCCCATCGAGCCGATCCCATACTCTCTGCCGCCACCGACACTTTGTCGCTGGCGGTACCCCACCACGAGCACCGGCGGACCGGCCACGACTCCCCGGCCGGCCAGATCCGATATCAGCACCATCGGCCGGCTGGGTAGGCTTGTGCGGTGCCAAGCCTGACCGCCGTCCTCATCCCCCGGGTCCAGTCCGCGATAGCAACTGCGTTCGGCCCCGAGTTCGCCGATGCCGATCCGGTGATCCGAGATTCCAAGTTCGCCGACGTCCAGATCAACGCCCCACTCGCACTGGCCAAGCGGCTGGGCCGCCCGCCGCGGGAGGTAGCCGCCGCAATCATGGAGCACCTGGATCTCGCTGATGTCTGCGACGCGGTCGAGGTCAGCGGGCCGGGGTTCATCAACCTCACCGCGAGCGCGCAATGGGTGTCCACGAACGCGAGCGAGCAAGCTGCCGACCCCCGAACCGGCCTCCCCGCACCGGGCAGCCAGCGCATCGTCATCGACTACTCGGCACCCAACGTGGCCAAGGAAATGCACGTCGGACACCTGCGCACGACAATCGTCGGGGATGCGCTGGCACGGATCCTGCAGACCCTGGGGCATACCGTGATCCGGCAGAACCACATCGGCGACTGGGGCACCCCGTTCGGGATGCTCATCGAACACCTACTGGATGTCGGCGATGACTCCGAACAGGCGAAACTGCTTCAGACGGATCCGAACACGTTCTATCAGCAGGCCAGGTCGAAGTTCGACTCCGACCCCGCGTTCGCCGAACGCTCCCGCAACCGGGTAGTGGCATTGCAGGCCGGTGACGCGCGCACGCTGGCGTTGTGGGAGGACCTGCTGGCCAGCTCCAGGGTGTACTTCAACCGGATCTATTCCACCCTCGGCGTGACCCTGACCGACGCCGACTTGGCTGGCGAAAGCACCTACAACCCGGACCTTCCCCAGGTGTGCGCAGAACTGGAAGCAGCCGGGCTGGCCCGGATCAGCGAGGGCGCGCTGTGTGCTTTCCCGGCCGGTTTCACCGGTCGGGACGACCAGCCGATGGCGATGATCGTACGTAAGTCCGACGGCGGATATGGTTACGCGACAACGGATCTGGCCACGATCCGGCACCGGGTATCAAAACTGGGCGCAGACCGGATCCTGTACGTGGTGGGCGCCACCCAGGCACTACACCTGCAGATGGTGTTCGCTACCGCCCGCGAAGCCGGTTGGCTTCCTGCGGATGTCGAGGTCGAGCATGTGCAGATCGGCAGTGTACTGGGCGCGGACAACAAGATGCTGAAAACCCGCAGCGGCGATTCGGTCAAGCTGATGGATCTGTTGACCGGGGCGATCGAGCGGGCCGGTGCGGTACTGGCCCAGCTGCGCCCCGAACTGCCTGAACAGCAGGCGCAAATCATTGCTGCGCAGATCGGCATCGGCGCGGTCAAGTATGCCGACCTGTCAGTGGCTCACGACTCCGGCTACACCTTCGACTTCGACCGGATGCTGGCGCTGACCGGTAACACCGGCCCGTACCTGCAGTATGCGGTGGCCCGGATCAGGTCGATGTTCCGCCGGGCTGGCGAAGACCCGGAGGCGGCTCGCACCATCACGGTGACCGAGTCGGCCGAACGCGACCTGGCCCTGTTGCTGGCGAGTTTCGGCGACGTCGTGACGACGGTTGCCGAGGAGTCGGCACCGCACAAGCTGTGCAACTACCTGTACGAGGTGGCCACGGCGTTCTCGACGTTCTACGAGAACTGCCCGGTGCTGAAGGCTGCCGGTGACGTGCGGGAATCCCGGCTCAGCTTGTCCGCCTTGACGATGCGGGTGCTGGTGACCGGTCTGGATCTACTGGGGGTTCAAGCACCGGAACAGATGTAGCCACGTTCCGTGCCCCCGCTGCCGGTGGCAGCGACGACGGTGGCGATTGCAGTGGCGCGATACGGCCGTAATGCCGGTTGTCGTGCTGAAACGGCGCCCGCACGCCCATACCTCACATCTCTCTATCACTGTCGGTAGGGGACGTAACCCAGCTGACGGTCCCGGCCAAAGATGGGGACGCTTTTTGCACCTCATAGGTCCAAAAAGCGTCCCCATCTTGCCGAGGCCGTAAGAGCCATTGAAAACCATGACGCAGCGTGATGCCGCCTCGGTGCTGAGATAGCTTTCACTGGTAGATCTGATCTCGATCTCCGCAACATCGGCCTATCACGCTGCAACCTGGGCAGCCAGATAATCTGCGCTGTAACCGTTGTCGATGGTTCGCGGCTTCAGCAGACCCACTTCGCCGAGGCGAGCACTGATGAATCGCCGGGAATCCGCGCTCGTGCGCAGGCGTTGCCTATCCGGGATGCTTGTGATGACGAGACACACAAACAACCCGGGTACCGGGCGAAGGAGACCTCATGACCGAACTGCTTCCATGGGTGTTCACCACCGGGTGGGCCAGTGGCATCAACGCCTACCTTGTCGTCATGATCCTGGGCCTGACTGACCGGTTCGGCCATCTCGAGATCCTGCCCGATGCGCTGGCCCGTACCGATGTGCTGTTGGTGGCCGCGGTGCTCTGTGTGGTTGACATGGCCGCGGACAAGCTGCCCTATATCGACTCCACATGGGACTCGATCCACACCGTCATCCGGCCGGCCATCGGCACGGCGCTGGCACTGCTGATCGCCGGCGACGCCGGGTCGATGGAGCAGGCCATGCTCGCCGCCGTCGGCGGCGGGGTGGCCTTGCTGTCGCACCTGGTCAAAGCAGGCCTGCGACTGGGGGTGAACACCTCCCCCGAACCCGCCAGCAACATGGCGGTCAGTACCGCAGAGGACGTCAGCGTCACCGGAGTGACCTTGCTAGCACTGGCCAACCCGATACTGGCGGCCGTGATCGCGTTGCTGCTGCTGGCGATTGGACTCGGCCTCGCCTGGTGGTTGTTCGACCGTATCCGCACGGCATTCCGCGAACGTCGTAAGGGGTCAGCGGATCCAGTTGACCAGCAACGGCGAGCAGAGTAGACACCCGTTCGCCCGCCCTTCCAGGCACCCAGAGCCCTTCCAGGTACAGCGAGGAACTCCGAGGCGGAAATCTCACACCCGGTGGACAACCCAGGAAGGCCCGCCACTCCCACGTCACGGGCGGTCATGTGTGGGGTGGTTTGGTCGCGGCCATGGCGGGGCTGCCCGCCTCAGTGTTGGTCACTGTCCCTGGGTGGAGTGTTCCCGGTTTCGTGGACGCGGTTATGCTGCGTTTCGTAGCTGCGCGATTTCTTCGAGGTGTGTATATCCTAGGTGTTTCTCCAGTGGTGTCAAGTAACCGATCGTGGAATGCCTCCGCTGCGTGTTGTAATAGGTGAACCAGTCCGCTGATTCCCGAACCAGGACCCTGATATTCTGCCAAGGCCTGGTATGAACGAGCTCTTTCTTGTAGGATGCGTTGAAAGATTCAGACACGGCATTGTCGAAACATGATCCCGTCCGGCCGAGCGACCGGGTGATCTTGTTGTTCCAGCAGAAATCAGCGAATTCTTGGCTGGTGTACTGGCAGCCGCGGTCGGAGTGGAATATCACGCCCGGTGCTGGTTGGTGATTCGTGATCGCCATCTCCAGGGCGTCGGTAACCATCCAGGTGCGCAGGTGATCGGCGATCGCCCACCCGACCAGTGCCCTGGAGTGCAGGTCGATCACGGTAGCCAGGTAGGCCCACCCCGACCACGTCCGGACATAGGTGATGTCACCACACCACCGCCGGTCCGGGGCCGGGGCGG
>PDSI01000066.1 GCA_002748415.1 Micrococcales bacterium | reverse complement strand
AGTTGAGGTGTGACACGTCGGCCCCGAACCGGCCCGGCTTGGCCACCCCCATCAAGGCGTTCATGTTCGCACCGTCGACGTAGACCAGCCCGCCGTGCTCGTGCACCAGATCGCACAGGGACTGGATGCCCTCTTCGTACACCCCGTGCGTGGAGGGGTAGCGGGGCATGATCCCGCTCGGTTCCTGCACCATGAAGCTGACCGCGACCACCGAGATGATCCCCCTCACCTGGCCACAGTTCAGCCGGCTGCACCCGTTCGCGCCGCTGGAGGACTCCACCGGTTTCCGCGAACTCATCGGCGAACTGTGCACCTGTCTGGCCGAAATCACCGGCTACCAGGCGGTATCGCTGCAACCCAACGCGGGCTCCCAGGGTGAGCTGTCCGGGCTGATGGCCATCCGCGCCTATCACCAGGCCCACGGGCAGCAGCAGCGCACCGTGGTGTTGATTCCCGGTTCGGCGCACGGCACCAACGCCGCATCGGCGGTCATGGCCGGGTTGCGGGTGGTGGTGGTGGCCACCGACGAACGCGGCAACGTCGACCTGGCCGACCTGCAGTCCAAGGTGGAGCAGCACGCGGGCGAGCTGGCCGGGATCATGGTCACCTACCCCTCCACGCACGGGGTGTACGAAGAGGGCATCCAGTCCCTGTGCGATCTGGTGCACGAGCACGGCGGGCTGGTCTACGTCGACGGTGCGAACATGAACGCCTTGATGGGGGTGGCCAAGCCGGGCCGGTTCGGGGCCGACGTGTCACACCTCAACTTGCACAAGACGTTCTGCATTCCGCACGGTGGCGGCGGGCCGGGCGTCGGCCCGGTCGCGGTGGGACCGCGGCTGGTGGACTACCTGCCCGGTGAGGGGGTCGGGCCGGTGGCGGGCGCGCACTACGGGTCGGCGTCGATCCTGCCGGTCTCGTGGGCCTACATCGCCCTGATGGGACCGGACGGGCTGCGCGCGTCCACCCACGTGGCGGTGCTGTCCGCCAACTACATCGCCGCCCGGCTGCGCGAGCATTACCCCGTGCTCTACACCGGGCCGGGCGGGCTGGTGGCCCACGAGTGCATCCTGGACCTGCGGGAGCTGACCAAGCAGACCGGTGTCAGCGTGGAGGACGTGGCGAAACGGCTGATCGACTACGGGTTCCACGCCCCGACCATGTCGTTCCCGGTGTCCGGGACCCTGATGGTCGAGCCCACCGAGTCCGAGGACCTCGGCGAGTTGGACCGCTTCGTCGAGGCGATGATCGCGATCAAGGCCGAGATCGACCAAGTGGCCTGCGGCCGGTGGGCGTACGAGGACTCACCGCTGAAGAACGCGCCGCACACCGCGAGCTGCCTGGTCGCCGAATGGGACAAGCCCTATTCCAGGCAGCAGGCGGTCTACCCGCCCGGGACCGACCCGGACGGCAAGTACTGGCCACCGGTGCGGCGCATCGACGGGCCGTACGGCGACCGGAACCTGGTCTGTGCCTGCCCCCCGATCGAGGATCTGGCCGAGTAATCCGCCGAATGGGCAGGCCGGCAGGGGGAGCGGACCGGTTGCGGCAGGGTTGCGGCAGGTCTCAGGCGATGGCCGTGTGCTCGGTATGCACGGTCGAACCCGACTGGTCCCGCTTGACGTGGATCCGGGCCGGGATGCGTTGGCGCAGTTCGGCGACGTGGGAGACGACCCCGACACTGCGCCCGCCGGCCCGTAGCCCGTCCAGTACGGTCATGACCTGGTCGAGCGCCGTGTCGTCCAGGGACCCGAAACCCTCGTCGACGAACAGGGTTTCCAGGTCGAGGCCGCCGGCTTCGGCGCTGACCACGTCGGCCAGGCCCAGCGCCAACGCCAGCGATGCCAGGAAGGTCTCACCGCCGGACAGGGTGGCCGGGTCCCGGTCCTGGCCGGTCCAGGCGTCCACCACCCGCAGCCCGAGCCCGGCGCGGGCGTTGCCCCGCCCGGCGTCGGTGTGCTCCAGCTGGTAGCGGCCCGCGGACATGACCTCGAGGCGAAGCGATGCGGCGGCGGCCACCTGGGACAGCCGGGCGGCCAGCACGAACGCGGACAGCCGCATCCGCACCGCGTAGCCGGAGCGTCCGCCCTCCACACACGTGGACACCTCGGTGATCACTGCCGCCTGTTGCCGCAACGGCTCGGTAGCCGCTTCGTGCGC
>PDSI01000147.1 GCA_002748415.1 Micrococcales bacterium | reverse complement strand
CGTCCACGGTGATCTCTTCGGCGGATACGTCTTGGGCGTAGCGCTCGGATACGGATCGGCGGATGAGGGTCTCGGTCCTGGCCGCTCCGTCGGCAGCGGTACGGTCCGCCAACGCCGCATAGGTAGCGCCCTCGGAGGCACTGTCCACCAGGATGTTGCGAACATGAACCACCAGGACCAACTGGACCACGCTGAGCACGATCAGGCTCAGAACACCACTGAGCATGATGAACTCGACGATGGCGGATCCGTCGTCGCGACCGGTCAGCCGCTGACGCCGGATACCACCCCGTCGATCGCGTCCCGGAACACATCGACCAACAGGTCTCCGGCGACGGTCCAGATTCCGAGAACCAGGCCGGCGGTCATGATGGTGACCATGACCCAGCCGGGCACGTCGCCGCGCTCCGAGTCGGCCGGGCGGGCGGCTTCGACGATTCGCCTCAACAGCATGGACATGGCGTTTCCTCTCCTGTGTGGGTGGGGCGGCGGCTGCCTGGAATGTGTGCTCAACGATGGTGTCGGTGGTGAGAGTCGGCAACGGTCACATCCCCATGGACAGGACGACCATGCCGGGGTAGATGGCGAACAACACGGTGATCGGCAGCACCAGGAAGACCACCGGGACCATCATCGCGATTTCTTTGCGGCCGCCTTCTTCCATGAGTTCCCGCCGCGACGCCTCGCGGACGTCGCCCGCCTGCGCGCGCAACACCTCGGCCAGCGGTGTACCGCGTTCCAGGCTGACGATGACCCCGTCCACGAACCGGGTCAGCGCCAAGATGTCGACCCGGGACGCCATCCGCGACAAGGCGGAGACCACCGCGCCGCCGGCACGGACATCGGCGATGACGCGGCCGAACTCCTTGGACAGTTCTCCGTTGGTGGCCTGGGCGACCCGCTCCATCGCCGGTACCGGCCCCTCCCCCGCACCCACCGATAGTGCCAAGAGATCTGCGACGGTGGGGAACTCGACCAGGATCAGGGACCGGCGTCGGTTGACCGCCTGGGTGAGCAGCCAGTCGCGGGCGATGACGGCTCCGACGCCACCGAGCACGACCATGGCCAGCAGGATGATCAGCGACGACTGCCCCCGCCACGCCGCGGTGAGCGCCAGGAACAGGCCGCCGGCCAGGCCGAGGACGCCGAAGACCAGCTGCTGGGCGCGGAACTGCTCGACGGTGATCCACGACCCGCTGGCGTCCAGTCGTTTGCGCGTCAGTGCGGCAGAACCGGTGAGCCGTTCCAGGATACCGGCGGCGCCGGCGACCCACGGCGCCAGCAGTCGCTCCAGTACGGTCAGTGGGTTGGTCACCTGCATCTGCGCCAACAGCGTCGACGGCTTGGCGACATCGTTGATGTAGGGCAGCACACGCTGCTCCAGCGACGGACGATACAGCACCGGCAGGTAGCGGACGATCGTTGCCAGGCCGATACCGCCGAGCAAGCCGGCCAGCGCGCCGTAGCCGGTGGGGCTCATCGCAAGACCCTCGGTTCGTCGCGCAGCCGCCCGATGCGCACCATCAGCAGGTACGCCAGCACGCTCGCCGCGCCACCGAAGGCCAGCACCATCGTCCCGGTGACGCTGTCATAGGCATGCACCGCCTCCGGCCGAGTAGACAACAATGCCAACACGATCCACGGAGCGGCCACCGCCAGCCGGGCGCCATTCACGGTCCACGACTGGCGTGCTTCGAGTTCGGCCCGGGTCTGGGCTTCCTGGCGCAGGAACTCCGCCAGCGTGCGCAGTGTCCGGCCCAGGTCGCTGCCACCGACCTCCCTGGTCACCCGTAGCGATTCGATGATCCGGTCGGCCACCGGGTCCGCCAGCTGGTCCTTGAGCCGGTCCAGGCTCGGCAGGAATCGCCCGGTAGCCCGGTAGTCCTCGGTGAACGAGGCGAAGGCCGGGCGCAGCTCCTCCGGGCCACGTTCGGCCAGCTGGCTCAGCGCCGCCGGCAATGACAGGCCTGCCCGGACACCGGAAACCAGATGATCCACCGCCTCCGGCCACAGATCGCGGGTGGTCCGCCGCCGGGTCCGGGCGCGGTGCCGGACCACCGCCATCGGTACGCCGGCGGCGATGACGGCGAACGCCAGGGCGATCGAGGTGGTCTGGGAGACCGCATACAGCACCAAGAAAGCGCTCAGCGCGCTGACAAGACTGGCTCCGAACAAGGCCGACGGCGCAACCGCGTGCAGTCCTGCCTGGGTGAGCTCTTCGGACAGTTTGCGGATCAGGGTGTTCGGCACCCGCAGTGGCTTTTCTCGCGGCCACCAGGACCACCACAGGCTGAAGACGCCTGCTCCCAGAAGCAATCCGACGATGGTGCCCACGATCAGTCCGTCCCGGAGAGCAAGGCGTGGATGTCGATGCCGTGCCGGGCGAAGCGGTCCTCGTGCGGTGGGAATCCCCGGCCGCGAACGAGTTCGCCGTTCGCGCTGGTGAAGATGTCGCTGATCTCGACCACGTCGCCCTCGACCCGGCCGGGCACCGCGACGATTTCGCGCACCCGTCGCCGCCCGTCGACCTCTTGGCCGGTGTGCACGACGATGTCGATGCTGCTGGCCACGGTAGGCACGACGAAGCTTGCGGCGACGTTCTCCCCGGCCAGCAGTGGCAGCGTGCACATCTTGGTGACGGCCTCTCTGGCGCTGTTGGCGTGCACCGTGGCCATGCCGGGTAAACCGGAGTTCAGCGCGATCAGCAGGTCGAGGGACTCGGCCTGGCGGACCTCGCCGACGATGATGCGGTCCGGCCGCATCCGCAGCGCTTCCTTGACCAGCCGGCGTAGCGGGATCTCACCGGTTCCTTCGAGGTTGGGTTGCCGGCTTTGCATCGGCACCCAATCCCGCAACGGAACGCGCAGCTCGAACACTTCTTCGCAGGAAACCACGCGTTGCAGTGCAGGAATGGAGGCGCTGAGACAGTTCAGCAGCGTGGTCTTGCCGGCTTGGGTGCCGCCGGCGACGAGGATGTTCAGCCCCGCGCGCACCGCGGCGTCCAGGAACTGCGCCGCCGGGGGTGTCAGGGTGCCCAGCTCGACCAGGTCGCTCAGCCGGTCGGCTCTGGCAACGAACTTGCGGATATTCACCGCCCACATGTCCCTGGTGATGTCGGGAATCACCACGTGCAGGCGGCTGCCGTCGGCCAGCAGGGCGTCGACGAACGGGCTGGACAGGTCCACGCGGCGCCCCGACGGTTTGAGCATCCGCTCCACCAGGTCCCGCACCTGTTCCGCAGTGAGCACCGTGGGGGTGAGTTCGGCGACGCCGCGGCGGGCGACGAACACCTTGCCCGGCTGGTTGATCCAGACCTCTTCCACCTCGGGATCGTCCAGGTACGGTTGCAGCGGGCCGAGCCCTGCCACGGAATCCAGGATCGTACGGATGGCAGCGTCGATGTCGTGCAGCAGCGGCAAACCGCCGGACAAGGTGCGGTCGTGGTAGTCCGCCACCGCCTCGTTGACCAGTTCGCGCGCCTCACCGGGATTGCGAACTGGATCGACGCCGCGCCGGCGAATGAGTTCACGAACTTCGCCTTCCACCAGCGCGACCGCGTTCATGACTCCCCCGACATGCTCGTAACCGACTGTCCGACGGTAGGCGATAGTCGCTGTGCCCGAACAGGCCTCAGGCAATCGCGCCGTCGCGGAGCCCGTCTGCTGTCCGGAAATGGCGGGGCGATCCAGGACAGAACAACTGACCGAGTTATGCACCGAACGGGGCAGCGGTGTGCGCAGGGTGAGCGATTGATGCAAGCCGGCCAAGCCAGGGCGCACCAGCCGCCAGGGAGGAACTCCAGAAACAGACGGGCATGACCGCACGGCGCCAACCGGCACTACCTTTCGTATTCGCTTGTTGCGGTGCGTATTTGGATTAGTCCGTTCGTGAACGGGATCGAGGAGAACTGTCAGACCTCACGAGTTGAATAGGGGCATGACAGCGACGGCAGATCACGTGGTTCGGCAGGCCGAAGACGGCCGCCCTGCGGGTTTGCTCGCCTTCGCTGACGTCGTCTCCACCGCCCCGTTCAACACCAGCGAGAATCGGGAATCGCGCTCCGGTTCAGCGATTTCCATCACCGCGGCCGACGACGCGCACGACGATTCCAACGCCGGTCTGCTGGCGGCCGCGGCCCGGCTACGGGCGCAGTCGAACCGGGCCGAGGTCAGGTTGTTGGAGACGGCCGTCGAGTTCATGATCGCGAACCCGCCGCAGGTCCTGGCGGCTGGTGGCGACACGGGGGCTGATCCGTGGGAGGGCGGGATCCTGCTTGCCGGGCCCGGCTCGCCGCTGATCTGCGGGTACGCGTTGACGGAGTTCGTCACTGCGGCTGGCATGTCCACCGCCGGGGAGTACCTGGTCCGTGATGCCCTGGAACTCGCCTACCGGCTGCCCAGGACCTGGGAACTGCTGCGCGGCGAAAGCGTCCAGGCCTGGCAGGCCAGGCGCCTCGCCGCCCGAACCACGAGGTTGTCCAAGCGGGCGGCCGCATGGGTCGACGTCCAGTGCGCGCCGTTCCTGACCCGGGTCGGACCGTCCCAGCTGGACCGCACCGTCGCCGAGGCGGTCGCGAAGTTCGATCCGGAACAGGCGAACAGGGATGCCGAGAACGCCGCGCAGCGGCGTGGTGTGTGGTTCGGTCATGCCCAACCGGACCCGGCTGTGGCTGGCGGGGTCAGTGAGCTGTCCGGGGTATTGGATCACCTGGACGCGATCACCCTTGATCACGCCTTGAACGCCGGGGCCGCTGCGTTGAAGGCAGCCGGGTGCACCCAGAGCCGGGATGTGCGCCGCGCGATGACCCTCGGCGACCTCGCTCGCACCCAGGCCACGCTCCCGCTCGATACCGCCGAGGCGAACGGTGGTGCTGACTGGTGTGATCACGGGCTGCGGGCTTTCGGTGAACCGCTCCCCGACACCCAGGGCCCGCGGCTGGGCCCGGCTGAGACCGGGCCGCTGCCCGAGGTCGTCACGGACGCCCAACTCGCCGGCTGGCGGCCCCACCATGACCGGGACGAGCCCCCGGCCCGTGATGAGGACATCCCGGCGGCATTCCTGCCCGCGCCGCGGCCGCACTGCGCGGTCACGGTCGGCGAGACGGGTTTCCTGGTCCACCTCCACCTGGTGGCCACCGTACGCCCTGACGCCCAGGGCCCCACCATCACGGACGGGGACGACCGGCGGCTCGGAGACTGGCTCCTGTCCCCGACCGGTTACCTGCAACGCACCGGGACCGCGGTCACCACGAGCCAGATCCGGGACTGGCTGTCCCGACCGGACGCCCGGGTCAGTGTCCGGCCGGTTGTCCACACGGGCACCGAGCTGTCCACCGATGCCTACACCCCGACCGAGGCCCTCGCCGAGCAGACCAGAGCCAAGCATCCCGTCTGCGTGTTTCCGTTCTGCACCCGCCCGGCGACCTCGTGCGACCTGGACCACCGGACCCCGTACCCGGCCGGGGCCACCACCAGCAGCAACCTGTACCCCCTGTGCCGGCGGCACCACGTGGTGAAGACGCACCGGGCCTGGGACTACGAACCGGACCCTGATAGCGGTGGGCTGATCTGGTATAGCCCGACCGGCAACCTCTACCACGTCGACCGGTACGCCACGACCCACCTCAACCCACCGCCACCGCTGCCGGACGCAGAGGAGGACCCCGGCCCGGGCCCTCAGACATGGACACCGCGGCCGGACGGTCCCGCTAGACCGCCACGTCCGGATCCACCACCCCTCGAGTAGCCACGGGACGAGTGAAGACCGCCGCCTCGATCCCCGCCACCCCGACTCCTGCCAACCCGGCTCCTGCCAACCCGGCTCCCTGCCAACCCGGCCACAACCACCGTGGACCGGGGCACGGGTGCGTCCTGTGCGCCGTAGCGCCGACCAGGGATCGAGTACCCACCCAGGGTCGAGTACCTACCGAACCGCGTGCACCGTCACTGTGCGCCGGCCCAAGGCATGTTGTGTTCCCAGGCCTGGTGGGTTCCCAGACCTGGTGTGTTCTCGGGCATCGTCCGAGAACTCCTGCCTCGGCGCGACTGTCGGCTGTCAGGAGAGCACTCGTCGGTTCACCGGTGAACCCGCCGGGCAGGTTACCCAGCCGAAAGTGAGACATCCCACGTACCACGGCCACGAAGGCTGGTGCACCGGCCATCTGGTTGCGAACCGCCTGCAACCGCGCGCTAATCTCGCAGGTATGGAAGAGATCGTCAGCGTGTATGACGAGCAGGGGGTCCCGGTCGGCGCAGCGCCACGCTCGCGGGTGCGCGCGGAGAACCTGCGTCATGGGTCGACGGCCGTGGTGGTGCGCAACAGCAAGGGCAAGATCTTCGTGCACCGGCGCACCGCCACAAAGGACATTTTTCCCAACTTGTACGACTTCGCCGCGGGCGGGCTCATCCTGGACGGCGAAACGCCGCTGGAGGGCGCCTACCGGGAACTCGGCGAGGAGCTGGACATCACCACGGCCACCCTCGAACCCGTCGCCGAACGCGACTACGAGGATGAGCAGACCCGCTACCGCGCCTACTTGTATACGACCACCTGGGACGGCCCGGTGCACCCTCAGCGGGAAGAGGTGGACTGGTGCGGGTGGATGTCCATGAAAGACCTCCGCAAAGCGCTGGGCTCACCCGAGTGGGACTTCGCCCCGGACTCGGTGGCCCTGTGGAACGGATTCCTCACCGACGACACCGGCGCCGCCTGAACCTCGAGCCCGGCGGCCACCGCCTGCCTCAGTGGCCACGCACGTGCCTCAGTGGCCACCGCCGGCCATCAACCGGCCGATCTCGGCCCGGTCGGCCCCTTCGGCCGGCAACTGAGCCACCGCCCGGCCGGCGTGGATCACCACGATCCGGTCCGACAGGCTGAGCACCTCGTCCAGCTCGGCGGATACCAACAGCACCGCGGCACCGTCGTCACGAGCCGCGACGATCTGCTGGTGGATGAACTCGATCGAGCCGACGTCCACACCGCGAGTGGGCTGTGCGGCCACCAACAAGCGCGGCTTGGCGCTGAGCTCACGCGCGACGACGATCTTCTGCTTGTTGCCACCGGACAGTGACCCGGCATGGGCGTGGATCCCGGACGAGCGGATATCGAACTGCTCGCGCAGCGCCGTGG
The DNA here is from genome assembly GCA_002748415.1 of Micrococcales bacterium. Classification (GTDB taxonomy): domain Bacteria; phylum Actinomycetota; class Actinomycetes; order Actinomycetales; family CAWJMD01. The sequence continues at coordinate 90,729 of PDSI01000147.1, read as the reverse complement.
CGTTGTCGTTGATCGCGGACTCGTCGCGGACCCCACGCCGGGAGAACTGCGGGTAGGTGAACCGGTTGAGGATCAGGTTGTCGGCGATGGTATGCCCGGACACCAAGCCGTGCTTCTCCCGGTCCTCGGGAATGTGCCCGACACCGGCATCGTGAACCGCGAACGGATGAGCGGCGGTGATGTCTTTGCCCAGCATCGTGACCGACCCGGACTCCGGCTTACGCATGCCGGCGATCGCCTCCACCAACTCCCGTTGACCGTTGCCTTCCACCCCGGCCAGTCCCACGATCTCTCCGGCTCGCACGTTCACGCTGAAACCGTCGACGGCGGGCAGCTTCCGCTCGTCCCGCACCACGAGATCGCTCACCTGCAACACGACGTCACCGGGATCGGACGGTTCCTTGTCCACCGCCAGCACGACACTGCGGCCCACCATCATCCGCGCCAGCGCGGCCTGGTCGGTGTCCTTGGCGGCCACTTCACCGGCCACCCGGCCGCCCCGCAGCACGTACACCCGGTCGGCGACGGCGAGAACCTCGCGCAGCTTGTGGGTGATGAACACGATCGACGTTCCCCGGTCGGCCAAGTCCCGCATCACCGACAGCAGCTCGTCGGTCTCCTGTGGGGTCAGCACCGCCGTCGGCTCATCCAGGATCAGTAGCTCCGCGTCCCGCGACAACGCCTTGAGAATCTCCGCGCGCTGCTGCGCCCCGACCGGCATGTCCTCGACGCGGGCATCGGCATCGACCCTGAGCCCGTACTTCGTGGACAGCTCCCGCACCATGGTGCGGGCACTGTCCAGGTCCACCCGGCCGGCACGCGTCGGCTCGTTGCCCAGGATCAGGTTCTCGGCCACGGTCATCACCGGCACCAGCTGGAAATGCTGGTGCACCATGCCGACGCCGCGCCGGATGGCATCGGAAGGGTTCTTCACCGGTCTGGGGTCGCCCTTGATCTTGATCGTGCCGGTGTCCGGTTTCAATAGACCGAAGATCTGCTTGACCAGTGTCGACTTGCCGGCACCGTTCTCCCCGAGCAGGGCGACGATCTCGCCCCGGTCCACGTGCATGGTGATGCCGGTGTTGGCCTTGACCGCGCCGAAAGCCCTGGTTACCCCGTCCAGTTCCAGTAACCGCCCGGCCGGGTGGTCCGGTGACGCGGCCGTTGAACCGGGACCGGCCGGCGCGCTCATCAGGTGTCCTCCTTGACGAACGGTTGGCCGACCGCGGCCGGCGGGTGCACCCGCTCCGCGGCCACCGCGAGTACCACCAGCGTGAGCACGTACGGCAGCAGGTTGACGAACTGCGGTGGAATGTCGACGACCCGGTCCGCCTGTAACTGGGAGGCCAGGGCGGCGGTGAATCCGAAGAACAACGCGGCGGCCATCGCCCGCAGTGGATGCCAGGCCCCGAAGATCATGATCGCCAGCGCCAGGAACCCGCGGCCGGCGGTGAAACCGCGTTCGAACGTGGAAGTGGCCTCCAATGACAGGTACGCCCCGGCGGCACCGGCCAGTAGCCCGGCCGCGGACACGTTGAACAGCCGCAGCGCGACGACGTTCACCCCGGCGGTGTCGGCCGCGTGCGGGTGTTCGCCGATCGCCCTGGTCCGCAGCCCCCACCGGCTGGAGAACAGCAGGTACTGCAACACCAGCACAGCCACGATGGCGAACAGCGCGAACGCACCGTTGTGGAAGAACGCCGGCCCGATGAGCGGAATCTCGCTGAGCAGCGGCACCGAGAACTTCGGCATCGCCCGCGGCAACGTCTGCCCCTGGGAGTAGTAGAACGACGTCAGCCCGGTGGCCACGATGTTCAGCACGACGCCGGCGATGATCTGGTCCATCCGCCAGCGCACGGTGGTGACGGCCAGGAACGCGCCCATCAGGATGCCGGTGCCGATCCCGGCGAGCACGCCGACCAGCAGCGAACGGCTCACGGCGGCGGCGAAGAAGGCCGCGAACGCCGCGGCCAGCATCTGCCCCTCGATGCCGATGTTCACCACCCCGGACCGTTCACCGATGATGCCCACCATCGACGCCAGCACCAGCGGCACCGCGTACGCCCAGGCGAACACCAGCACCGACCTGGTGCGGGGACCGTCGATGAAGTAAGACAGGTAGGCCGCCACGACGACGGCGGCCACGATCAGCACAGTGGTGCGGTTGCGGTTCAGATACCCGACCATCAGGAACCCCACCCACTGGTCAGTGCCACGCCACTCTTGGCACGTTGACCGAACACCAGCCCGGCCAGGATCGGCAACGACACCAGCAACAGCGTGATCGCCAGCAGCACATCGACGATCTCCGGCTCGATACCGGTGTCGAACTGCAAACCGTTGGCTCCCGACCGCAACACACCCACCAGCAGCGCCGCCGGGATGGTTGCCCATGGGTTGGACCTGGCCAGCAAGGCGATGGTGATGCCGTCGAACCCGAGACCGGAACTGGACCCGGCCTCGTACCGGTGCACCACGCCCAGGGTTTCCACCGCCCCGCCGAGGCCGGCCAGCGCACCGGAGGCGAACATCGCCCCGCTGATCACGTACGGGATCCGGATGCCGGCGTAACAGGCGGCGTGCCGGTTCTTGCCGACGGTGTCGAACCGGAAACCCAATGTGGTGCGCTGCAGCACCCAGGCGACGGCGGCGGCGAGCGCGACGGCGACGACGAAGCCGATGGGCACGAACCCGAGATTGCCCATCCTCGCGGCCTCGGCGACGGCATCGGTACGCGGAATGGGTTGCCCCTGCTGTTTGAGCGGGTAGCTGACCAGATAGTCGATGATGCCGACCGCGATCGAGTTCAGCATGATCGTCGAAATCACCTCGTGCACACCACGGGTCGCCTTCAACACCCCGGCGATGGCCCCCCACAAAGCGCCGGCGAGCATGCCGGCGAGCATGCAGCTGGGGATGAGCAGCGCTGCGGGTAGCCCGGTCAGCGTCGTGCCGACGTAGGCGGCGGCGATCGCTCCCCACAACAGCTGGCCCTGGGCGCCGATGTTGAACAGCCCGACGCGCAACGCGACGGCCACCGCGAGCCCGGCCAGCACCAGCGGCGTGGCCTTCTGCAACGTGCGCAGCAGGCCGCGCTCGGTGCCGAGCGCGGACCGCAACAGCGTCTCGTAGGCGTACCAGGGGTTCACGCCCTGCATCCTGATCAGGGCGGCGCCGATCGCGAATGCGATCAGCAGAGCCAGCACCGGCACGATGAGGTCCTGGTAGCGAGCCAGCCTGTCCAGGATCCCGGACGGCGGTGCGGCCGGCGACTGATCCGCCGCTGGCCGCACCGCCGCGTCCGTATCGGCGGATCCGCTCACGCTCAGCTGAGGCTGACGCTGGTCTTGATCGAACCGTCCTGCAAGCCCTTGACCACGTCGGTGACCTTGGTCTTGGTCTCCTCAGGCACCTTGCCGTCCAGGTCGTGGTAGGGGGCGAGGCCGACGTCGCCGACGAAATCCCCGCCCTTGATCGAACCGTCCTTGGCCTGCGTGATCAGCTCGGCCACGCCCTCGTCGATCAGCTTCATCGCGGAGGTCACCAGGCAGGGACGAGCTTCTGGCACCGTTTCGTACTGGTCGGTGTCCACGCCGATGCAGAACACCGAGTCACCGGCGCCCGAAGCCTTGGCGATCTCACCGAGCGCGCCGTTGCCGGTCTTTCCACCGGCCCCGAAGATCACGTCGGCGCCCTGGGACAGCTGTTTCTTGGACTCGTTGGCGCCCCACACCGGGTCGGCGAAAGCGTTGGGGTCGGCCGGGTGATACACCTGGCTCACGCTGACCTGCGGATTGGATGCCTTGGCACCGGCGGTGAACCCGAGGGCAAACCTCTGCACCGGGGGAATCTCCGACCCGAGCACCTGGCCGACCTTGTTGGAGGTGGTCATCAGTCCGGCCAGATAGCCGGCGGCATATCCGGCCTGGTCCTCCGGGAATACCAGCCCGGTGAGGTTCTCGATGGTCTCGGCTTGGGCCTGATCCACCCCGATGAAGTGGGTGTCCGGGTATTCGGCGGCCGCTTCCGCGGTGGCGTCCTGCATCAGGAACCCGACGGTGACGACGACGTCGTAGTCCTTGTCGGTGAACTTGGCGATGTTGGCGGCGTAGTCCTTGGAGTCGGTGGTTTCGATGTACTTGACCAGCGCGTCGGTCTTCTCCGCGGCGGTCTCGATGCCTTCCCAGGCGGACTGGTTGAAGGACTTGTCGTCGACTTTGCCGGCGTCGGTGACCATGCCGACACAGAACACCTCGTCGGTTCCGCAGTCGGCCTCCGACGACCCGCTTGCGCCGCCGGAGCTGGACCCGGTGCTGCCACCGCAGGCAGAAAGGGTGAGCGCAAGCGCTGCGGAGGCGGCAAGTGGCCCTCGGTAAATCTTCATGGATGCGGACTCCTCTCAAAACCTGCGTGTTCAGGTACTGGCACCACATGCTACCGCCGAAAGGGCACCCCTCACGGCGGTTCTGGGCGGACGAATCGCACGTGCCGATGCGCCGTGCGCGCCGCCGCGGACGCCACCGCCGGCGACCCCGGGGGGCAGCCTCGGGTCATGGTCCCGGTGGGCGCGAACGGACGTCGGCGTCTGCATCGCAGTCCGCGGAGGACACCGAGTCGCGAAGGGGCTCCATATGGCACATCAGCTGCACATCGGCCATGGTTTCGCGCACGCTGCACTCGATTTCCGCAGCCAACGCGTGCGCGCGGGCAACGGTCCAGTCGCCGGGCACCAACAGGTGCAGATCGGCGAATCTGGCGTGTCCGGCGACCCGCGTCCGGATACCCCGGATCTCCACCTCGTCGGTGACGAACCCTCTCAAGACTGTTGCCAGTTCGTTAGTTTCTTCTCCCGGCCAGACGTGGTCCATGAGCCCGTTGACAGCATCGCGGAGCAACCGGAATGCAGTCGTGGTGATGTACACCGCGACCACGATCGCCAGGATCGGGTCCAGCCGCTGGTACCCGGTCGCCTGCACCAGGAGCACGCCGGCAACCACGCCGGTGGTGGTGACCACGTCGGTGAGCAGGTGGTGCCCGTCGGCGCTCAACGTCGAACTCCGGTGTTTGCGCCCGGCCCGCAGCAGGACGATCGCGGTCGCCCCGTTGAGCAGTGCGGCAACCACCGAGACGGCGATCCCCACGTCGAGCTGTTCCAACGGTTGCGGGTCGAGCAACCGGCGCACCGCCGCCCAGCCGATCACCACCGCCGCCACCAGGATCATCTGCCCCTCCGCGGCCGCGGACAGGTACTCCGCTTTCGAATGGCCGAACAGATGGTTGTGGTCGGCCGGCATGGCGGCGGCCCGCAACGCCAGCAAGGCGATGAGCGCGGCGACGATGTTCACCACGGATTCGGCAGCATCGGCCAACAGGCCGACGCTGCCGGTGACCCACCAGGCGGCCGCCTTCAGCAGAATCGTCAGGACCGCGGTGCCGATGGACAGCCAGGCGAATCTCAGCAGGAACGAGCGGTCCGGGGACACCTGACCAGGATAGGCAAGCACCGGCACACCACCAGTACCCCCGGTACCCCGCCGGCACTGCTCAGCCCAGCCGCGGCAACAGGGTCACCACCACGGCGATGACCGGAATGCTGGCCAGGGTGCTCACGGCGACCACGCTGCCGGTGGTCCTGGTGTCGACCCGGTACTCCATGGCCAGCATGAGGGTGTTCACCGCGGTGGGCATCGCGAACGCGAGAACCAGGGACTGCCACACCAAGCCGTGCATGCCCAGCCCAGCCCCCACCGCGAGCGCCACCAGCGGCAGCAGGGACCTGATCGCGACCGCGGCCAGCACCGGAGCACCGAGGCTGAACCCGGCCTTGCCGGCCAACTGGGCCCCCAGGGCCAGCAGCACCACCGGGATGGCCGCATCGGCCAGCAGATCGATGCTGGTGTGTACTCCGGCGGGCAGTCCCCACCCGGCCAGCCGCAGCACCAACGCCGCCACCAGCGCCCAGGTCACCGGCAGCAGCCCGATGGCGCGCAACATCGGCATCGGCCGGGTATGCCCGCCGAGCACCGCGGGACCGACCGTCCACATCACCAGCAGTGAGGCGAGGAACAGCACCACCGCCGTGTCCAGCCCCGCCTCGCCGAGCGCCAGCAGGCCGATGGGCAGCCCGAAGTTGCCGTGGTTGCCGACCATCACCCCGGCCACCATCGCGCGCCGGTGGCCGCGGCCCACGATCCCGGACACCACGACGGCGACCAGTCCGGCCACCGCGGTGACCAGCAGGAAACCGGCGATCAGCTGGGTCGCCTGCGCCCCGGAGACCTCGATGTTCAGCAGCGACCGGAACGCCAGCGCCGGGGTGAGCGCGTACAACTGGACCTTGGCCAAGGTGACCTGATCGAGCGGGAACAGCGTGCCCAGCAGGGCCCCCACGGCGACGATCAGCACGACCGGCAGGACGACGGTGGTGACGGCCGTCAGCATCGCCGCGGCACCTGCGGCGCGCCCACCGCTGGTCAGGCCCGCGCCGCCGCCTCGGCGGCCGCCCGGCCCCGCTGCCGGGCCCGGGCCAGCAGCTCGGCCCGGTCGATCCGGGTGCTGGCCCGGTCGCGGACGACACCCCGGCCGGCGACGAACACGTCGGTGACGTCGCCACGACCGGCCGCGAACACCAACAGCGCATACGGGTCGTGCACCGGGGTCAGGTGCGGGGCGTCCAGGTCGAGGATGATCACATCCGCCTCCTTGCCCTCTTCGACGGAGCCGATGCGCTGGGCCATACCCAGCGCGCCGGCACCGTCGATGGTGGCGGCCCGCACGATGTGCGCGGCCGGGGCGACGTCCGGGTGCCCGGCGGTCAGCCGGGCCAACAGCGCCGCCTGCCGCATCGCCTGCCACATGTCCAGGTCGTTGGAGGAGGAGCACCCGTCGGTGCCGATGCCCAGCCGGATCCCGGCCTGCCGGTAGGTCCGCCACGGCATCGCCCCGGAGGCCAGTTTCAGGTTGGACCCGGGACAGTGGGCGACCGCGACACCGTTGGCAGCCACCACCTGCTGGTCCGTATCGTCAAGGTGTACCCCATGCCCGAGGACCACCGGCCAGCGGTTGCCGATCAGTCCGCTGTCGGCCAGCACCCGCACCGGGGTGCGGCTGTGTTCGCGGTGCACCTGCTCGTTCTCGGCCAGGTTCTCGCTGGCATGAATCGTCAACACTCCCGGCTCGTCCCAGGACTGCATCACATCGCGGATCTCTTGCAGATTCTCCGGGTTCACCGTGTAGGTGCCGTGCGGGCAGACGCTGGGCGGCACCCATGCATCGCCGGCGTCGTGCAGGTCGCGCAGCAGCGTGGGCCAGGCGGCCATCGCGGCCAGCCGCTGGTCGAAGTCCAACCCGTCCGGGCCGGTCCCGTCCAGGGCGGTAGGACCGGTGACGTGGCGGGTTCCCACCCGCAACGCTCCGGCGTGCGCGCGGTCGTGGTGGAAGTACATGTCCAGCTGGGTGGTGCACCCGCCGAGCAACGACTCCAAGGCGCCGAGTTCGGCCCCCACCTGCACCGTGCCGGGATCCATCACCGCACCCTCGGCGGCCCACACTCTGGCCAGGAACCCCTGCAGGTCAACGTCTTCGGCCAGTCCACGCAACAACGTCATCGGCGTGTGGGTGTGCAGGTTCACCAAGCCGGGCATGACCAGCCGGCCACGACCGTCGATACGTTCCGCGTCCGGTGCCGTTGCGGCCAGGTCCGCCGCGGCGCCGATGGCGGCGATGCGCCCGTCGCGGATCAGCACCGACGAATCACGCAGCACGGTGTCCTGGTCGTCGACGGTGAGCAGGTAGCTGATGTTCTCGATCAAGATCGGTGACGAAAGTGGCGGCCCCATGCCGGGAGACTACTCGCCTCGGCCGGTCGTGTCGCTGCCCGCAGGCTAGCCTAGGCGGGCGCGAGGAGGTGCGATGGCGACCCGGGTCAGCCTGCAGAACATCACCAAGAGCTACGGCACGAACACCGTCCTGGCCGGTGTCGACCTGCAGTTGGCGGCCGGCGAACTGGTGGCGCTGCTCGGCCCGTCCGGCTGCGGCAAGACCACCACCCTGCGGATCCTGGCCGGGCTGGAGCCGCAGGACGAGGGCCGGGTGTACCTCGACGACCAGGACGTCAGCCGCCTCGGGGTCCGCAAACGCAACGTCGGCATCGTCTTTCAGTCCTATTCCCTGTTCCCGCACCTGAGCGCCGCACAGAATGTGATGTACGGGCCCAAGCGGCACGGCAGCTCCAGAGCCGAAGCCGGTGAGCGGGCCGCCCGGTTGCTTGAGCTGGTGGGGCTGGGTGCGCTGCGGGACAGCTATCCGGCGCAGTTGTCCGGTGGGGAGCAGCAACGCGTCGCACTGGCCCGGGCGTTGGCGATCGAACCGCGGGTGCTGTTGTTGGACGAACCGCTGTCGGCGCTGGATGCCCGAGTTCGCAACCACCTGCGGGAGGAGCTGCGCCGCATCCAGCAGGAAGCTGCCACGACGGCACTGCTGGTCACCCATGACCAGGAGGAGGCCCTGACGATGGCCGACCGGGTGGCGGTGATGCGGGCCGGGCGCATCGAACAGATCGGCACCCCGGAACAGCTCTACCTGCATCCGCACACGCCGTTCATCAGCGAGTTCGTCGGTGTGGTCAACCGGATTCCCGGCACGGTGCGCGCGGCCACGTTCCACAGCACGGTGACCGCCGGAACCGCGTTGACGGCCAAGATCGGCAACCGCGAACCGGTGCCCGAGGGACCGGGCACGGCGCTGATCCGCCCGGAGGAGATCGAACTCGTCCCGGCCGACGGCAACGCGCCGGACGGGGCACGCGCCGCCACGGTGACCGGTCAGATCCTGCGTGGCCCGGTCACCTCGGTACTGGTCCGGGCCGCGGATGTGCCCGTGCGGGTGGACGTCGCCACGCCACGGGCCGGCGACTTCCCCACCGGTACGCCGGTGCATTGGAAGCTGTTGCGGAACAAGGTCGTCATCGCCGCGCCCGGCTAGCCGTGGCGGTGACGCCGATGCTGGCCACGGTGACCAGCAGCAGGGCCAACAGCTGGCGGGCACCCAGCCGCTGGTCCAGTACCAGCCACCCCGACAGGGCAGCCGCGGCCGGCCCCAGGCTCATCAGGATGCCGAACACCCTGGTGGTCATCCGGCGCAACGCGACGAGTTCCAGCCCGTAGCAGATCAGCGAGGACAGCATCGCCACCGCCAGCCCGCCCAGCAACAATCGCGGCGAACCGAACGCGGTCGGCATCGCCGATGCCCCGAGCGGCAGGATCAGCACCATGGCGATCAGCAGTGCCACCGAAAGCCCCTGCAAACCGGTCAGTTCCCGGCCGACCCGGGCCGACGCCAGGATGTACAGGGCCCAGAACAGTCCGGCCAGGAACGCGAACCCGAGACCGGTCAGGCGCACGTCGGCGTCCCGGTCCAACCCCAGCAGCAGCACCCCGGCCATCGCGGCGGCGGCCCAACCAGCGTCCACCCAGCGGCGGGTCTGGGCCAGCGCCAGCAGCAGCGGACCGGTGAACTCGACGGTGACCGCAACCCCCTGCGGGACGTCGCGCAGGGCCAGGTAGAAACTCAGGTTCATCGCCGACAGGGCCACCCCGAGGGCCAGAACGGCCCCCCACGCCGCGGATGACCAGCGGCCGGCCCGGGGGCGGAGGATCGCGGCGAGAATCAGCCCGGAGAATCCCAGCCGCAGCAACAAGGTGCCAGGGGCGCCCAGGTCCTCGAACAGCAACCGGGCGACCCCGCCACCGAACTGCACCGACAGCACCGAGGCGATGACCAGGGTCCACGGCGGCACGGCCCGTCGCCGGTGCAACGAAGGGGGTGGCACCGGTCCACGCTAGCGTGGGGCACGATCCGGATCCGTTCACCCGCATCGGAGGGCGACGATGAGGCAACTGAGCCTGCTGTGGTACGACTACGTGCCCGACATCATGGACCGGCGGGGTCCGTACCGGGAAGGTCACCTGGGTCTGCTGACGCGGATGCACGAGGCCGGTGAGTGCATCATGGCCGGCGCGCTGGGCGATCCCCCGCACGCCGGCGTGCTGGTGTTCCGTGACGCGCAGGCCACGCAGCGGTTCGTGGATCAGGATCCGTACATCTCAGCCGGACTGGTGACCGGTCACCGGATCGAACCGTGGACGGTGCCGGTCGGTTGACCGGTGCTCAAGAGGACACCGACGGTGCGGGTCGCAGGTCGAGTTCGTCGCGGGCCAGGTCGAACGCTGCGCCGGTCCGTTCATGCTGGCAGGAGATCGACTCGGCGGTGACCACACACAGGATCTGCCCCACCCGCACGGTGGCCGGCGGCGTGATTCGCACCGCACCGGCCGACGGCAACGGGGCCGAACAGATGACGGCCGGGGTGGCCGACAACCGCACCGAGCGGCCCCAGTCCGGGCAGCCGGGATTTCCATCCGGAACCGGATAGTCGGGGTCCTGCACCGTGCAATCCACCCGTTCATGCTCCCCACCGGTGGGCGGGGTGATCCAGCATCGCACCGCGGTGTCGGGTGTTTCGATGACGTCCTGGCCGGCGATCACGATCACCCGGGCCGGACCGATGTAGGACGGAAAGTCGGGTTCCCCCGGTGCGGAAGCGGACGGCGGCGATGAAGGTAGGGATGATGAGGGCGGCGTTGGGGGCCGTTCGGGGGCGGTGCACGCGCCCAGTACGGCGCCGATGAGGCACCCGGCGGCGGTGCCGGTGCGGCGGGTCAGACCGGTGCGGAACCTCATGCGGCGCCCCCACCGGCGAGCTGGCCGTACCAAACCCGGGTCTGCCCGTAGCGCCGCTGCGTGTAGGGGTCCAGCCCGCCCGGCCACCGCGGTTCGGCAGACCTAGCGTCCCGTTCCACCACGACGACGGCGTCCTCGCTCAGCCAGGCGTTGTTCACCAGCGCCGCCAGCACGCCGGCCAGTTCGTCGTCGGCCATCGCGTAGGGCGGATCGGCCAGCACCAGGTCGAAGGGCGCGGCAGCGGTGGCGCCCAGGAAAGCGGCGACCGGCCGGGCCACCACGGTCACCTGGGCGGCCAGGCCGAGCGAGGCGGCGTTCGTGCCGATGAGTCGTGCCACGGCATGCGCGGATTCCACACACACGACGGCCTGGGCGCCGCGGCTGGCCGCTTCCAGGCCGAGCGCGCCGGAGCCGGCGAACAGGTCGAGCACCCGGTGCCCGTCGACCGCCCCGTCGTGTTCCAGCCGGGAGAACACCGCCTCCCGGACCAGGCTGGCGGTCGGGCGCGTCCCCGGACCGGGCGGCACCTGCAGGCGCCGCCCGCGGGCCGAGCCGGCAATGATGCGGGTCACGAACGGCATTCTCCCGCACACTGGCAGACTGGCCGCGTGACTACGACTGCTGAGCACTTCGGCGTGCTGGTTCTCAACGGCCCCAACCTGAACCTCCTGGGCGGCCGGCAGCCGCAGGTCTACGGTCACGACACCCTGGACGACGTCGCCTCCCGGTGCCGCACGCTGGGGGCGGAACTCGGCCTGACGGTGCGGTTCGCGCAGTCCAACCACGAGGGCGAGCTGATCGAGCTGATCCACCAGGCGCACGCCGCCGGGGCGGCGCTGCTGATCAACCCGGCCGGGTACGGGCACACCTCGGTGGCGCTCCGGGACGCGGTGACGATGCTGGCCGGGCCGAAGGTCGAGGTCCACATCAGCAACGTGCACGCCCGGGAGGAGTTCCGGCACCACTCCTACCTGTCGGCGGTGGTGGACGCCGTCATCATCGGTGCCGGGGTGCACGGCTACGAACTGGGAATACGCCACATCGCCAGCGTCCGCAATCGCTGAGCCGGGCCGCAGCCGGTCAAGCCCGGTCCAGGAAATCCCGCTGCTGCTCGTCCAGCAACCGCTCCACCATCGCCCGCAGCTGCGGGTGACGGCGTAGTTGCGGATCGTCGTCGATGATGCGACCGGCGTCCTCACGGGCGGCCTGGATGATGGTGGCGTCCCGGCTGACCCGCAGCAACCGCAGCGAGGACCGGCGCCCGGATTGGGCCGCGCCCAGCACGTCACCCTCCCGGCGCAGGCTGAGATCCAGGTCGGCCAGCGTGAACCCGTCCGGGTTGGCCGCCACCGCCGCCAGCCGCCGCCCGGCCGTCGTGCCTGGGTCAACCCGGCCGGGCCCGGGCACCGGCAGCTGTCCCCGAGCGGTGTCGGTGGACCCGTCGACCAGCAGGCACAACCCGCGATGCTCACCGCGGCCCACCCGCCCGCGCAGCTGATGTAACTGAGACACACCGAACCGGTCCGCGTCCAGCACGATCATCATCGACGCGTTCGGCACATCCACCCCGACTTCCACGACGGTGGTGGCCACCAGCACGTCGAGGTCGCCGGCGGCGAAATCCCGCATGGCTGCCTCGCGTTCCTCCCCCGGCTGCCGTCCGTGCGCGACCCCGATCCGGGCACCCGCCAGCGCCGGAAGGCCGGCCAGCCGGTCGGCCACCTCCAGCACCCCCTGCAGCTGCCGGTCTGCCTCGGGCGGTTCCAGTTCCGGTCCCTCCTCCGCCTGGCCGGCGTCCGGCCCGATCCGTGGGCACACCACGAACACTCCACGGCCGGAAGCGATCTCCTCCGCAGCCCGGGCCCAGGTGCGGTCCATCCATGCCTGGTTGGCGGCATCCACCACGTGGCAGCTCACCTCGGCCCGCCCGGCCGGGACCTCCCGTAGGGTGGACACCTCGAGGTCGCCGAACACCGTCATCGCGATGGTGCGCGGGATGGGGGTGGCCGTCATCACCAACAGGTGTGGCACCACGGATGCCTTGTCCCGCAACGCGTCCCGCTGTTCCACGCCGAACCGGTGCTGTTCGTCCACCACCACCAGCCCCAGGTCGGCGAAGGCCACCGTCTGCGACAGCAACGCGTGCGTGCCGATGATGATGCCTGCGGTGCCGTTCTCGATCTCCCGCAACGCGTCCCGGCGCGCCGCTGCCCCCAGCCCGCCGGTGAGCAGGGTGAGGTGCACCGAGTCGGGCCGGGTCCAGTCGCCGAGTTCGCCCAGCAACGCCAGCATGCTGCGCAGGTGCTGGGCGGCCAGCACCTCGGTGGGCGCCAGCAACGTGGCCTGCCCGCCCGCGTCCACCACCGCCAGCATGGCCCGTAACGCGACCACCGTCTTGCCGGAGCCGACCTCGCCCTGCAACAGCCGGTGCATCGGAAACGAACGGGCCAGGTCGTCCGCGATCTCCCTGCCCACCCGCCGCTGCCCCGCGGTCAGCTCGAACGGCAGGCCGGCGTCGAACCGGTCCACCAACCCGTCGCTGCGCTGCGCGCGAGCCACCGCGGGCATGGCCTTGGCGGCCAGCCGGCGCTGCGCCAACGCCAACTGCGCGGCCAGTGCCTCCTCGTGCCGGAACCGGTGAATGGCCTGCTGGTGTGAGCCGTCCCCGGTGGGGGTGTGAATCAGCCGGAACGCCTCCCCCAGTGCCGGCAGCCGGTGCCGGGCCAGCACGGCGGCCGGGACGGGGTCGGGCAGATCCTCCCCGTCCAGGTAGCCCAGGCACGTCTTGACGATGCGCCAGATCGCCATCGTGTTCAGCCCTTTGGTGGCCGGGTAGATCGGCAACACCGGCGGGACGTCGTGGTCTTCGCCGAACTCGATGATCCGTGGATGGGTGACCTGCAGCGTGCGGTTGAAGACGTCGGCCTTGCCTTCGAACAGCAGCACCTGCCCGGGCCGCATCAGCTTGCGCTCCCAGAACTGCACGATGGACCGTTTGGCGGCGAAGAACGTCAACGGCAACCGGTGGACGTCGTCGGTGACGTCGACGTTGACCACGTAGCCGGGACGCCGGCGCATCGGCCGGGCGTGGCAAGAGACGACCCTGGCCAGCAGCGTGACGTTCTCCCCAGCCACCACCTCGCCCAGCGGCGTCGGGGTGTCCAGCGGTTGGAAGCGGCGCGGAAAATGGCGGAGCGCGTCCTCCACCGTGTGGACCTCGAACGCCTGCCGCATCAGCGTGGCACCCTTGCCCGCGACCAGCGTCCGCAGCGGCGTGCTCAGCGGATCGGTCACATCAGCATGAATACCACGGGTGTACCGGGCCCGCGGCCGCGGCCGTTCACTGCACACCGATGGTGACCAGCCAGTCGGTCAGCCCGCCGTCGACGACGAACACCTCGACCCCGCCCAGCGCGGCCCCCACCACGTCGCCCAGCATCCGGCCGATCACCGCGGGTACGTTGCGGCCCAGCACCACGGTGCACAGGTCGACCGGCCGGCGGTGCTCTTCGTGCAACTGGGCCGCCTCGGCGGCCAACAGGTCCGGCAACTGCAGCAGGTCGGCGTCCAGCCGGATCCCGGCCCACGAAGTGGCCTGGATGACCTCGGTGAGGGTGGCGATGACCTCCTGCGGCCCGCCCGGAATGGTCACCGACGCGGCCGCGACCACCTGCGGGTGCCCGGTGGCCGGCAGCATCCGCACCCGGTCGTCGGGCTGCTCCTCGGTCAGCTGCGCCACCGTGCCGGCCACCTCCGCGCTACCGGGAAGCACGACCAGGACACCATCGGCGTAGGTGGCACCCAGTGCCGTGGCGAGCACGTCCCGGATCGCGTGCGGGTTGGTGTCGGTGAAAGTGCGGAAGCCTTGGGCCTGGTACAGCTCGGTCAGCCCGGTACCGCTGGAGTAGGCCAGTACCACACACATCTGGGTGGGTGGCTCCTGGGCCGGTGCCGACCCGATGGTGCTCACCTGCTCGACCGAGCCGAAGCGGCCGACGACCTCGAGGACGGCCTCGACCTCGCAGGTGTGCACGTGCACGCTCCACAACGGTGCCGTCCCGGCCACCACCACATGCTCGCCGAGATCGCGCAGTTGCTCGGCCAGGCCGCCGACCTGCTGAGCGCCCAGCGTGCAGATCAGCTCGGTCTGCCCGCCCCGCAGGCCGCAACGGCGGCCATCGGTGTTCAGGCAGGACCTCGGATCGATGCCGGCGCCCCAGTTTGCCAGCACCGCATCGGCCTGCGGCTGGTCCGCGCCCTCGGCCACCGAGACCAGGCACTCCAGCATGAGCACCAGCAGCAAAGCGCCGGCGTCCACCAGGCCGGCGCGCGCCAGCATCGGCTGCTGGGTCACCGTACGCGGCAGGCAGGCCAGCCCCGCTTCGGCGGCCGCGGCCGCCACCTGGGCCACCGACCGGTGCCCGGACATCGCGGTGAACTCGGCGGCGTCACCGGCGGCCTGGGCGATGCTGAGCAGGCTGCCCTTTTGCGGGTCCGCCAGCGCCGACTGCGCGTCCGCCTCCGCCCGGGTCAGCCCGCGGGCCAGCATCGTCGCATCGATGCCGGTCCGGGAGGCGACGGCGTCCGACATTCCCCGCAGGAACTGGCTGAGCAGGACCCCGACGTTGCCCTGCGCGCCGAGCAGGGCGCCGCGGGCGGCGGCCGACAGGGTCTCTCCGGCATGGCCGGGTTCGCCCTGCCCGGCCACCATGGCGTGCACCCGGGCGGCCGCGGCATGAGCCTCGATCAGCGTGCGAGCGGCGTTCTGCCCGGTGTCGAAGTCGGCACTGGGGAACACGTTGATCCGGTCGACGGCGGCCGCGCTGAGCTGGACCACGTCGCGGCAGCGACGCAGCCAGGTGATCACGTCGGCTCCGGTGAGGCAGCTCTCCTCGGACGTTGTGGGCAGCGTCGCTGCCGGTGGTCCGGTGGAGGGTGGTGCGCCGCCCACAACACATCCTTTCTGCTCTCGAAACTGCTAGTACGGGCCGTTCGGCAGTATCGTCACGATCCCGGTCGTACCTGACCGGCTACCCCTGGTTTTGAGCCTGCGACGACTTCTCGGCTACGCTGGGTAGGTTGCCCAGTCGACCTGGGCCTGCCCCTTGCGCGCGGGTGGTACCCGGCGCCGACGCGTGAACTCAGGAGTAATCGTGGCTTCGACCTGTGACGTCTGTGGCAAGAGCCCGGGCTTCGGTCACAACATCTCGCACTCCCACCGGCGCACCAAGCGCCGCTGGAACCCGAACATCCAGCGGGTGCGGGCGGTCGTGGCCGGCGCCCCCAAGCGGGTGCACGTGTGCACGTCGTGCCTGAAGGCCGGGAAGGTCACTCGCTGACCCGGCCACAACCCGGCTGAGCCCGCTCACCCACCGAAGTGATCGAAACCCGGCCCGGCCGGGGTGAGTTGCCCGCCGGTCAGCATGACCAGTTCATCCTGACCGGATACCACCGTGCCGACGGCCCGGAACTGTGGCGGGATGTCGGCATCGGCCGAGAACGCGGCCAGCAAGGCATGGTCCTCCCCGCCGGTGAGCACCCATTCCGAGGCGATCCGGCGCGCGGACGCCGGTTGCCCTTCCCGGTGGGCCGCCAACGGGGTCAGCAGGCGCACCGGTTCACTCAGGCCCGCCAGCCCTGGATCCAGCCGGATCTGCCCGGCGCCAGCCGTCGCGATCCGTCCCGCGTCGCGCACCAGCCCGTCGCTGACGTCGATCATCGCGTGCACGCCCGCGGCCCGGGCCGCGGCAGCCGCCACCAGCGGTGGGTCCGGACGCCGGTGTGCGGCCAGTGCGGCCCGCGCTGCACCGGCAGTGTCCGGGTCGCCGCCCGCCCGGGCGGCGAAGGCCTCGTCGGCGAGCAGGTCCAGCCCCGCGGCAGACCAGCCGGTGCGCCCGGCCACCGCCAGCACGTCACCGGGCCGGGCCCCGCTGCGCAGCACCGGTGGCTGCCCGTCGAGGTCGCCGAACACGGTCAGGCTCACCATGATTCGTGACCCGCTGGACAGGTCACCGCCGATCACCGCGGCCCCGGATTCGGCGCACCGGTCGATGACGGCCCGCCCCAGCTGTACCGCCCAGTCGGCCCCGGTACTGCCCGGGGCCACCAGGGTCAGCACGAATCCGGTCGGGCGGGCGCCCATCGCGGCGATGTCGGCCAGGTTCTGCACCGCCGCCTTGATGCCGATGTCGGTGGCGCTGGACCAGTCGGTGCGGAAGTCGACATCCTGCACCAGGGTGTCGGTGGTCACCACCACCCGGCCGTCGGGCACCCGCAACACCGCCGCGTCGTCGCCCGGCCCGACCTGAGCCAGCGGCGTATCCGGCACATCGCCCAGCAACCGGCGCAGCAGCTCGGCTTCCCCCAGGTCAGACAGAACAGCCGTGGCACTGGTGTGGGCGCCGCCCGGTCCGCAACTCATGGCCGGACACGGTAGCGTAGCCAGCCGGGACCTACGCCCCGCACAACCACCCAATAGCTCGAGGAGGCCGGCTTCCGTGGTCCAGGCATACGTACTCGTTCAGACCGAGGTGGGCAAGGCCGCCGGTGTGGCCGAGGACATCAGGGCCATTCCGGGATGGGTGAGCACCGACTTCGTCACCGGCCCGTACGACCTGATCGTCAAGGTGGGCGCGCAGGACGCCGAAGACCTCGGCCAGTTGATCTACACCCGGGTGCAGGCGGTGCCAGGGATTACGCGGACGGTAACCTGCACCGTCGTGCACGTGTAGCAGTGACGGTGACACGGTGGGCTGTGGGTGTGTTCGCGGCGCTGGCCGCGGTGGCGATGGCCGGTTGCTCGCGGGCCTACCCGACCGAGCCGGCCGAGTTCGCCACCGACCCGGCCTGTTCGCGGGTGCTGGTGGACCTGCGCGGCACCGACACGCTGCTCGATGCTCCGCGGCGCGAGGTGACCGCACAGGCCACCGCGGCCTGGGGCGACGGCGAGGTGGTGTTGCGGTGCGGCCTCGCCCCGCTCGGCCCCACCACGGATCCGTGTTTCCCGGTGGCCGGGGTCGACTGGGTGGTCCGCGAAGAGGGCGGGCGCACCTACTTCACCAGCTACGGGCGACGGCCCGCCGTCGAGGTCAGCGTGCCCGGCAAACCGCAGTCGGCCGACGCCCTGCTGGGGTCGCTGTCTCCGGCGGTGGCCACCTTGGCGGCCAACGGCCGAACCTGCAAGTGATCCGAGCCTGCAAGTGATCCGTCAGCGCGGGTGATCACTAGCAGGCGCCCGGGAACCGCCGGTCGGTGCCGGCGGCGGAGTGCACGGGCGAGTCGTGCAACGCGCCGAGCCCGTAGGCAACCTCCAGGTTCTGCCTGGTCAGCGCCCGCTCAGGTGGCCCCTCGGCGATCACCCGCCCGTTCATCAGGATCACGTGATCGGCGGCGTGTGCCTCGGCCAGGTCGTGGGTGGTCAGCACGACGGCGTGGCCGTGCGCTTGCTCGGAGTGCACGATCGCGTCGATGGTGCGCGCGGAGACGATGTCCAAGCCGGTCAACGGTTCGTCCAGGAGCAGTGCGTCGTGCTCCTGGGCGAGGCCCTGGGCCACGAACACCCGCTGTCGTTGCCCCCCGGACAGTTCGCTCAGGTGCCGGTCGGCGAGGGCGGCGATGTCCAGGCGCCGCATTGCCCAGTCGATCCGTTCCTTGTCCGCCCGCGCCCGGGGCCGCCACCAGCCCAGCGTGGTGTAACGGCCCATCCCCACGGCGGTCCGCACGGTGATGGGAACGCCAGGTGGCGCGGTGACCGACTGCATGACGTAGGCCAGCCTGCGTCGGGCGGCACCGGTCACCGTCAGCTGCCCGGACCGCGGTTCCAACAGCCCCGCCAGCGCGTGCAACAGCGTGGACTTGCCGGAACCGTTGGGGCCGATGACGGCGGTCACCGCACCGGCCGGGATCCGGAACGCGGAGGCCGCCACGGCGACGTGGTCGCCGTGGGCCAGCACCACGTCTCGGCCCTCGGCCAGTAAGCCCGTCCGGTCCCTGCCCGGATGGGCGGGTGTCTGGTCGTGCCGGTCAGCCATGACGCACCCACGCCCGCAGCCGGGTACCGGCCAGCACGATGAAGAACGCCACGACGGGCACCAGCGCCATCGTCGCCGAGCCGGCCGTTCCCAGGTGGTAGCTGAGCACCAGTCCCAGCCACACCGAGATCACCGCGATGGCGGCGGACCAGACGAACATGCCGGGCACCGTGCGGGCCAGCAAGGCGGCGGTGGCGGGCGGCCCGACCAACAGGCCGAACACCAGCAGCGTGCCGACGGCCTGGTAACTGCCGATGACGGCTGCCCCGATCAACACCAGCAGGCCGGCGTGGGCCAGCCGCGGGCGCATGCCTAGGGTCTGGGCCTTGTGGGTGTCGAACGACAACGCCAGCAGCGGCCGGTACAAGGCGACGGACGCCAGGATCACCGGAATCGCCAGCAGCGCCTGAGCACGCAGGTCTGCGATGCTGACGCCCAATGCATCCCCGAACAGGATGCTGGTGAGGCTTCCCGTGTAGCTGGTCGACTTGGAGATGATGACCACGCCGAGGGCGAGCATGCCGACGAACAGCAGGCCGATGCCGGTGTCCTCGGACAGGGCGGTCTGCCGGTGCACCACCTCGACCCCGAACAGCATCACCGCGGCCGCGATCACCGCGCCCAGGTAGGGGGAGAAATCCAGCATGACGGCGGCGGCGATGCCGGGCAGGACGCCGTGCACGAACGCGTCGCCGAAGAAGCTCATACCGCGCAGCACCAGCCACACGCCGACCACGGCCGACATCAGCGCGGCGACGAGCCCGCCCACCAGGGCGCGTTGCTGGAATCCCAGCGTGAACGGTTCGGTGATCAGATCCATGGCGTGACCATTGTGCCGCGCTGGCACGCCTCAGGATCCCAGCGCATCGGCGACGGACCGCGCGTTGGCGATCATCATGCCCTGGTAGGTATCCGCGTCCGAACCGGCCGGGCCGACCGACCCGACGTGCAGCGAGACCACGCTGACCGCACGGCCGGTCTCGGCCGCCACCGCATCCACCAGCTGAGAGTTGGTGGCGGTGTTGGAGAAGATGGCGTTCACGCCTTCGGCATCGAGGACCCCGACCAGTTCGGCCAGCTCTGCCGAGGACGGCTGGCCCTCGGTGGACCCGCCCGGGACGACCGTGCCGGCCACCTCGAAATCGTAGGCCTGCGCGAAGTACCCGAAGGCCATGTGGTCGGTGACGATGACCCGCTGGTCAGCCGGGACCTCGCCGAGGATCTGCCTGATCTCACCATCCGTGCCCGTCAGGTCCTCGGCCACCTCCCGGCCGCACGCGGTGTAGAAGTCCTCACCTGTCACCTCGGTCAGCTTGCCGCCGATCTTCCTGGCCGCCGTCGCCATCCTGGCGACGTCCAGCCACACGTGCGGGTCGAGCCGGCCGTGATCGTGCTCGGCATCCAACGGCAGCGGATCCAGGTCCGGGGCGGCCTCGTACAGCTGCACACCGTCGGCGGCGACGTTGGCCAGTGCGTCGCTGAGCCCGCCCTCCAGGCCCAGCCCGTTGGCCACGACGAGTTCGGCATGGGCCATCTCGGCCACCTGGGCCGACGAGGGGGCGAACTCGTGCGGGTCGGCGCCGGGTGGCATCAGCGTCGCCGATTCCGCGCCCGCGCACTCGGTGATCTGGTCCAGCACACTGCCCAGCATGGTCGTGGTCGCGACCGCGACCGGACCGTCCCCGGCGCCGGAATCCGATGCGCCGCAACCTGTCAGGCCCGCGGCGGCCAGCACAGCCACCGCCCCGGCAGCGAGCCCTGCGATGCGCTTCATGGTTTCCCTTCCGTGTGGTCCTGCCCGCTGCACGGACAAGCAACAGTGAGAATCATTATCAATCGTAGCGACGAGCGGGACGCCGGTATTCCCGCCCCCGCAGACCCGGCGGGCGAGCCCCGCCCCGGTCCCGCCGGCGGGGCACAGTAGGGTCAGGGATCATGCAGAAACGAACCCGGGTCGCCGTGATCTTCGGCGGCCGGTCCAGCGAGCACGCCATCAGTTGCATCACCGGCGCGGCGGTGATGCGGGCACTGGATCCACACCGCTACGAGGTGGTTCCGGTCGGGGTGACGCCCGAGGGCAGCTGGTTGGCGGTGGAGGCCGACCCGCGGCGCTGGGAACTGCACGGGGACGGGCCGCTGCCCCAGGTCAGCGCCACCGACGGGCAGCAACTGGCGCTGCCGAGCACCACCGAGGAACCGAACCTGACCATCCTCACCGCCGGCGAGGTACCCCGGGCGCTGGGCGCGGTGGACGTGGTCTTCCCGGTGCTGCACGGACCCTACGGCGAGGACGGCACCTTGCAGGGGATGCTGGAGTTGGCCGACATCCGCTACGTCGGGGCCGGGGTGTTGTCCAGCGCCGTCAGCATGGACAAGCACTACATGAAGCTGGTGCTGGCCGGCAACGGTATCCCGACCGGGCCGTACACGGTGGTGCTGCCCGGGCAGTGGGACCGGGACCCGGACGAGGTCCGGGCCCGGGTCGAACCGCTGGGGCTGCCCGTTTTCGTCAAGCCGGCCAGGGCCGGATCCTCGATGGGGGTGAGCAAGGTCGAGACGACGGACCAGCTGGGCCCGGCCATCATCGAGGCGACCGGTCACGACCCGAAGGTGATCGTCGAGGCGGCCGTGACCGGCCGGGAGATCGAGTGCGGCGTGCTGGAAGACCTGGACGCAGGCCCGCCGCGAACCTCTCCCCCCGGTGAGGTCGAGGTGCTGGACGGTGCGCACAGCTTCTACGACTTCTCCGCGAAGTACCTGGACGAGGACAGCGTGCGGCTGACCTGTCCGGCCGATCTGTCGGCCCGGGTCACCGAGCGGGTGCAGCAGCTGGCCCGGGCGACCTTCACGGCCGTGGGGTGCGAGGGGCTGGCCCGGGTGGACTGCTTCGTCACCGGCGACGAGCAGGTCGTCGTCAACGAGATCAACACGATGCCCGGATTCACCCCGTTCTCGATGTTCCCCCGGATGTGGCAGGCGGCCGGGGTCCCCTACGGGGAACTGGTCGACACCCTGGTGCACCTAGCGATGCGGCGCCGGGTCGGCCTGCGCTGACCGGTCGGCGTAGACTGGAACGGCAACGTGCTCCGGGGTCGGTGAAAGTCCGAACCGGCGGTGACAGTCCGCGACCCGGCTCGAGTCTCGGCCAGCAGGCCGACGAGCCGGTTGATCCGGTGGAAGTCCGGAACCGACGGTAAAAGTCCGGATGGGAGGCGCACGCGGCGCTGCCGCTTGTCGGCTCGTGCTGTTTGCGGTGTCCTGTGCCCGGCGCTCGGCGACCGGGAAGGGACCATGAGCAGGCTCACCACCACCCGCATCGTCGCCCCCGTCGTGCTCGGCATGCTGTTGCTGGGCTGTTGGTGGGTCATCACCGCCAGCGGCCAGGTCCCGCCGACGCTGGTGCCCGGCCCCGGCGCGGTGGCCGAACGCTTCAGTGCCGACCTCGGCTCCGGAATGCTGGCCGGCCGGGCACTGACCACCGTGAAGGAGGCCACCCTCGGCTGCCTACTGGCCATGCTGGTCGCCCTTCCGGCCGGCTACCTGGTGGCCCGCAGCCGGGTCGCCGAGGCCGCCATCTCCCCCTACCTGGCGGCGTCCCAGGCCTTGCCGGCGATCGCGCTCGCACCGCTGCTGGTGCTGTGGGTCGGCTATGGGCTGCTACCCATCGTCATCCTGTGCGCGCTCATCGTGTTCTTCCCGATGCTGTTGACCACCGTCCTCGGCCTGCGCAGCCTGCCGCCGGAGATCGCCGAGGCCGCCGTCCTGGACGGTGCCACCGGGTGGCTGATGATCCGCTACGTCGAAGAGCCACTGGCCCGCCCGGCCGTGCTCACCGGCCTGCGCAACGGTTTCACCCTGTCCATCACCGGCGCAGTCGTCGGCGAGTTCGTCATGGGTGGCGACGGTTTGGGCATGATCATCTCCGCTCAGGCCGCCGCGGTGGACACCACCGGCGTGTTCGCCACCATCGTGATGCTGTGTCTCCTGGCGATCGTGGCGTATCTGGGCATGCTCGCGCTGGAATGGCTGCTGGACCCGTTGCGCCCCACCACCAGCCGTCCCCGCATCGGCCCGTCCACGGCAGCGGCGAGGGTCCCGCCCGGGACGCCTCGCCGGCGCGGACCCGACGTGCTGTCACCAGGCGTCCTTTCCCCGGCCCGCTGCGTCGACACCGCCTTGCGAAAGGACTCCGTATGACAAAGGACTCAGTATGACACCACGTGATTGCGCCCGCCCCCAGGACCCGCATACCTGCCGCCCACTCACCCGCCGGCGGATGCTCGGTACCGTCGCCGGCCTGGCGACGCTGCCGCTACTGGCGGGGTGTCACGACGACGAACAGGCCCGGCTTTCCGGCAACCCCACCGCCACCGGCGCAGCCACATCGCTGACCATCGGCCTGTCCTACCTTCCGGACATCCAGTTCGCACCCGTGTACGTCGCCCAGGAACACGGGCATTTCGCCCGTGCCGGGCTGGACGTGACGGTGCGCCATCACGGTGCGCGCGAACCACTCTTCGGAGCGTTGCAGGCCGGCACCGAAGATGTGCTCTACGCCGGCGCCGCCGAGATGATGCAGGCCCGCTCCCAAGGGGTCGACGTGGTCGACTTCGGCACGATCTACCAGAAGTACCCGGTGGTGGCTATTGCCCGGGCGCAGGCCGGCCTGACCGGTGCGCACCGGCTGCGCGGCAAGACGATCGGCGTGCCCGGCCAGCTCGGCGAGACCTGGTTCGGGCTGCTCGCGCTGCTGCGCCAGGGTGGGCTGGACCAATCCGCGGTGGACATCCAGACCATCGGCTTCACCCAGCAGGCGGCGCTGATCTCCGACAAGGTCGACGTGGTCATGGGGTATGCGAACAACGAGCTGGTCCGGCTGCAGGACGCAGGCATCGACGTGGCCTCCGTGCCCGTGCAGGGCAACCTGGTCGGCGCCGGGCTGAACGCGATGGGCCCGACGCTTCGGGAACGCGAGGACGACCTGGCCGCGGTCATCACCGCCCTACGCACCGCCACGGCTGAGATCGCGGACGACCCAGCCGCAGCGGTCACCCTCAGCAAGCGCTCGGTACCCACCCTGACCACCCCGGAACAGGAGAAGGCCGCCCTGGCCACGCTCACCGCGACCCTGCGGCTGATCGGTGACCCGCAAGACCTCGGCGCCCAGGACCGCCAGAAGTGGGCGGAGATGTCCAGCTTCATGCTGGAGACCGGGCTGGTCCAGCAGCAGGTGCCGGCCGAGCAGGCCCACGTCAGCCTGCTCTGACGCCGCCGACGTGGTGCCCGGCCGGGACACGGGACAGTCACGAATGGGGTAGTCGACCGAGTGGCGATTCGCCACCGGGGCCGGACAATCACTACTCTCTACCCCCGGAGCGCGCGGCACGCGTCCGTGTCTTGCTCCGCCCGACGCCGTTCCCGGCCGGGCCGGTTGCGGTCAGAGTTGACCGTGTCACGAAAGGACCCCCTATGGATCTGGGCAGCGTGTTCATATCCGAACTGCTCGGCACCGCGATGCTGCTGCTGCTCGGCTGCGGTGTCGTCGCCAACGTCGTCCTGCCCAAGAGCAAAGGGCACAACGGCGGCTGGCTGCTGGTCAACTTCGGCTGGGGCCTCGCAGTCTTCGCCGGCGTCGTCGTCGCGTTCAAGTCCGGTGGTCACATCAACCCCGCGGTCACCTTCGGCCTGCTGGCCAACGGCGCCGAGGAGTATGCCCCCGGAGTCGAGGTCAGCTTCGCCTCCACCATCACCTATCTGGTCGGTCAGATGATCGGCGCCTTCCTCGGCGCGGTCCTGACCTGGGTGGCGTACAAGAAGGAGTTCGACGAGCGTGCGGACGCCCCCAGCCTCGGCATCTTCTCCACCGGGCCGCAGATCCGCTCCACCGCCTGGAACCTGGTCACCGAGGCGATCGGCACCTTCGTGCTGGTCTTCGTCGTCATCGCGTTCGGAGACACCCCGGACAAGCTCGGCCCGCTGGCGGTGGCACTGCTCGTCGTCGGTATCGGCGCCAGCCTCGGCGGCCCCACCGGGTATGCGATCAACCCGGCCCGTGACCTGGGCCCACGCATCGCGCACGCGCTGCTGCCGATTCCCCACAAGGATGGCAACGACTGGGGCTACTCCTGGATTCCGGTCGTGGGCCCGATCGTCGGCGGCGTGCTGGCCGGACTGGTGGCTGCGGCCTACGTCTGAGCCCCCGATCGCCAAGCGGTACCGCACCCTCCGCACTGCTACCCCGTACCCGGATGACAATTCGTTAACCGAACACCGACGTTTGGAGAGACCGATGGGCACTCATATCGCCGCCATCGACCAGGGAACCACCTCGACCAGGTGCATGATTTTCGACCAGGACGGCAAGGTCGTCTCGGTCGGCCAAATGGAGCACGAGCAGATCTTCCCCAAGGCCGGCTGGGTCGAGCACAACCCGAAGGAAATCTGGAACAACACTCGCGAAGTGGTCGCGAACGCGCTGTCCCAGGCGTCGCTGAACAACCGCGACATCGCCGCCGTGGGCATCACCAACCAGCGCGAGACCGCGATGGTCTGGGACAAGACCACCGGCGAACCGGTGTACAACGCGATCGTCTGGCAGGACACCCGTACGGACAAGATCTGCCGGGAACTCGGTGACCTGGGCGGCGGCGCCGAACGATACAAGGCCAAGGTCGGCCTGCCGCTGGCCACCTACTTCTCCGGGCCCAAGGCCCGCTGGATCCTGGACAACGTCGAGGGAGCCAGGGCCAAGGCACAGGCCGGTGACCTGCTGTTCGGGAACATGGACACCTGGCTGGTGTGGAACATGACCGGCGGCGTCGACGGCGGGGTGCACGTCACCGACGTCACCAACGCCTCCCGCACCCTGATGATGGACTTGGAGACGCTGGACTGGGACGAGGACATCGTCGCCGACATGGGCCTGTACATGTCCATGCTGCCGCAGATCCGCTCCTCCTCCGAGGAGTACGGCACGGGCCGCGAACACGGGCTGCTGACCGGTGTGCCCATCGCCGGCATCCTCGGCGACCAGCAGGCCGCCACCTTCGGGCAGGTCTGCTTCGAGCCCGGCACCGCCAAGAACACCTACGGCACCGGCAACTTCATGCTGCTGAACACCGGCACCGAGAAGGTGATGAGCAAGAACGGCCTGCTCACCACGGTCTGCTACAAGATCGGCGACCAGCCGCAGGTGTACGCGCTGGAGGGCTCGATCGCCGTCACCGGGTCGCTGGTGCAGTGGCTGCGGGACAACCTCAGGCTGATCTCCTCCGCACCCGAAGTGGAGGACCTGGCCAAGGAGGTCGAGGACAACGGCGGGGTGTACGTGGTGCCGGCGTTCTCCGGCCTGTTCGCCCCGCGCTGGCGGTCCGATGCTCGCGGGGTCATCGTCGGCCTGACCCGCTACGCCAACCGCAACCACATCGCCCGGGCGGCGCTGGAGGCGGTCGCGTTCCAGAGCCGTGAGGTGATGGATGCGATGAACGCCGACTCAGGGGTCGACCTGACCGAGCTGAAGGTCGACGGCGGCATGGTGGCCAACGAGACCCTCATGCAGTTCCAGGCCGACCTGCTCGGCGTACCCGTCATCCGCCCGCAGATCACCGAGACCACGGCGCTCGGCGCTGCCTACGCGGCCGGGCTCGCCGTCGGTTTCTGGAAGGACGAGGACGACCTGCGCAAGCAGTGGGCCGAGGACAAGCGCTGGGAACCGCAGATGGACAGCAAGGACATCGACCAGCTGTACAAGGAATGGGACAGGGCCGTCCAGCGCACCTTGGACTGGGTACAGGAAGACTCCTGACCCGCAGGAGCCGGGCGGGACGGCGATACCCAAGCTGGACTACAGTGCCGTTGTGGGCAAGGACCCAGATCTGTACCAGCCGTTCCGCCCGATGCGCGCCCGGCCGATCGCGTACACGTTCGCGGTCGGCATCGTGGTCGCGATGGTGGCGCTGGCCGTGTTCGTGCCGGGTGCGGAAGCCCTGGACCGGATCGGGTTCGTCGCAGTGGGATTGCTCATCGCCGCCGTGCTCTACCGGCAGGCCACCGTTGCGGCCATCCCCTCCGCCACCGGCCTGCGGGTGCGGAACCTGATCCACACGACCTCGCTGGAGTGGGCCCAGATCGTCAACGTCCGGCTCGGCGACGATCCGTGGGTCCGGCTGGACCTCTCCGACGGCGATACCTTGTCGGTGATGGGGATTCAGCGGGCCGATGGCGCGCAGCACACCAGGACGGAAGCCACCCGGCTGGCCGAGCTGGTGGCGCTGCACAACCAGGCCGACGCGCCGGACTGAGCCAGCCGCGTCACATCCGGCAGGCGTGGATGGTGGTGACCAGGATCGCCCTGGCCCCGAGCGCGTACAGCTTGTCCATCGCGGCGT
Source organism: Micrococcales bacterium (assembly GCA_002748415.1). GTDB lineage: Bacteria > Actinomycetota > Actinomycetes > Actinomycetales > CAWJMD01. The sequence continues at coordinate 63,572 of PDSI01000147.1, read as the reverse complement.
TGGTGCTGCGGCGTTCGACCATGGCCCGCACCGCCACCCACTGCGGGTCGGCCAGCGGGGAGACCGTCGGCGATTCCAGCCCGGGGGTGATCTCGACGGCCGACTCCAGTAGTTCGACCCGGATGTCGTAGTCCATCAGCACATACTTGCGAGCCACCAGCACCCCGTTCAGCCGGCGCCCGAGCACGGTGAGGGCCTGCGATACCTCGGCGTCCAGCTGCCCTTCGGCGCGGATCAGCACCGCCTCGGATTCCAGGATCGGCTCCCCGAACACCTCCAACCCGGCCGCCCGCAATGTGCTGCCGGTCTGCACCACGTCGGCGATGACGTCGGCCACCCCCAACTCGACCGCGCCCTCGACCGCTCCGTCCAGCCGCCACACCGGGGCGTCCACGTGGTGGCGGGCCAAGTAGTCGGCCACCAGGTGGGAGTAGCTGGTGGCCACCCGTAGCCCGGACATGTCCGCCAGCGAAGACGCGGTGCCCGGCCGGGCAGCGAACCGGAAGGTGGACCGGGCGAACCCCAGGCCCATCACCTCGGTGGCCGCGACCCTGGCGTCCAAGAGCAGGTCCCGGCCGGTGATACCGGCGTGCAGGGTTCCGGCTCCCACGTACACGGCGATGTCTCGGGGACGCAGGAAGAACAGGTGGATACCGTTCTGCTCATCGATCGCCGTCAGCTGTTTGCCGTCCCGGCGCGCCGGGTACCCGGCCTCGGACAGGATCCGCTCGGCCGGCTCGGACAAGGACCCTTTGTTCGGGACCGCGACGCGCAGCATCGGCACTCTCCTCCTGGGTGCGCTGGTGCACCACTCGTTTCGGTTCGGTACGTAGCGGCCGGCGCGCAGGTGGTTGCCCCGGCGAGGCGGCTCACAACTGCTCGTACACGTCTTCCAAGGCCACCCCGGTGGCCAGCATCATCACCTGCACGTGGTACAGCAGCTGGGAGATCTCCTCGGCGGCCCGTTGCGGCGACTCGTACTCGGCGGCCATCCACACCTCCGCCGCCTCCTCCACCACCTTCTTGCCGATGGCGTGCACACCCGCGTCCAGCGCGGTGACGGTACCGGAACCGGCGGGACGTTCCTGCGCCCTGCTGCGCAGCTCGGCCCACAGCCCCTCGAACGTCTTCACGTCCCTTGTTCTCCTTGTCGGCACAATCGCTTTCCGCCAAGGGTAGAGGTATCCGCGGCCGGTTCCCTACTCGGGCGTGCCACCACCGGGCGTGCGCCGGTCGTGGGCAGCTTGCGCAGCCTGGCGCAGCCCCGCGATGCGGCCGGCGATATCGTCGGCTCCGTAGACCGCCGAACCGGCCACGAAAACGTCGGCGCCGGCTTCCGCACACTGCTCGATGCTCGATTGGCCGACCCCGCCGTCGACCTGTAACGCGATCTGCAGGCCGCTGGCATCGATGGCCCGCCGGGCCCGCCGGATCTTGGGCAGCGTCGCTGCCAGGAACGACTGGCCGCCGAAACCCGGCTCCACGGTCATGATCAACAGCATGTCCATCGCGGGCAGCAGGTCGATCATCGGTTCCACCGGGGTCGCCGGGCGCAGGGCCATCCCCACCTTCGCCCCCATCGTGCGCAGCTGGCGGGACAACCGGAACGGGGCGGTAGCGGCCTCGACATGGAAAGTGACGCTGGCGGCACCGGCCTCCACGTACCCCGGTGCCCATCGGTCGGGGTCCTCGATCATCAGGTGCGCGTCGATGGGCACCGGGCTGACCTTGGCCAACGCCTCCACGACCGGCTGGCCGATGGTCAGGTTGGGGACAAAATGATTGTCCATTACGTCGATATGGGCCCAATCGGCCGACTCGATCCGCGACAATTCTGCAGAGAGGTTCGCGAAGTCGCTACTGAGAATGCTCGGTGAGATGGCGATGCCCATGTCCACACCATAGGTGAGCGAAGCGGATGACCACACTGCGCCGGGTTCTTCGGCTGGCGGAACGGCTTGCCTCGCAGGGCCAGCCGCATCCCAGCCACGCCCTGCGCGTCCGTTTTCACCTGATCCTGATGGTCCCGGTCGGACTTCTCTGCCTGATTCTCGGCCTGCTGTTGCTGGCGTGCGAGGCCGGTTCGACGTCGATACCCCTGCTGGTGGTGGGGGCTTGGCCGTTCGTAGCGGGCATTCCCCTGATCCTGTCCGGCAAGCTCCACCTGGCTCTGTCCTTCCTCCTTCCGGTCGCGGTGGCCGTCAACCTCTACGCGCTGGACGTCGAACACGACCCCACGACCGCCATCATCGGGCTGCTGTTCATCCTGGTGCTCGGAGCCTGGACGCAAAGCTGGCGCTTCGTCCTCTTCCTCGTCACCCTCTGCGTCGGTTCCGTCCTGGTCTGGCCCCTGCTGCCCCACCTGCCCGCCACCACCGTCACCGGCCCGGACGTGACCCTGTACGCCGCCCTGATCACCATGATCGGTGTCACCTGCGCGCTCGGGTCGTTCAGCTTCGACCGGGTGCTGGGCGCACTCGATGCGGGGCTGGCCGACAACGCTCAGCTGACCGCCGAACTGAGCAGGGCCAACAGCGACCTCGAACGCCGGGTCAACGAACGCACCCAGGAGCTGCAGGAGGTGCTGCACCGGCAACGCAAACTGACCGCCGAACTGGACGAACTGTCCCAGCGCGACGATCTGACCGGCCTGTACAACCGGCGCCGGCTGATGAACACCCTCACCGACCCGTTCATGCACGACCGCACCCACTCCCTGGTGATGGTCGACATCGACCATTTCAAGGAGATCAACGACAGCTTCGGGCACGCGGTGGGCGATCAGGTCCTGCGCAAGATCGCCGGAACACTGTCGACCCTGGTTCGCGAGGACGACGTGCTGGCCCGCATCGGCGGGGAGGAATTCGCCCTGTTGCTGCCGGACACCACCCAGGACGCGGCGGCCCGGCTGGGCGAGCGGCTGCGGGACGCGGTGGCCGCGCTGCCGTGGGGCGAGGAGCTCGAGCCGGGGTACCAGGTGACCATCAGTGTGGGTGTCGCGGGTAGCGACCAGCACCCGGGGGTAGCCGGTTCGCAACAGTGGGATCAGTTGCTGCTGCACGCTGACAAGGCCATGTACGTGGCCAAGGCGTCCGGGCGCAACCGGGCGGTGGCCGCAGTGGGCGCCGGAATCGGCCGGTTCGACATTCGCCCGCGCCGGGCCTCTACCGGTTGAGTACGCGCAGCAGGGCCAGGAACATCGCATCCGTGCCGTGCCGGTGGGTCCACAACTGGGCGAAAGGTCCGAGCGCCGCGGCCGGCACTTGCCCAGGCAACGCCGGGGCCGCGTCCACCAGGCTGACGTCGTCGCGCCCACCCAGCACGTCCTGCACGACGGCAGCGGTCTCCGCCGGATGCGGTGAACACGTGGTGTAGGCGATGATCCCGCCCGGGCGGGTCATCCGGACCGCCGCGCTCAACAGCTCCCGTTGCAGCGGCCCGAGGGCGGCCAGGTCCCCCGGCTGCCGCCGCCACCGCGCCTCCGGCCGGCGGCGCAGCGCCCCCAATCCGGTGCAGGGCGTGTCCACCAATACCCGGTCGTAACCCGCCCACCCCGGGCCGGGCTGCCCGGTCACCGCGGGGTCGCGCCCGTCACCGGTGCGCACCTCGACCCGGCCGGCCAGCTGCGCCGGCAGGGCGTCTTCGACCAACCGGGCCCGGTGCGCTGCGGGCTCCACGGCGGTCACCCGCACCCCGGCGGGGGCCAGCCCGGCCAGCACCGCGGTCTTGCCGCCGGGTCCGGCGCACAGGTCCATCCAGTGCTGTTCGCCGCCGTGGACCGGCAAGCCGGCCAGCGCACCGGCGACCAGCTGGCTGCCTTCGTCCTGCACCCGCGCGCACCGCTGCGCCACCGCAGGCAACGCTGCCGGGTCCCGGCCGGCCAGTCGCAGTGCCCACGGCGAGAACCGGCCGGGCTGCGTCTGGATCCCGGCGGCCGCGGCCTGCCGGGCCAGGCCGGGCACGTCGATCAGCCCGGGCACGGCCAGCAGGGTGACCCGGGGCGGTTCGTTGTTCGCGGCCAGTGCGGCCACCAGTTCGCCAGCCGGATCGTCCGAACCGGCCAGCGCCATCCGCAGCGCCCGCACGATCCACACCGGGTGAGCATGCAGCAGCGCCAGCCTGCGGTCCGGGTCGCCGACACCGGCGGTGATGATCTCCAGCCAGGCATCCCAGCTGCGGGCGGCCACCTTCCGCAGCACCGCATTGACCAGCCCGCTGGCCCCGGATCCGACGCTCGCCCTGGCCAGGGCGACGGTCTCGCCGACCGCGGCGTGGGTGGGGATGCGGGTGCGTAGCAGCTGGTGGCTGCCCAACCGCAGCAGTTCCAGCACGCCGGGGTCCAGACCGCCCAGGTCCTGGTGCACACAGGTGGACAGGATGGCGTCGTAGGTGCCGGCACCGCGCAGGGTGCCGTAGGTCAGTTCGGTGGCCAGCGCCGCGTCGCGCCCGGTCAGCCCGGCGCGGCGCAGCGCCACCGGCAACAGCAGGTTGGCGTAGGAGTCGGACTCGGCCACCTCGCGCAACACCTGCAGTACGACGGTGCGAACCGGGTCGCCGCGACGCGGCCTGGACCGGGCGGGGGCCCGGCGAGCGGCGGCCATCACGGACCGGCTTGGGTGCCCAAGCCGGTACCGTCGGCGAACCTGTCCCCCGGCTGGACCCGCGCTCCACGCGCCCAGTCGGTGGCGGGCATCGGCTTCTTGCCGGCGGGCTGCACCTGCCCGAGCCGCACCGCGGTGGTGGCGGTACCGACCAGCACCCCGGCCTTGGTGACCGACAGCTCACCGGGCGCCAGTGCCTCATCAGGTGCCGGTGCCGGACCAGATGACAGTGCCGGTGCTGCCGGCTCCAGGCTGACCGGGCCGATCTTGAGCCGTTCGTCATGCCACCCGGTCCACGCGCCGGGAGCGGGGGTGCAGCCACGAATCCGCCGGTCGACGGACTGGGCCGGGTGGCTCCAGCGAACCCGGGCGTCCGCGGTGCTGATCTTGGGTGCGTAGGACACCCCGTCCGCGGGCTGCGGCACGGGGGTCAACGCACCGGCGGCCAGCCCGTCCAGGGTGGACAGCAGCAGGTCCGCGCCGGCCTGGGCCAGCCGATCCAGCAGCTCGCCGGCGGTCTGTGCGGGTTGGACGGGCTCGCTGAGGGTGGACAGCACCGGGCCGGTGTCCATGTCTTCTTCCACCACGAAAACGGTGGCGCCGGTGATGTCGTCGCCGTTGATGACGGCGTGCTGGACCGGTGCGGCGCCTCGCCAGGCGGGCAGTAGCGAGAAGTGCAGGTTCACCCAGCCCAGCGGGGGAACGGCCAGCGCGGCGGCCGGCAACAGGTTCCCGTAGGCCACCACCGGGCAGCAGTCCGGGGCGAGTCCGGCGATCTCGGCCTGCGCCGCATCGTCCAGCCGGGCCGGCTGCAGCACCGGCAGGCCCGCCCGCAGGGCGACCTGTTTGACCGGGCTGTACTGCGGCTGCGCCGACCGGCGGCCGCGCCCGGCGCGAGCGTCCGGGCGGGTCAGCACCCCGACGACGTCGTGGTCGCTGGCCAGCAAGGCCTGCAAGGCCGGCACTGCCGCCTGCGGGGTGCCCGCGAACAGCAGCTTCACGTGCCCGTCCTGTTCAACCTTCTCCTCTTGTTCACCGTGGCCCTCCCGTTCACATGCCCCGTCCGAACGTGGAGTGCGGACTGATCTTGATCTGGGGGGCGGGCTGGCCGGTCCAGTTCGCCTCCCGGATCGCTTTCATCGCCAGCTTGCGCTGGGTGCGGTCCAGCCGGTCGATGAACAGCACCCCGTCCAGGTGGTCGGTCTCGTGCTGGATCGCCCGGGCCAGCAGGTCGCTGCCGAGGATGACCTTGGGTTCGCCGTACATGTCGAAGCCGTGGGCGACCACGTCGGCGGCGCGAATGCACGGGAACGTCAGTCCCGGGAACGACAGGCAGCCCTCGTCGTCCTCCAAGACCTCCTCGCTCAGCTGCAGTTGCGGGTTGATCAGGTGGCCGAGCTCGCCGTCGACGTAGTAGGTGAAGACCCGCAGCGAGACGCCGATCTGGGGGGCGGCCAGGCCGACGCCCGGCGCGTTCATCATCGTGTCCTCGAGGTCTTTGACCAGTTGCCGGATTTGTTTGTCGAAGTCGGTGACCGGTTCCGCCGTGGTGCGCAGCACCGGGTCGCCGAACAGCCGGATAGGTTGAATCGCCACCCGGGAAGTCTACGGGGGCGGGTGCTGCTCGTTCACCTCGCCAACTGCGTCCTCGTCGATGACGTCGGCGTCCATCCGTACCCGCGGCAGCGGGCGTTTCGCCGTGGCCAGGGCGCCCAGGCCTTGCCGGATCCGGGTGGCGATATCGACGCGGGCCTCGCCGGGTCCGGTCACGATGAGCCGGGACGGGTCGATCGGGGTGACCGTGGCGCTATCCGGCCAGCGCACCGCCTCGGCCAGGCCCGCAACGGCCGGCCCGCGCCCGGTGACGGCCGCCAGGACACCGGCCGGGGGCAGCCCGAGCGTGGCCCGTTCGGCCAGTTCCCGGTCGGCGAATCCGGCCGGGTCGTGCCGCACCAGCGCCTGCACGGGAGCCGCGGACGGGTCGCCCACCACGATGACCCGCCCGTCCGGGGCGGCCAGCGACATGGCCCGCATCCAACGGTGCACCGCGTCCTGGGCCACCCCCAGTCCGGGGCGGTTCAAGCTCACCCAGGTGTCCAGGATGACCACGGCGCCGTAGCCGCCGGCGACGGCCGGTTCGACGCCGGGGGTGGCCAGGGCGACTCCCGCCCGGGCCGGGACGGTCCGCACCGGTGCGGCGCCCGAGCTGGTGCGCACCACCTGCCCAGGCAGGGCGGCGCCGATTTCCTCCGCGGTGCGCCGGACCCCGACCGCGGCCGCCCGGGTGTGGTGGTGGCCGCACTGCGCACACCGCCAGCGCTGCTCGGTGCGCCCGCAGGTGGGGCAGGCCGGCGACGCGTCGGCGTGGGTGGAGGCGAGCCGGGCCGAGCAGGACCGGCAGCGGGCCGGGGCGCGGCAGCGGGCGCAGGACAAGGCGGGCCGGTACCCGGCCCGGGGCACGCAGAACAACACCGGCCGGCCGGCGGCCAGGGCGTCCCGGGCGGCCCGCAGCGCCAGGCCGGGGACGCGGGCCACCCGCGCGGCCGGGTCGCGCTCCAGGTGCCAGTCCTCGCCGGTCACATGGACCAGCGCGGTGCGGGCCCGTAGCACCTCGCCTCGGGCGGGCAGGCTCTTGGCCCAGCCGGTGCCGCTCAGGTGGGCCGCGTCCACGGATCGCCCATGGCCCGCCACCAGCGCTGCCGCGCCGGCCAGGTCGGCCCGCTGCCGCAGCACCCGCAGCGTGCTCGGGTACGGCGCGCGGGGTTCGCGATGGGACGGGTCGGCGTCGTCCCAGCAGATCAGCAACCCCAGGTCTCGCACCGGGGCGTAGCTGGCGGCCCGGGTGCCGACGACGATGCGGGCGTGCCCACGCAGCGCGGCCAGGAAGGCCCGGTAGCGCCGTGCCGGTCCGAGGTCGGCGCTGTATCTGACGATCCACTCGGGTGGGGGTTGCGGGTCGAGCCGTTCACGTTCGTGTTCCAGGGCGGCCAGCACGGTGTCGATGTCACCGCCGTCCGGCACCGCGATGATGCAGCCGCGGCCGGCCGCGGCCGCGGTCAACGCGGCAGCGGCCAGCAGGGCGGCCCACCCGGTGGGGTCGTCCGGGCCGCCGCCGGCGGCACCCGGCAGCGCGGTGAGCACAGCCCGGGGGGCCTCGCCGGCCCGGACCCGGTCCAGGAACGCCGGACCGCCCCGGTAGTTCGCCCACTCCCCGAGCGGTACCGCCGCCGGTAGCGGCGGCGCCGGCCCGGCCGGTGGCACCTGGGTCTCGGCTCGAGCGTGCCGGGGTGGGATCGCCAGCCGCAGCACGTCGGCGGTGGTGCCGGCATGGGCGCGGGCGACGGCGGTGGCCAGGCCGAGGATCTGCGCGGTGGCTACCGGTTCGGTGCCGACGGTGCGCCGGATCGCCCGTAACGTGCCAGGGTGTTCCGAGCGTGGCACCCGGCGCAATACGAACCCGTCCAGGTCGCGCCCGGCGAACGGGACCTTGACCCGGACCCCGGGCTGCACGTCGGCGTCGAGCCTCGCCGGCACCAGGTAGTCGAACGGCTGGTCCAAGTGCGGCAGCGGATGAGCCAGCGCGACCACGGCCACCGGTAGCGCGGCGGCGGGATCCACCGGTGCGGCGCGACCCACCCGGCCGGGGATCAGCGGCAGCTGATCACCAGAAGGTGGCACCTCGTCGGCGATCGTGCGTCCCGGCTACACGCCCACCGCTGCCTGCAGGTCGGCGACCCGGTCGACGCGTTCCCAGGTGAAGCCTTCGATCTCGCGGCCGAAGTGGCCGTACGCGGCGGTCTGCTGGTACTTGGGCTTGAGCAGGTCCAAATCACGCACGATAGCCTGCGGGCGCAGATCGAAAACCTCCCGCACAGCCGCGGAGATGCGTTCCAGCGGAACGGTTTCGGTGCCGAAGCACTCCACGTACAGGCCGACCGGCTGAGCCTTGCCGATCGCGTAGGCAACCTGCACCTCGGCCTGGGTGGCCAGCTGCGCGGCGACGATGTTCTTGGCCGCCCACCGGGTCGCGTAGGCGGCCGAGCGGTCCACCTTGGACGGGTCCTTGCCGGAGAACGCGCCGCCGCCGTGCCGGGCCATGCCGCCGTAGGTGTCGACGATGATCTTGCGCCCGGTCACCCCGGCGTCGCCCATCGGCCCGCCGACCTCGAACCGGCCGGTCGGGTTGATCAGCAGCCGCGTGTTCGAGGTATCCAGGTCAACCGATTCCAGCACCGGTTGAATGACGTGCCGGCGCACGTCCGGAGCCAGCATGGTGTCCAGGTTGATGTCGCCGGCGTGCTGGGTGGACAACACCACGGTGTCGATGGTGACCGGCTTGGCACCGTCGTAGCCGATGGTGACCTGGGTCTTGCCGTCCGGGCGCAAGTACGGCAGCACGTTCGACTTTCGCACCGCCGTCAGCCGCTCCGCCATCCGGTGCGCCAGCCAGATGGGCAGCGGCATCAACTCGGCAGTGTCGGTGCAGGCGTAGCCGAACATGAGGCCCTGGTCGCCGGCACCCTGCAGGTCCAGCGGGTCCGCGCCGTTCTCGACCCGGGCCTCGTACGCCTTCTCGACGCCCTGGGCGATGTCCGGGGACTGCGCGCCGATGGACACCTCCACACCGCAACTCTTGCCGTCGAAACCTTTGACCGAGGAGTCGTACCCGACGCGCAGGACGGTCTCCCGGACCAGTGCGGGGATATCGGAGTAGCCGCTGGTGCGGACCTCTCCGGCCACGTGCACCAGGCCGGTGGTGACCATGGTCTCGACCGCGACCCGGCTCTCGGCATCCTGGCTGAGCATGTCGTCGAGGATGGCGTCGCTGATCTGGTCGCAGATCTTGTCCGGGTGTCCCTCGGTGACGGATTCCGAGGTGAACAGGCGCAGGTCTGAGGTGGACACAGAACTCCCTCGTGGTTGATCGGGTGCTGACGGGTGAACGGGTGATGTGCACATGAACTCGAGTCAGCCTAGCGAGTCCCACCGACGGCGGTGCAACGAACCACCGGGGAACCTAGGACAGCCGCCGCGCGATCTCCGCGCAGATGACAACGGCGATGTCCTCCTTGGCCGCCTGCGGCACCTGACGACTGGTGCCGTCCGCGTGCAGGATGGTGACCGCGTTGTCCGGGCGGCCGAACACCTTACCGGCGCTGACGTCGTTGACCACCAGCATGTCGCAGCCCTTGCGCGCGAGTTTGGCCCGGCCGTGTTCTTCGACACCCGCGTGCTCGTCGCCGGTCTCGGCCGCGAACCCGACGACGAACTGGCCCGGCAGCCTGGCCGGCCCGGCGAGTTCGCGCAGGATGTCGGGGGTGGTCTCCAGCTGCAGGACCATCCGGTCCCCGGTGCCGGTCTTCTTGATCTTGTGCTCGGCCACCTGGGCTGGGCGGTAGTCGGCAACGGCGGCGGCCATGACGACGACCCGCGCCTGGGCCGCCTCGGCCAGGGTGGCCTCGCGCAGTTGCTCGGTGGTGCTGACGTGACGCATCCGGACACCGGGCGGGTCCGGCAATGACCCACCGTGCAGGCGGGACGCGTTCGCCGAGATCAGCGTGACCTGAGCGCCGTGGCGGGCGGCCGCGGCCGCGATCGCGTAGCCCTGCCGCCCGGAGGAGGAGTTGCCCAGGAACCGCACCGGGTCCAGCGGCTCGCGGGTGCCGCCCGCGGTGACGACGATGCGCACCCCGGCCAGCGATCCGTCCGGTTGCCCGCCCACCGGGGGGGCCGCCAGCAGCGCCAGCGCCGCATCGTAGATCTGCTGCGGTTCGGCCAGCCGGCCGGGGCCGGTGTCGGCGCCGGTCAACCTGCCGTCCGCCGGGTCGGGAACGTGCAACCCGCGGGCCCGCAGGGTGGCGACGTTGGCCTGCGTGGCCGGGTGCAGCCACATCTCGGTGTGCATCGCCGGGGCCAGCAACACCGGGCAGCGGGCGGTCAGCAGCGTATTGGTGAGCAAGTCGTCGGCCAGTCCGTGCGCGGCCTTGGCCAGCAGGTCGGCGGTGGCCGGAGCCACCACCACCAGCTCGGCGTCGCGCCCCAGCCGCACGTGCGCCACGCCGGGGACGTCCTCGAACACCGACGCGGTGGCCGGGTGCCCGGACAGTGCCTCCCAGGTAGGGGCGCTCACGAAGCGCAGCGCCGCGTCGGTCGGGATCACCCGCACGTCGTGGCCCGCCTCGGTGAACAACCGCAGTAGCAGGCACGCCTTGTAGGCGGCGATGCCGCCGCCCACGCCGAGCACGACGCGGCGCTGGGTGTTCATCGGCAGTCCCGCAGACGGTGGCGGCTGGCCCGGGCCGGTCGAGTGGTCAGTCCCGGGTGACCATCTGGGCGTCGAGCTCGGCCAGCGTGGCCTTGGGCGCAGCATCCGCCGGGGTGACGCTGAGCAGCCCGTCGTTGATCTCGCGCAGGGCGATGCTGAGCGCTTTCTCCTGCACGTGGGTCTCCACCAGTGGGCCGACATACTCCAGCAGGCCCTCACCGAGCTGAGCGTAGTAGGCGTTGATCTGCCGGGCTCGTTTGGCGCCGTGGATGACCAGCGCGTACTTGGACTCGGTCGTCTTCAGCAGATCGTCGATCGGCGGGTTGGTGATGCCCTCCGGGATGGCCCTGTTCGAGGTCACGCGTTGTCCCTTCCACCCAACCGCGTCATTCCCTCGCACGCGTGCAGGGGGCGGTGGCTATATCTGACGGTACGGTGCCGCCGCAGCCTGATCGCCGTCGTGCGGGCACAATCCCATCAAGGATACAAGATCGTCGCTGGCCTGCCGAACCGTGTGATTGACCACCGTGTGGTCGAACTCCGCTTCCGCGGCCAGCTCGACCTGCGCGGTCCGCAGCCGGCGGCGCTGCTCCTCTTCGGTCTCCGTGCCGCGACCGCGCAACCGGCTGAGCAGTTCCGGCAACGAGGGCGGGGCCAGGAACACCAGCATCGCCTCCGGCAGCCGGGCCTTGACCTGACGCGCCCCGGCCAGGTCGATCTCCAACAACACCGGCTGGCCGGCGGCGAGCCGCTGCCGGACCGGGCCGGCGGGCGTGCCGTAGCGGTGCCGGCCGTGCACCTGCGCCCACTCCAACAACTCACCGCGCTCGATCATCCGGTCGAACTGCGGGTCGTCGACGAAACAGTAGTCCTGCCCGTCCCGTTCGCCGGGACGGGGCGGCCTGGTGGTGGCCGAGACGGACAGCCACACCTGGGGGTATCGCTGCCGGACGTCCGCCGAGACAGTCCCTTTGCCGACAGCGGTGGGGCCGGCCAGGACGGTGAGCCGGGAAGGGCGCGTCATACCCCGAATGCTATTGGTCGAAGCGCTCGGTCAAAGCACGGATCTGCTGGGCGCCCAGCCCGCGCACCCGGCGCGAGGGCGCGATGCCGATCTCCTCCATGATGCTGGCCGCCTTGACCTTGCCGACCCCAGGCAGTGATTCCAGCAGGGCGCTGACCTTCATCTTGCCGATGGTTTCGCGTTCTCGGCCGAGGTCGATGGCCTCGGCCAAGGTGCCTTGTCCGTACTTGAGCCGGTTTCGGACCTCCGCGCGCTCGCGGCGGGCTTGGGCTGCGGCAGCCATGGCCTCAGCTCGCATCTCGGCAGTCATGGGCGGCAGTGCCACGCGGGTGCTCCCCCTGATCGTGAGGTGGCTGAGCCTACTGCGCCAACATGCAGGCTCAACGTTTTACTTGGCAACGTCAAGGTGGAAAAGTAGCGATTACGTTGCATTCTGGCAATGCAGGGTCGTGACACGCCGGGCAAACGAGACGGTACGTTACCTCTTGTTACGCAGCGCCGTTTGCCTCACAGATCCATAGGTGTTTGTCACTCAGCGCCATCGGCGGGTGGAGTGACGGCGCGCCGGCACTGCTCGGTCAGCCGGTCCGCAGCCTGGGCCAGCCGGTGGGCGTGCGGTCCGGCGGCCAGCACCTCGCGGCTGGCCGAGGGCAGCACATTGCCGATGGCCGGGCCGAACACCGCACCGAGCCCGGCCGGGTCTCCACCCTGGGCTCCGATCCCGGGGCACAGCAGCGGTGCGTTCGTGGCGGCCAGGTCGATGCCCAGGTCGGCCGCGGCCGCTCCCACGGTGGCGCCGACGACCAGCCCCACCGAACCGAGTGGCCGGTCCCCCGCGTTGTCCGCGCGGACATGATCGGCGATCGTCGCGGCCACCGCCCGCCCGGCACGGTCGCGGGCATGCTGAACGGCGGCGCCCTCCGGGTTGGAGGTCAGCCCCAGCACGAACACCCCGGTGCCCGCGGCCCGGGCCGCGTCCAGCAGGGGGCGCAGCGACTCGAAGCCCAGATACGGCGAGGCGGTCAGGGCGTCGGCACGCAGTGGCGAATCAGCCCTGGTGTAGGCGTCCGCGTAGGCGGCCATCGTCGATCCGATGTCGCCGCGCTTGGCGTCCAGCAGGCTCAGTGTCGCGCGCTCACGCAACCCGGCCAGCAGTTCTTCGAGAACCGCGATGCCGGCGCTGCCGTGCCGTTCGAACAGCGCCGACTGCGGTTTGACGATCGCCACCCGCCCGGCCAGCGCCTCCACCGCGGTCCGGCAGAACCGGGCCAGGCCGGCGGCCGTGTCGGGCAGGTTCCAGGCGGCCAACAGGTGCGGATGCGGGTCGATGCCCACACACAACGGCCCGCGGGTGTCCATGGCTGCACGCAGCCGGGCGCCGAACGGTGCGGGTCTCGGACCGGCGGACTGGTTCATCTGCGACGACCGGTGATCAGTGTGCTCATCGGGCTCCCGGTTCTCATCAGGCTCCCGTCCGGTGCGCTGAACCGACGATCTCCTGGATCGAGGTCAGGCCCTCGGCGGCTACCCGGGCGGCGAGGTCCCGGTTGATCCGGGCCGGCCACGCCGGCCCACCGTAGATCACGGCGGTGTATGCCTGGACGAGGCTGGCGCCCAAGCACATTCGGTGCCAGACGTCGGCCGCGGTGCGCACTCCTCCGGCGCTGATGAGGACCAGCCGGTCGCCGGTGACGTTGCGCAACAGGCGCAGCACCTGCCGGGATCGCTCGGCCAGGGCTGGGCCGGACAACCCGCCGTCGCCCATCGCCGTGACCCGCTCGGGCGGGGTGCGCAGCCCGTCGCGGCGCACCGTGGTGTTGGTGGCGATGATCCCGGACAGGCCGAGCCTGACGGCCAGGTCGGCCACCGCTTCGATGTCGGCGTCGGCCAGGTCGGGAGAGATCTTGACGCACAACGGAACCGGGCGACCGGATTGCTCGACTGCGGCCTGCACCGCCGCCAGGATGGGGTGCAGCTGGTCGGTGGCCTGCAGGTCCCGTAGCCCTGGGGTGTTCGGCGAGCTGACGTTGACGACCAGGTAGTCCGCGTACCTGGCCAGCCGGCGGGCGGACAACGCATAGTCCTCGGCCGCGTCCTGGGGCGCGACGGATTTCGTTTTGCCGATGTTGATGCCCAGCAATGGCGGGCGGTTCCAGGCCGGCGCGGCGCCGAGCGCGGCCGCCCGGTGCGCGAGGGTGTCGGCGACCGCCCGGGAGCCGTCGTTGTTGAACCCCATCCGGTTGATGATCCCCCCCTCGGCAGGTAGCCGGAACAGCCGGGGACGGGGATTGCCGGGCTGAGCCTGTCCGGTGACGGTTCCGATCTCTACCGCACCGAAGCCGAATCCGGCCAGCGCGTCGATCGCCCGGCCGTTCTTGTCGAAGCCGGCGGCCAGCCCCAGCGGGCTGGCGCAGTCGCGGCCCCACAGTTGCTGACCCAGGGCGGCCGGGATACCGGCGCTGGCGACACCGGCGGCCGAGTTCAGCGTCGTCCCGGCCAGGCCAGCGCCCGCCTTGGACCACGCCGCCTGCCGGGCTGCCTGGTCCAGAACGAGCGCCCGCAACGTTGCCTGGTGCGCCGTTTCGGCATCGACCCTGGTGACCACGTGCCGGAACAGCCACGGGTATATCGAGGGCCGGCGCAGGCTCACTCGTCCAGCGGTGTGCCGGCCGGTCACGGTTGCGCCTTGCCCCAGAACCGGTGCAGGCCCGCCGCGTGCTCCTGCAAGCTGCGGACCCGTAGTTGGTCCGCCCTGGCGTACTCGATGGCCTGCACCGTGGCGCCCAGTTCCTGCACGGTGGTGATGAGCGGCTTGTTCACCGCCGTGGTGGCCACCCGGATCTCGTACCCGTCGGCCCGCGCGGACCGCCCGGACGGGGTGTTGATGACGATGTCGATCTCCTCGTCCCGGATCCTGTCCACCACGGTGGGCTCGCCTTCGCTGCCGAGGCCGGCGGAGAACTTGCGCACGGTTGTGGCCGGGATTCCGTTGCGCTGCAGCACCTCGGAGGTGCCGGCGGTGGCCATCACGGCGAACCCGAGGTCCACCAGCCGGCGGACCGGGAACACGATGGATCGTTTGTCTCGATCGGCTACCGAGACGAAAACCACTCCCTCGGTGGGCAGACCACCGTAGGCGGCGGCTTGGGACTTGGCGAACGCGGACGGGTAATCCAGGTCGATGCCCATCACCTCCCCGGTGGAGCGCATCTCCGGGCCGAGCAGGCTGTCGACGTAGCTTCCGTCCGCGGTGACGAACCGGTGGAACGGCAGCACCGCCTCTTTGACCGAGACCGGGGACTGGATGGGCAGATGCGCCCCGTCACCGGCCGCGGGCAGCATCCCCTGCGCGCGCAGGGTGGCGATGCTGTCCCCGCTCATGATCCGGGCGCAGGCCTTGGCCAGCTGGATGCCGGTGGCCTTGGACACGAACGGGACAGTGCGGGAGGCCCGCGGGTTGGCCTCCAGCACGTACAGCACATCGGCGGCCAGCGCGAACTGCACGTTGAGCAGGCCCTGGACCCCGACGCCGTGGGCGATGGCCAGCGTCTGGTCACGAACCCGGTCGATCATGCTGCCGCCCAGGGTGATCGGCGGCAGCACACAGGCAGAGTCGCCGGAATGGATGCCGGCCTCCTCGATGTGCTCCATGATGCCGCCGACGTACAGGTCGGTGCCGTCGTACAGGGCGTCGACGTCGATCTCTACCGCGTCATCGAGGAACCGGTCCACCAGCAGCGGGTGTTCCGGGTCGATCCGCACCCCGGACCCGGCGGCGCGGATCAGGTACTGCCCCAGCGCCTGCTCGTCGTAGACGATCTCCATGCCGCGCCCGCCCAGCACGTAGGAGGGACGCACCAGCACCGGGTAACCGATCCGGGCGGCCACCGCGGCGGCGTCGTGGAAACTGACGGCGGTGCCATGATGCGGGGCGGTCAGCCCGGCCGAGTCCAGCACGCGCCCGAACGCGGCCCGGTCCTCGGCCAGTGCGATCGCGGCCGGTGAGGTGCCGATGATCGGTACCCCCGCGGCTTCGAGTTTGGCGGCCAGCCCGAGTGGGGTCTGCCCACCGAGTTGGACCACCACCCCGCGCACGTCGCCACCGGCTTGTTCGGCGGCCACCACTTCCAGCACGTCCTCGATGGTCAGTGGTTCGAAATACAGCCGGTCGGAGGTGTCGTAGTCGGTGGAGACGGTCTCCGGGTTGCAGTTGACCATGACCGTCTCGAATCCGGCGTCCCGCAACGCGAACGACGCGTGCACGCATGAGTAGTCGAACTCCACGCCCTGGCCGATGCGGTTGGGCCCGGAACCGAGGATGATGACCTTCGGCCGGTCGCTGGGGGCGACCTCGGTCTCCTCGTCGTAGCTGGAGTAGTGGTAGGGGGTCGTTGCCTCGAACTCCGCCGCACAGGTGTCGACGGTCTTGAACACCGGCCGCACCCCGAGTGCGTGCCGTACCCCGCGCACGACGTCCTCCTGCATGCTCCGCAACTGGCCGATCTGCTTGTCCGAGAAGCCGTGCCGTTTGGCCCGGACCAGCAGATCGGCGGTCAGCGCGGGGGCTGCCGCGATGTCCCGGGCCAGTCGATCGATCCAGGCCAGCTGTTCCAGGAACCATGGGTCGATCCCGGTCGTCGCGTGCAGCTGCTCGATGCTCGCCCCGGCGCGCAGCGCCTGCTGCACGGTGACGATGCGGCCGTCGGTGGGCCGCGCCGCGGCGGCGGCCAGTTCGCCGGGGTCACCGGGCTCACCGTCCCAGTGGAAGGTGGACCCGTGTTGTTCCAGGGATCGCAGTGCCTTCTGCAGCGCTTCGGCGAACGAGCGGCCGATCGCCATCGCCTCGCCGACCGACTTCATGGTGGTGGTCAGGGTGGTATCGGCCCCGGTGAACTTCTCGAAGGCGAACCTGGGCACCTTGACCACGACATAGTCCAGCGTCGGTTCGAACGAGGCCGGGGTCTTCCCGGTGATGTCGTTGGGGATCTCGTCCAGGCTGTACCCGACGGCCAGCCGGGCGGCGATCTTGGCGATCGGGAAACCGGTTGCCTTGGAGGCCAATGCGCTGGAACGAGAGACCCGGGGGTTCATCTCGATGACGATCATCCGCCCGTCGGCGGGGTTGATCGCGAACTGGATGTTGCATCCGCCGGTGTCCACACCGACCTCGCGGATGACCGCGATGCCGACGTCGCGCATGTGCTGGTATTCGCGATCGGTCAAGGTGAGGGCGGGTGCCACGGTGATGGAGTCGCCGGTGTGCACCCCCATCGGGTCGACGTTCTCGACGGAGCAGACGACCACGACGTTGTCGTTGTGGTCGCGCATGAGCTCCAGCTCGTATTCCTTCCAGCCGAGGATGGATTCCTCCAGCAGCACCTCGGTGACCGGGCTCGCCTGCAGCCCGGCGCCGGCGATGCGGCACAGTTCTGCCTCGTCGTGGGCGAATCCGGAACCGAGCCCACCCATGGTGAACGATGGCCGGACGACTAGCGGGTAGCCCAGATCGGCTGCGGCGGTGAGAGCTTCGTCCATGCTGTGGCAGACGGCGCTGCGGGCCGACTGCGCGCCGACGCGTTCGACGACCTTCTTGAACTCCTCGCGGTTCTCGCCCAGCTGGATGGCCTCGATGCTGGCCCCGATGAGCTCGACACCGTAGTTGTCCAGCACGCCGGCGTGGTGCAGGTCCATCGCGGCGTTGAGCGCGGTCTGGCCGCCGAGGGTGGCCAGCACCGCGTCGGGGCGTTCGGCATCGATGATGCGTTCCAGGTGGGCGGGCGTGATCGGCTCGACGTACGTGGCGTCGGCGAATTCCGGGTCGGTCATGATGGTGGCCGGGTTGGAGTTCACCAGGACCACCCGCAAGCCCTCGGCCCGCAGCACCCGGCAGGCCTGGGTACCGGAGTAGTCGAACTCGCAGGCCTGGCCGATGACGATGGGCCCGGAGCCGATCACCAGAACTGAGGTCAGATCCTCACGACGCGGCATGGTGGTCCTTCGAGTGGGTGGTCATCAGGTCGGCGAACCGGTCGAACAGGTAGGCGGAGTCGTGCGGGCCGGCTGCTGCCTCCGGGTGGTATTGGACGCTGAAGGCGGGCACGTCCAGGCAGGTCAGTCCCTCCACCACGTCGTCGTTGAGGCTCACGTGACTGGCCTGCACGCGGCCGAACTCGGTGTCTTGCGGGCCGGCGGTGCGCACCGGCTGCGCTGGCCAGCGAATGGCGAAACCGTGGTTCTGCGAGGTGATCTCGACCTTTCCGGTGGCCTTGTCCAGCACCGGCTGGTTGATGCCCCGGTGCCCGAACGGCAGTTTGTAGGTGTCCAGCCCGAGCGCCCGGCCGAGCAACTGATTGCCGAAGCAGATACCGAAGAGCGGGATCCGGCGGTGCAGCAGCTGACGCAGCAACTCCACGGCATCGGTCATGGTGGCCGGGTCGCCGGGCCCGTTGGAGAAGAACACCCCGTCCGGGTTCAGTTGCTCGATCTGCTCGATCGTGGCGGCTGCGGGCAGCACGTGCACCCGCATGCCCCGCTCGGCCATCCGGTGCGGGGTCATCGACTTGATGCCCAGGTCGATCGCGGCCACCGTGAACCGGTGGTCGCCGTGCGGCTCGACCACGTACGGCTGCTCGGCGCTGACCTGTTGGGCCAGGGCGGCGCCTGCCATCGGCGGTGCGGCCAGCACGTCGGCCAGCAATTCCGCGGTGGCCAGTGGGCGGGCGGGCGTGCCGTTCGTGGTGGTGTGCAGCGCGGCAGCGGAGAAGATGCCGCACCGCATGGCTCCCTTGTCGCGCAGGTGGCGGGTCAGCGCCCTGGTGTCGACCCCGGCGATGCCGACGATGCCTTGCGCGGCCAGTTCCTCGTGCAGGCTGCGCCGGGCGCGCCAGCTGGAGACCTGCCGGGCCGGTTCTCGCACGACGAGCCCGGCGGCCCAGATGCGGCCCGACTCGTCGTCCTCGTCGTTCCATCCGGTGTTGCCGATGTGCGGCGCGGTCATGATCACCACCTGCCGGTGGTAGGACGGGTCGGTCAGGGTTTCTTGGTATCCGGTCATGGCGGTGCAGAAGACGGCTTCTCCCAGAGTGCGGCCGAGGGCACCGTAGGCCCGCCCGGCGAACGTCCGCCCGTCCTCGAGCACCAGGACGGCGGGCAGTTCGGACGCCGGTCCGGCCGCCGGCCCGGACGGCCCGTCGATGACCGGGGGGTTTACCGTCATGCCTGTGCCTCCTGATCTGCGCGGCAGCGGGTTGGCTGTGCGGGGTTCACGTGACCAGCTCGCGGGGTTCGGTGAGCGTGCCGTCGAGCACCGTGGGGTGCCCGGCCCAGATGGTGGCCACGACCCGGCCCGGCAGGTGCCTGCCGCGGAACGGGTTGTTGGCGCTCATGCTGTGCTGCCCGTGCTCCTGGACGAGGCGGCGGGCGGCGGGGTCGACCAGGGTCAGGTGGGCGGGGGCACCGGCCTCGATGGTGCCCGGATGATCGCTCAGCCGCCCGATCCTGGCCGGGGCCGCCGAGAGCACCTGCGCGACCCGGTCCCAGCCCATCAGGCCCGAGTCCACCATGGTTTCCTGGACCACCGACAGCGCCGTCTCCAGCCCGGTCATGCCGACGGCGGCCTCCGACCACTCGCAATCCTTGACCTCTACCGGGTGGGGAGCATGGTCGGTACCGACGACGTCGATGGTGCCGTCGGCGAGCCCGGCGCGCAGGGCCATGGTGTCCTGCGGTGTGCGTAGCGGCGGGTTCACCTTGAACACCGGGTCGTAGCCACGCACCTCCTCGTGTGTCAAGGCCAGGTGGTGCGGAGTGGCCTCGGCGGTCACTGCGACGCCGCGGGACTTGGCCCACCGGATGATGTCCACCGAGCCGGCCGTGGACACGTGGCACACGTGCAGCCTGGCCCCCACGTGCCCGGCCAGCAACACGTCGCGGGCGATGATCGACTCCTCGGCCACCGCGGGCCACCCGGTCAGCCCGAGCACACCGGAGACCTCGCCCTCGTGCATCTGGGCGCCCTCGGTCAGCCGTGGTTCCTGCGCGTGCTGGGCGATGACCCCGTCGATGCTCTTGCTGTATTCCAGCGCCCGGCGCATCAGCACCGAATCGGCGACGCATTTGCCGTCGTCGCTGAACACCCGCACGCTGGCCCGCGACGCCGCCATCGCCGCCAGCTCGGCAAGCCGTTCTCCCTGCAGCCCCACGCTGACGGCGCCCACCGGGCAGACGTTGACCCAGCCGGCCTGCCGGCCCAGCCGCCACACCTGCTCCACCACCCCCGCGGTGTCGGCCACCGGGTCGGTGTTCGCCATCGCGTGCACGGCCACGAACCCGCCGGCAGCCGCTGCCCGCGAACCGCTCTCGACGGTCTCGGCGTCCTCGCGGCCGGGTTCGCGCAGGTGGGTGTGCAGGTCCACCAGGCCGGGCAACGCCACCAGCCCGGCGGCGTCGATCACCCGCGCCCCGGCGGCCGACAGGCCGGTGCCGACCTCGGTGATCAGCCCACCGCCGAGAAGGATGTCCTGGGCCGGTCCGCCCAGTGGGGCGGCGCCGCGGATGAGGAGCTGGTCGCTCACGGGCTCTCCTTGTGGTTCAC
Source organism: Micrococcales bacterium (assembly GCA_002748415.1). Lineage (GTDB taxonomy): Bacteria > Actinomycetota > Actinomycetes > Actinomycetales > CAWJMD01. Next base: position 43,089 of record PDSI01000147.1, on the reverse strand, counting down.
GTGTTGTCCGTCGGGCCGGCGGTGTCGGCGGCCAGCAGCAGGTACAGCACCGCCATCCGGACGGCGACACCGTTGGAGACCTGCTCGACGACGGTGGACCGTTCGCAGTCGGCAGCTTGGGCGGTGATCTCCAGGCCGCGGTTCATCGGCCCCGGATGCATGACGATCGCGTGCTCCGGCAGCATGGCCAGCCGCCGGGCGTCCAGTCCGTAGCGCAGCGAATACTCGTGCGGGGAGGGGAAGAACCCGCCGCCGGCGCTGGTCATCCGTTCCCGCTGCACGCGCAGCATCATGATCGCGTCGACGTCGCCGATGGCCTCGTCCAGGTGGTAGCTGACCGCCGCGGGCCAGGTGTGCACCCCGACCGGGAGCAGCGTCGGCGGGGCCACCAGCGTGACCTGCGCGCCGAGCGTCGTCAGCAGCAGCACGTTGGACCTGGCCACCCGCGAGTGCAGCACGTCGCCGACGATGGCCACCCGCAGGCCGGCCAGGTCCGCACCGTCCGGCTCGGCCACCAGGTGCTTGCGCATGGTGTAGGCGTCCAGCAGCGCCTGGGTGGGGTGCTCATGGGCGCCGTCGCCGGCATTGAGCACGCTGCCGCCGGACCACGCGGAGTTGGCCAACCGGTGCGGGGCGCCGCTGGCCGAGTGCCGGATGACCACCGCGTCCGCTCCCATGGCCTGCAGTGTCAGTGCGGTGTCCTTCAGGCTCTCGCCCTTGGATACGCTGGATCCCCTGGCGGAAAAGTTGATGACGTCCGCGGACAGGCGTTTTGCGGCCGCCTCGAACGAGATGCGGGTTCGGGTGGAGTCTTCGAAGAACAGGTTGACCACGGTCATGCCGCGCAGGGTGGGCAGTTTCTTGATCTGCCGGCGCTGGGTACCGGTCATGTGTTCCGCGGTGTCGAGGATGCGCACCGCCTCCTGGTGGCTGAGATCGCCGGTGGACAGCAGGTGCTTCATCGGTCCGCTCCGCCGCCACCCGCCGGTTCCGGCGGGTCCTCGATCCGCACCTCGTCCCGGTCGTCGAGTTCGGTCAACAGCACCCGCACGGTCTCCCGGTGCGCGGTCGGCAGGTTCTTGCCGACGAAGTCGGCCCGGATCGGCAATTCGCGGTGGCCGCGGTCGACGAGCACGGCCAGCTGGACGCTGCGGGGACGGCCGTGGTCGCTGAGCGCGTCCAGGGCGGCCCGCACGGTACGGCCGGAGTAGAGCACATCGTCGACGAGGACGACCACCTTGTCGTCGATGCCGGCGGCGGGTAGCACCGTGCTTTCCAGGCCCCGCGGCGGTTGCCGGCGCAGGTCGTCGCGGTACATCGTCACGTCCAGGGACCCGGCCGGCACATCCGCACCGGACTCGGCGGATGCCACTCGCTCGGCCAACCGGTGGGCCAGCGGGACGCCGCGGCGGGGTATGCCGAGCAGGACGACGTCCGCCGGGCCCTTGTTGCGTTCGAGGATCTCATGGGCGATGCGCGTCAGGGCGCGGGACATCTCCGCCGCCGACAACACCGCAGCAGTGCTGGCCACCACACATCTCCTTGCCCGTCTCACGGGACGGCCGTTAAAGGAACAACCACACTCTAGCAGTACCCGTCCGATTACGATCCGTATAAATCCTGACCGACTTGTTCAATTCGCCCGCATCGATGCTTGTCCCTTCATAGCGTTACTCCGTTTCGGGAGACCAACGAGTCATCACGAATATTTCCGGCGAATCTTGCCGAGACTCTTGACCAACAAATGACTCTGCGTGACGCTACCTCGTAGAGTGGTTTCGGAGTTCCCACTCGGTATGGTTCACCGCAGAGTGATCGCGTGCTCAGACAACATGAGAGGCATACATGTCCACCGACTACGCCAAGGCCCTCGGGTCGCGGCTGCGCTCCATCCGCACACAGCAGGGCCTGTCCCTGCAAGGAGTCGAGCAGAAGTCCGACGGGCGATGGAAGGCGGTCGTCGTCGGCTCCTACGAACGCGGCGATCGCGCCGTCACGGTGCAGAGGCTGGCTGAACTGGCCGACTTCTACGGCGTGCCGGTCCAGGCGTTGCTCCCCGACGCCGTCGCATCCGGCAGCAGCGCTCCCCCACCCCGCCTGGTTCTCGACCTCGAGCAGCTGTCCCAGGTGCCGGCCGAGCGGGCCGGGCCACTGGCCCGCTACGTGGCCACGATCCAGGAGCAGCGCAACGACTACAACGGGCGAGTGCTGTCGATCCGGGCCGAGGACATGCGCACCCTGGCCGTCATCTACGACATGCCCCCGACCCAGCTGGCCGAGGAACTCATCCGCTGGGGCGTACTGGACCCGGAGGCGCGCCGCGCCGTGCGCGCGTCGGCTGAACTGTAGCCGCGAGCAGCCTGTCGATCGGGTCCTAGGTGCCCAGCACCTGCGGCTTGATCGACAGGATCCGGGCCAGCAGCCCGTTGATGAAGCCCGGTGAGTCATCGGTGGACAGGCTGGTGGCCAACGCCACCGCCTCGTCGATGGCCACCGCGTCCGGCACGTCGGGTGCCCACAAGATCTCGTAGCTGCCGATCCGCAGCAACGCCCGGTCCACGGCAGGCATCCGCGCCAGCGTCCAACCAGCCGCGTAGGCGGACAGCAACTCGTCGATGTGCTCGCGATGCTCGGCCACACCTTCGACCAGGGTCACACAGTAGGCCGGGATGGGCGGCTGCGCGTCCGGCAACCGCTGCCGCACCAGTTCCAGCACGTCCAGGTCACGCTGCTCGGCCTCGAACAACAGGTCGAGGGCTCGCTTGCGGGCCTTGCGCCGCGCACTCATCATGCACCCGGCCGGGTCCGGATCACTCGTTGACTCGGCCGAGGTAGTCCCCGGTGCGGGTGTCGACCTTCACCTTGGTCCCGGTCTCCAGGAACAACGGAACCTGGATCTGGGCACCGGTTTCCAGCGTGGCCGGCTTGGTGCCACCGCTTGACCGGTCGCCCTGCAGGCCCGGTTCGGTGTAGGAGATCTGCAGCACCACCGCGGCCGGCAGGTCGGCGTACAGCGGGGTGCCCTCGTGCATCGCGACGACGACGCCCTGGTTCTCCAGCAGATAGTTGGCCGATTCGCCGATGATCCGTTCGCCGATGTGGATCTGCTCGTAGGTACTGGTGTCCATGAACACGAAGTCGGTGCCGTCGCGGTACAGGTAGGTCATGTCGCGCCGGTCCACGGTGGCGGTGTCCACCTTGGTGCCGGCGTTGAAGGTCTTGTCGACCACCTTGCCGGACAGGACGTTCTTCAGTTTGGTGCGAACGAAGGCTCCGCCCTTGCCGGGCTTGACGTGCTGGAACTCCACGACGGACCACAACTGGCCGTCCAGCACGAGCACCATTCCGTTCTTCAGGTCATTGGTCGAGGCCACAGGCTGCGTCTTCCGTATCGGGTTACTGGCCGCAGCAGTCTAGCCGCTCCCCGCCCGCCTGCGGGTTCATCTCACCCGCCCCGGGATCCACCAGCACCCCGCTCCGGCAGGACCGAGGGTCCGGGCAGCGTGATCGAGCCCGGGGCGGACGGCCCGCCGGGCACATTCTGGGTGGTCGCGTCTTCCGCGCAGGCGGCCCGCTTGGCGGCGTACATCTGCTGCTGCGCCGACCGCAGCACCTGCCGGGGCGAGACCGCCGGTTCGGCCGAGGTCACCGAACCCAGGCTGGCCCGGACCCGCACCGTGCCGTGCTCCAGGTGGATCGGGCGGGAGATCTCCTCCGCCACCTGGGTGACCACGACCTGCAGCCCGCGCCGGGTGGTCCGCGGGCAGATGACGGCGAACTCGTCGCCACGGATGCGGGCCACCACGTCCCCGGGACGCAACAGGGCGACCAACCGGTCGCAGACGGTGGTGAGAATGCTGTCGGCGGCCGTCTCGCCGAATCGTGCGTTCACCGAACGGAAACCGTCCAGGTCGATGGATACCACCCCCACCGGCATCCCGGTCTCGCCGGTGGCCTGCAGCGCCCGATCGAGATGCTCGATGCACGCCCGGTCGTTGACCGCCCTGGTGAGCGTGTCATGGGTCCGGCTGTCGTGCAGGACTCGTTCCAACTCCCGGACGCCGGTGACGTCCTCGATCGTGAGGACGAGGTATTCCCGCTCGTCGTCGGCAGTGGCGGGCGGCACCCGGCACACTCCGACCAGCATGCCGGGGGTCCGGGTGTGCCAGCGAACCTGCACCGGCGGTGTCTGCTCGCCGCGCCGGGCCGCACTCAGCAAGGCCCGCAGCGCCGCCGTGTCCTCCGGGTGGACCAGCGGCCACAACGGCGAGCCGGCAAGATCCTGGCTGTTCGTCGCCAGCCGGTCCCGCAGGTAGGCGTTGGCGGCCACCACCTTGGCGCTGTCGTCGCGGCCGAGGATCAGCACGCCGAGCGGTATCTCGTCGGCCAGCCGGCGGATGGCAGCACGAGTCCTGCAGCGTTCGGACTCGCTGGCCGCGACCCGCTCGGCCAGCCTGCTCGCCCGGGCGGTTGCGCGGTGGCGGTCGTCGCGCAACAACGCGACGCCGAGCGCCACCACGGCCGCGGCGGTCGACCAGGCTTGGGTGTCGATCGTCTGACCCGCGCCCGAGAGCCCGGCCGTGGGCCCGGTGTGCCGGCCGGTCAGCCCGGTGAGCAGCGCGGTGATCAGGCACAGCAGCACGGCGGTGCCGGTGGTGGACACAGTGGCGCCCATCCACACCAGAACCGGGAACATCAAGTAGGCGGTCGGCACCTGGTCGTACAGGCCGAAGACGAGGAAGAAGGTCACCGACATGCCGGCTAGAACCCAGGCCGTCTCGGTGCGGCGCATGTCGCGCAGCACGTCCAGCCCGGCTTCGGGGTCGAACAGCCGCAGCCCGGCGGCGACGATGAGCACGCAGGCGCCCACGTTGCGGATGAACATCGCGGCCACCGTAAGTCCCACATCCGCGGGAACCAGGGCCAGGTCGTCCTGGCTGTTGGCCCACAGCAGTCCCGGCGTGAAGACCAGCACCCCGGCCGCGCAGGCCAGCAGGGCGCTGATCACCAGCAGACCCAGCTGCCGGGGCTGACGCAGCCGCGGATACGCCCGGCGCCCGATGAGCCAGGCCAGCAGTCCCGCCTGCACGGCGTTGGCGACTCCGTAGACCAGCGAAGGACCCCAACTGGTGTCGGTCAGCACGGTGAGGACGGCGACGGTGGCGAGCACGGCCAGCGCGTCGACCACCATTCTGCGCGGCCGGTGCACGGAGCCCAGCAGCCAGAGCACCGCGATCCCGGCGGCCGGACAGACCATCGGCAGTTCGGTCTCGGGGATCCGGGTCAGCTGTCCCAGCAGCACCGCGCACCCGAACACCGCCGCGTACAGCATGGTGCGCAACCAGCCACCGGTCGGGTCGTCGTCCCCGCTCAGCCAGTTGGCGCCTGGGTCCCGCCCGGTGTGCGCGCCCCCGCGGTCGACTGTCGTCTCCGGGTCGCGGTGAGAAGACCGCGCACCGTCGCCGGCCAGGTTGGGCACCACATCTGGCATATCGGGATCATTCGCCACCAGCCGGGACAAACTGAACTATTTGCCCCCGCCAACGACCTGGATCCACCCGTTCGGCCTAGTGGTCAGGACCCGTCGGCGGTCCGTTTCGCTGCCTGCCGGAGCAACGCCTCGTCCGGCCCGGTGAGTCTGGTCGGTTCCGCCAGGGCAGCCAGAACGACGAAACGTACGGTGGCGCCCCTGGCTTTCTTGTCCCGGCCCATGGCAGCTCTCAACCGGGACCACCGGTCGTCGGGGTAACTGGTGGGCAGGCCGAGCCCGTCCAGTACGTCACGGTGCAGCCCTACCAGCTCCGCCGGGGTTATCCCGGCCAGCCGGCCGAGTTCGGCGGCGTACACCAAACCCACACTGACCGCGTCACCGTGCCGCCACCGGTAGCCTTCGACCTGCTCGATCGCGTGCCCGAAGGTGTGCCCGTAGTTGAGGATTTCCCGCAACGACGACTCACGCAGATCGGCGCTGACCACGTCCGCCTTGACCTGGACGGCCCGGCGGACCAGGGCGGCCAGCACGGGCGAGGACACGTCGGCCCACTGCCGCGGGTGGTCCTGGACCAGGCGCAGGATCTGCGGGTCGGCGATGAAACCGGCCTTGACCACCTCGGCCATGCCGGCAGCGAGGTCGCGGCGCGGCAGGCCCGCCAGGCCGTCCAGATCGCAGATCACGGCGGCCGGCGGGTGGAACGCGCCCACCAGGTTCTTTCCCTCATCGGTGTTGATGCCGGTCTTGCCGCCGACGGCGGCGTCGACCATGCCCAGCAGAGTGGTGGGTACGTGGACCACCTGGACCCCGCGCAGCCAGGTGGCGGCGATGAACCCACCGGCGTCGGTCACGGCGCCGCCGCCGACGCAGACCACGGCATCGGAGCGGGTGAAGTCGTGGCGGCCCAGCGTCTGCCACGCCTCGGCCAGCACCGGCAGCGACTTGGCCTGCTCGGCGTCGGGCAACGCGTGATCGACCACCCGCAGCCCCGCACGGTCGAGTTCGCGGGCCACCGCGGTCACCGTTTCGCGCGTGTGCGGGCCGTGCACCAGCAACACCTGGCGGGTCTGGTCGCCCAGTGCGGCGCTCACCCGGTCCAGGATCTCGGTGCCGACGTGGATCTGGTACCCGTGCGCACCGGTGACGGTCACGCTGGCCGCCTCGCCCGGCCGGTCCGGGGTATCGGTGGTGTCCGCGTTCATTGAGTCCTCCTGGTTCACGAGTCCTCTTGGCCGGATCGATGCGGGTCAAGCCGGCTCGGACCACGGTGCAGAATCCGCTCGGCCACCTGATCCGGGGTCAGATCGGTGGTGGGCTGGTGGACGCCGGCCAGCCGTTCGTACAACGGCCGGCGCTCCTCCAGCAGCTTCAGCCAGGTGGCGCGTGGGTTGCCCAGCAGCAACGGGCGGCCGGCCCCCAGCCCCACGCGTGAACTGGCGGCCTTGGCGTCCACGTCCAGGAACACCACCTGCCCCCCACCGGCGCGCAGCTGCTCGAGTTGGGTCCGGGTGGCATCCGCCAGCACGGCACCGCCGCCGAGCGCGACCACCGCGGCCGGGCCGGACAGCGCCTCGGCCACCGCTTCGCGCTCCATGGCGCGGAACGCCGGTTCGCCGTCGTCGATGAAGATATCGCCGATGGTCCGCCCGGTCCGCCGCTGGACCACCTCGTCGGTGTCGATCACCGGCAACCCGGTCAGCCGCCCGAGAATGCCTGCCACGGTGGTTTTTCCGCAACCCATCGGCCCGATGAGGACGATGCTGCGCGGCCCGGTTCGCCCCGATGCGCCGGCGCCCGCAAGCGGCCTGCTCATGCCGGATGCCCGGCCGGTCGCATGTGCGCGGTGATGGCGTCCAGGTAACTAGCGACGTTGCGGGAAACCTCGCCGAGGCTGTCGCCGCCGAACTTCTCCAACACCGCGCCGGCCAGCACCAGTGCGGTCATGGCCTGGGCGACCACGCCGACGGCCGGCACGGCGCACACGTCGGAGCGCTGGTTGATGGCCACCGCCGCCGCCCCGGTGGCCACGTCCACGGTGTCCAGCGCCTTCGGCACGGTGGAGATGGGCTTCATGGCGGCGCTGACCGCGAGGACCTCGCCGGTGGACATGCCGCCTTCGATGCCGCCCGCGTACCCGGTGCGGCGGCGCACGGTGCCGTCGGGACCACGCTCGATCTGGTCGTGAGCGGCCGACCCGCGACGGGTGGCTACAGCGAAGCCGTCCCCCACCTGCACCGCCTTGATGGCCTGGATACCCATCAACGCCCCGGCCAGCCGCGCGTCCAGCCGCCGGTCGGCGTGCACGTACGAGCCGAGCCCGGGAGGTAACCCGTAGGCCAGCACCTCGACGACGCCGCCGATGGTGTCACCGTCCTGATGGCAGGCGTCGACCTCGGCGACCATGGCCGCCGAGGTCGGGGCGTGATGGCAACGCAACGGATCGGCGTCCAGCGCATCGGTGTCCTCCGGTGCCGGTTTCGGTGCGTGCCCGGGAACCGCGACCTGGCCGATCCTGGTGGTGTGCGAAACCAGCCGGATGCCGGCCGCTTCGCGCAGGAACGCCTCGGCGACGGCGGCCAACGCCACCCTGGTGGCCGTTTCCCGGGCGCTGGCCCGCTCCAGCACCGGCCGGGCGTCGTCCAAGTGGTATTTCTGCATCCCGGCCAGGTCGGCGTGGCCCGGCCGCGGCCGGGTCAGCGGCGCGTTGCGGGCCTGGTCGGCCAGCAGCTGCGCCTCGACCGGGTCGGCGGCCATGACCGTCTGCCATTTGGGCCATTCGGTATTGGCAACCTGTACGGCGACCGGGCCACCCTGGGTGAGCCCGTGCCGTACCCCGCCGAGGATGCTGACCTCGTCGGCCTCGAACTTCATCCGGGCACCACGCCCGTAGCCGAGCCGGCGGCGGGCCAAGGCGGCGGAGATCTCGCCGGTGGTGATGGGGACCCCGGCGGGCAGACCCTCCAAGATGCCGACCAGAGCCGGGCCGTGAGATTCCCCCGCAGTCAACCAACGCAGCATGCCTCGATGATGTCACGGCGGACACCGGCGGCCGCAACGCGGCGGCGAGGTCACCCCACCGGGTTACTTCTTGTGCAGACGCATGTCCTCGATGATGGTGTCCTTGTCCACCAGGAAGAACAGCGCGCTCTTCGCGAGGTATATGCGCTTCTTGCCGCCCGGGTAGGCGATGACGGCCGACTTGTCGCTGTCCCGAACGGATTCCAGCTTCAGCTCGGTGCTGCCCAGGGTCTCGCCGACCTTGACCTGAATCGGCAGGCCCTGGACGCGCATCACGTAGGTGTCCGGGGTCGGAACGCCGCTCTCCGTCGCCTGCCCGTCGTAGGCCAGCGAGATGTACACCAGCGACTCCCCGGCCGGACCAGCCGGACCAGCAGGGCCCGCCGGCCCGGTGGCCGTGGTCGTCGTCGTGGAGACGCCGGAACCGGTACGGGGCACGTAGGTTTCCTTGCCCTTGGACGGGACGGTACCGGGGGTTGCGGTGCTCGTCGTGGGTGCGGTCGCGGTGCCGGGCACCGGCCCGGTGGCGGGTGCCGCGCCGCCACCGGTGGCGGCCGAGGCGGTGACCAGGGCGAAGAACGGGTTGCGGCTGAACTGCGGCACCACGGTCGGCTCGTCGATTTCTTCTTCCTCGACCTCGGTGGCGGGCTTGTCCACCGCCCGGGGGGCGGGGGCGGGCTGCGCGGCAGCGGTCGACTCCGTGGCCTTGTGGTCACCGTCGTCCGACTGCATCAGCAGGAACGCACCGCCACCGATGGCCAGCACAGCGGCCCCGGCCACGCCGGCGATCAGGAACGGATTCGGACCGGAACGCTGCTCCGGTAGCGCTTCGACGGGCTCCGCGACGTCCTGCGGGCCACCGAACGGATTCGTGGACATGGTTTCTCCGTTTCCCGGCTCAGTTGGCCGCTTCGGTGGGCAAGGGTTCGCTGTCCTCGTCATCGGAGGCTGCATCGGCCGGTGGGACGACGATCCGCTGGTCCATCTCACCGATGGTGCCGTCCAGGTCGAAGTCCGGTGCCTGCAGCACGAAGACGTGCCCGGTGATGGTCATTTCGACATCCCCGTTGCTCGCCGCGGGCTTGCCGTTGCCGCCCTTGCCCGGCTCGCGTGCGGCGATGCTGAGGTCGTTGACCAGCAGGGCGCGCGGCATCTGGTCCTGCATCTTCTGCAGGAAAGCCTGGCTGCCCTGGAAGGTGGACGTAGCGACGAAGGTCACCGGCACCTCCCAGACCACCGTGTCCGACGTTGGGCCGGCCTCGGTCTCTTTGGCCTGCGGCTTCTCCTGGGCCGCGGCGTCCGGCGCCGACGGCAGGTTGCGCGGGGCGGGCTCACCCGCGGTCACGCTGATGAACGTCGTTCCGGTACCGGTGGCCAATCCCTGCACCTCCCGGAGCAGGCTGGACTCGGCGACGTCGGCCGGCATCGCCTCCCGCACCGCATCCAGCTCCAGCTTGAGCCGGGGCAGGTTCTTGAACTGCTCCTCCAGCGTGGCGATCCGGGCCCGCAGCTGCGTATTGGCCCGTTCCTGCGTCTGGGTCTGCTCGCGGACCTGGGCCGCGTCGGCCCGGACCGGGTCGATCAGCAGGAACCAGCTGGCGACCAGCAGCAACACACACACCAGGGCGGCACCAGCCGTCCACATCTTGCTCTTGGTCATCGACATCTGCTCAGCCCTCATCCTCAGCGGCCTGATCGGCCTCGGTCTCGGTTTCCACCTGGTCGTACTTGTGGGTATAGGCACCCTTGCCCAGCGTGGCGGTGTTGGTGTACTCGGCCACCACCTGACCGTCTTCTTCGACCAGCTCGGAGACGCTCAGCGAGGTACCGGCGACGTTCGGCACGGTTTCCAGCGAGTCGAGCCAGTTGGCCACAGCGGGGTGACTACGGGCTTGCCCGTCCACGGTGACCGTGGCCACGCCAGGGTCCGCCAGTGTCGGCACGCTGCCCGCGTCGGCGAGCTCCTCAGCGTTCAGGCTGGCCTTCAGGTTGGTCAGCCACACGTCGCTGGGGTAGGTGGCCGCGATCTGGCCGACCACGGTGGACCAGGCGATGTCGCGCGACATCGCCTCGCGCTGGCCCTGTTTGGCCGCGTCGATGAGGCTGAGGATGCGCGGCACCTGAACGTATTTGTCCGCCTCGGCCTGCAACTGGGTGTTGATCTGCTGCTGCGCGGCGAGATCGTCCTGCGCATGACCGCGATCGATCGCCGCCATCGTGTACAACCCGCCGGCGACGGCCAGAGTGGCCACCAGCCCGGCCGCGGCACCGATCTTCACCTTGCGGACGGCCCGCCGCTCCAAAACTTCCGGTGGCAGCAGGTTCACCCGCGGCACCGAATACGGGGTGCGGATTTCCTGGTCGAGTTCCGCGGGCGTTGCGCCCTTGTCGGTATTGATGGACATCACACAGCTCCAATCGCCAGGCCGATGGGCACCGCACCGACGGTCGAAACCGCGGCCAGCTGCTCATCGCTCAGTCCGGTGTCCCCCACGCCGAAGCGGCTGAGCGCATCCGCCGCGACCGTGGTGGTCTGCAGCTCGGTGGCCAGCCGCTGCGCCAGTCCGCGCATGCTGGAGCCGCCGCCGGACAGCACGATCCGCTGCACCCGGCCGGTCGGGTTGGAGGCGTTGAAGTAGTCGATAGACCCGCGCACCTCGTCGATGAAACCGCCGATCGCGCCCTCGAGCACGCGCGACGCCACCTTGTCATGGCCTTCGCCGGGCGTCAGGCCGAGCCGTTGCTTGGTCTGTTCGGCTTCGGCGTACGGGATTCCCATCCGTTCGCACACGTGGTCGGTGATGTGCTGCCCGCCCATCATGAGAATGCGCACGAACCGCGGCACGCCGCCTTGGTGAACCACCAGATTGGTCACCGCGGAGCCGATTTCGATGAGTGCCTCGACCGTCTGGTCGGCGTCGCTGGCCTCGCCCAAGGTGCGCAGCACCGCGAACGAGGACAGATCCACCATGGTCGGTTGCAGCCCGGCGCTCTCCGCGGTCTCCACGTGACCGAGGACCACGTCTCTGGACACTGCCACCAGCAGGCCACGGATCTGCTCGGAACCGTCGCGGTTGACCGTCTCGATCGGGTGGAAGTCCAGCACCGCGTCCTGGACCGACATCGGCAGGAATTCCTGGACCTGATAGGGCAGTGCCTTCTTCAACTCGCCGGCCGGCATCTTGGGCATGTCCAGCTGGCGGACCAGAACACGCTGGTTGGCCACGCCCATGATCACCTTCTTGGTGCTGAACGAAGTCTGCGACCACAAGGTCCGGATCGCGTCGGCGACCACCGGCTGGTTGATGACTTGACCGTCTCGCACGGCGCCCTCCGGCAGGGCCACTTGGCCGAACTGCGCGAGGGTCATTCCGGCACTGCTGAAAGACATTTCAGCCGCGCGGACACCCGAGGTGCCGATGTCAAGACCGATGGCGTTGCGTTTCGCCACGACCGTTCCCCTTCCCAGCAGCACCGGTCGGTGCACTGTCCTCGACGTGAATCGGGGCGGTTGCGCCCCGCCTTGAGCCGTGCGGGCTCCCGGCTTGATGTACTCCTTGCGATTCGCCCGTTCGGCTCACCGTGCAAGGCAAATCCGTCATCATGAGACGGACAATCCCGTCAGGGCTAGGTACCACTGAGCCACCGGGGAACCAACCAGCAACCCAAGGTAAGCGCCCAGCAACAGATACGGACCGAACGGGATTCGGGCCTTGCGGCCGGCCGTGGTGAACAGCAACAGGAACACCCCGGCGACACCGCCGACCAGGAACGCGGCGAAGAAGCCGACGACGAACTGGCTCCAGCCCAGGTACCCCAGGTACAGGCCCAGCACGCCCATGAGCTTGACGTCGCCCAGCCCCATACCGGCTGGTTTGACCACCCGGATCGCGAACAACAACCCGTAACCGGCCAGCCCGCCCAGCCCGGCCCGGATCAGCCGCGCCGGTTCTCCGGTGCCGGCCGCAGCCAGCGCCAGCAACAGCGCGCAGGCCAGGTAGCTGGGGAGCACGATCGCGTCGGGCAGGCGTTTGACGTCGATGTCGATCAGGGCGAGCGCCACCGCGACAGCGGCCAGGTAGAGGAACGCGGGCAACTCCCAGGACAACCCCCACCACCATGCGGTGAGCCCGAAAGCCGCTGCCGTACCGGCCTCGACGAGTGGGTACCGGGGGCTGATGGGTTGCGCGCAGGCGCGGCAGCGACCGCGCAACAGCAGCCAGCTGAGCACCGGCACGTTGTCGTACGGCTTGATCCGGTGCCCGCAGCCGGGGCACGCGCTGGGTGGGCTGACCACCGACTCTCCCCGGGGCACGCGGTGGATGACCACGTTGAGGAAAGAGCCGACGATCAGCCCGAGAACCGTGCACCAGGCAACGAACAGGGCGGTGAACATAGGATTCATGTCGGGCAGCTACCGGAGCGTCTTGACTGTGCGGGGGCTCTCGGGTCAGCCCTCGCTGAATCCGGCCACGCCCCACGCGGAACCCACCGGGTTGAGGAAGTGCGGCGGCGGCAGGCTGCGCAGCCTGGTGTCGTACAGGTAGTTCTTGAAGTAGCCGGTGCTGGGCCTACTGGAGGTACCGACCGGGCCACGGTGGTTCTGGTAGATGCCGCCGGCCACCGTGAGGTTGCCCAGCCGCCTGCCCCGGTGGTAGTTCTGCACGGTGAAGGAGTTCTGCACCGACAGGACCGCCGCGTCGATGCGCATGTTCCGCACCTGGGAGCGGGCCAGGTTGTTTCCCCTGCGGTCGACCGGGTTGTAGACCCGGACGAAGCCTTGCGCCACCAGCCCCATCACGTCGGTCGCGGCCATGTTCACCGCACCGGTGCTCGGATTGACCGCCTCGGTGTTGTAGGTCAGGTCGTCGGTGACGATGATGTCGTGCTCGCTGGCCAGCGTGAGGGCCCCCTGCAGCGTTCCCTCCACGAAAGCGGTGCCGGCGTTGCAGTCGTACGGGGTGACGTCGGCGGGTTTCAACGGGTAGGCGGTGGGCTTGCCGGTGCATGCGGCGGTGGAAGCCTTGACGAAGATCACGCCGTTGGGCGGCAACGGGGTGACGCCACCTGAGCTGCAGCCGGGGTTGAGCGAGCTGGGCGAGGTGAGCGGGCTGGTGACCCGGACCGTTCCGTTGCGGTACAGCTGAACGCGGGTGGGGCCTTCGTAGACGCACCCGCCGGTTTCCGCGGCCACGCGGATCTCGTTGTTGGAGGCGGGCAGGTCCACCTTCTTGTCGGCGATGACGGGCGTGCGGCCACTGGGGTGCGGAACGCCGCCGTAATTGCGCCGGTACGGCGCGGCCGGGTCGGCGCCGGGGTTGAACGTCTGCTGCCAGTACGTCTCGGTGTTGCCCTGGAAAAGCGGTCCCGGCTGGCCCCGGTAGGCCATCAGCAGCAGCGCGTCGTTGCTGTACAACGGGCCCCGGATCACGTCACCGCCGATGAAGTTGATGTCGCAGTAGCGGGGGCGAACGGTGCGCCGTGCCGGGGGAACGTCGTAGTAGTACTGCGCGCATGCTTGAGCCTGGGCCCTGGAGAAACCGGGGCGACGCTCCAGGATCTGTGTGGGCGAGGGGCTTTCGAAGTTGGTGTAGTAGATGTAGTTGAGGAAGCTCGGTTTGCGCAGGTCGGCGGTGATGGTGCGCCGCACCCCGTTGACCTCACCGTCGACCTGGACCCGGATCAGCCCGGGCGTGGTCGCCGGGGTACTCACCAGTGTGTACCGGTACCGGGCGTTCATCGATCCGGCCGAGCCGGGCACCGCGGCCCAGCGATTGGTCTGGCTCCCGCTCGGGTTGCCGTCCCAGCGGCCCGGTTCCGGCGGGCTGCCGACGCACGGGGTGGACCAGTAGGTGTCACAGCTGTTCAGCCGGCTCAGGACGTCGTCGACGCCGGCCTGCGCCGCCGCCATCGCGGCCGCGTAGTCCTGGGCTCGCCGGGACTGCGGTATGGCTTGGACCGCGAAGGTCGTCGCCGCAACCACGAACAACGTCAGCACGAGCATGATGCCGATGACGGTGACCATGGCGAAGCCACTGTCGTCCTGGCCTCGGCGCGCGCGGCGGAACAGGTGTGTGTTCATCGGTCAGTCCCTCTTGTTCAACAACGAGACGCGGGAGATGGTGGTGGTCGTGGTGTTCCGTCGCGAGGAGCTGTTCATGGACAGCGACACCTCGATGACGTCGATGTCGTTCAGGGCGGAGTCGGCGATCTTCCCACCGCTGGTGAGCAACGACTGCGTGGGTTCGGTCTGTCCGCTCGCCGGGTCCGGTTTGGTCAGGTAGGCGAACACCGGAGTGGAGCCGGCGACGATGTCCTGGCCGATGGTCCGCGTACTGCCGGCACCGGTCCACTGGAGGGTCCCGGTCGCGGGGTTCGTACTCCCCTCCACGGTGTTCATCTTCAGCTCCGTGCCGTCCCGGTAGATCCGCACTCGTGCCGGAGTGTCCGAGGGTCCGCGATTGAGCGCCGCGTAGAAGATCACTTCGTCCGGGGCGGCCAGCTCGAATGCCTTGAGCCCGTCGGCCCCGTCCGGATCTCGCGCCGTGCGCAACGCCTTGGTCGCGTTCTCGGTGGCGGTCTTCGCGGTCATCGCGTCCGCGGTCCGCGACGAGGAAACGATGGAGGCGTTCATGCCCTGCACGAAGGCGTACAGCAAGGCGGTCGAGGCGATCATCATGATGACGGTGGCCACCAGCAGCTCGGTCATCGTCAGTCCGTCGTCGCTGCCGCGGCGATGCGCTGATCGGATCTTGTGCATCAGACGTTCACCGCCACGATCGCGCCGTCGAGCAGCAGCTGGTTCTCCGCCAAGTTGACCCTGGTGAACTCAGTCCGCGCACCGTCGGTGGCCTCCAGCCGCCATTTCCCCGGTGGCAGGGACAGGGAGACCGGCTCTGTCGTGGAGTAGCCCAGGTCGTAGACCTCACCGGCGCAATCCTCGTTGCGGATCGTGATCGACCATCCCGTTGCGGGCGCCGCGGTCGCTGCCTCGACGACCTGGAACCGCAGCGCCGCGGCTTTCGCGTTGGCGATCGTGGCCGACTGTCCCGGTTTGGGAACCACCGGGGAACTCACCGCGGGGTGCGCGGTGGAGCAGGTGCCGGTCCAGGTCTCGTACCCGTCGGTGAACGGGAACAGCCCGGTGCGCTCCCGTTCGCCGGCGTCGACGGTGACGCAATTCGGTGATCCGTCGGGACACACCGGGTGCCCGATCGCGCCGAAGCCACCTGACCCGTTGGCCAGGGTCACTCCGGTTTGGGGCGGGAATACGTATTCGGGACCGGCCGCATCGGCCCGGGTCAGACGCATGCGGACGGTGGCCGCCTTGTCATACACGAACCCGGCCGCCTTGGACACCTCACCGGCGATCACCGACAAACCGGTCCGCTCGGAGACTCGCTTTCCCGACTTGTCCACCCAGCCGCGCGAGTTCACCGACGCGGTGTAGCCGGTGCTGGGCGCGACGTTGGTGAAGACGGCGCATCCGTCGGACATCGTCGTGGCGGTCATCGCCGACCCAGTGGGGCCGGTCAGCGTCACCGGCATGTTCTGCACCGGCTCGCCGGCGGCGTCCTCGACCGGGATCGTGAGCACACCGGTGGTCGCCGTCACGCCCGTGACGGGCAGCGCGAAAGTGGTATCGGAACGGATGGGCTGGACGCCGTCCATCTTGCTCCAGCTGACTTCGATGTGCACGGCAGTGAACGACGCTTTGCCGCTGGCACCCTCGCAGGCGTTCTGGTACTCGCCGACGGTGTTGTAGGAGGCCCGGACATCCAGGAAGTAGTCGCGGTTCTCGATGGTGACCGTCTCTCGCGGGTGCGCTCCCAAAGCGATGTCGAGCGGGTTCATCGACCGCAGTGTCTCCAGTTTGCGTTCGGCCAGATTGGCCGCGATGACGCGGGATTCGTTGGACCGGCTCGTGTGCAGCACCCGGGTGAGCGCGTAGCCCAAGGACGCCGACATGATCATGAACAAGGCGAGGGCGACGACAACTTCGAGCAGGCTGAAGCCGTCCTCGGAGGTGGCCCGGGAGCGTCCTAGGCGACGAAGCATGTTCGCTGGCTCTCTTTCCTGTGATGGCGTCTCAGCAGCTGAGGGTGCCGGTGGCGCCTTGTTCCACCACTCCGTGATCGCTGCGGTAGCGGAACTCCCGGGTGGTGATGTTGGTATGGGTGGCGCGGATGCAGTACGTGTCTGCGGCGACGGAGATGGTCATCGATGTGGGATCGCTGGCCTTCCAGCCCTCGCCGGCCAGGACGGGACTGTTCTCGGTCTGGCCGTTCAAGGTGGCGATCGAGTGGGCCGGGTCGGCCAGCCAGGCTTCGATATGGATCGCCGCGCCCCTGAGGTCACTCACCGTCTGGGCGGCGTAGGCCTGTTGCCGCTGGTTCAGGAAACTCGGGATGGCGATCGCGGCCAGGATGCCGATGATCACGAGCACGACGAGCAGCTCGAGGAGCGTGAAGCCCTCGTCGGTGCTGTCCATGTCGTTTCCTGGTTCGTAGGTCGGAAGAAGGTGCCGATAAAGCGGACGGGTGGCGCCGGCGCTGCGCGCCAGCGCCACCCTTCGCAGCGCTCCAGGGCGCTTACGTCACCCGGATCAGCAGGAGGTGACGGTGCTCGGCTGCAGGCCGCCCGCGTCGCTGTCGTACACCCAGTTCTGGGTGGACGAGGTGGCGCCCGTGTCCCGGGAGGCCACGATGCAGTAGTCGTCGACGGTGGCGGTGATGTTCAGCACGTTGCCGTCCGACACCTCGACGCCCAGCGGGCCGGTGGCCGCGTTGGTGCCGTTCAGCGCGTTGTAGCTGTTGTTCTCGACGAAGTAGGTCTCGGCGGCGGTCGCCGCGGTCTTCAGGTCGGACTTCATCGAGGAGTCCACGGCCTTCTTCCGCTGGTTCAGGAAGGTCGGGATGGCGATGGCGGCCAGGATGCCGATGATGATCATGACCACGAGGAGCTCGATGAGGGTGAAACCCTCGTCGTTCTCTTCGTGAGCCTTGCGGAGACGAGCGAGCATGTGATGCTCCCTTTCGTGTGCGGGTGATGCAGGAGGTGGTTTCCTGCGGGATGACACTTGGGTTATCGGCCGGAACCGGATGTGCTTGAGCCAGTTACGCTGTCCGTGGTTCCACTACCCCGAAAAGACCAGCGCCGGTGACCGATCGGCCCGATGAGTCGGGCTTAGGGTCACCGGCGCTGCATGCCGTTACGCAGCCGGCGGAAGCTACTTGATCAGGTCGAAGATCCGGAAGATCGGCATGTACAAGGCGATGATCATGCCGCCGACGATGCTGCCCAGCACGGCGATCATGAGCGGCTCCATCAGCGCGGTCAAGGCCTCGGTGGTCGCCTCCACCTCGTTGTCGTAGAAGTCGCTGAGCTTGTGCAGCATGGTGTCCAGCGCGCCGGTGTCCTCGCCGACCGCCAGCATCTGCACCACCATCGGCGGGAAGACGGGATGCTGCTCCAACGGCCCGGCCAACGATTCACCCTGCCGCACGCTGTCCCGCACATCGAACAGCGCCTTCTCGATCACGATGTTGCCGGTGGTCTCCCCGACGATCTCCAAGGCCTGCAGGATCGGGACACCGGAACGGATCATCGACCCCAGATTGCGGGCGAACCGGCTCAGCGCCACCTTCTGGAACAGCGGACCGAACACCGGAGTCTTGAGCTTGACCGGGTCCACCACGCTTCTGACGTTGTCCTGGTGGCGGACCTGGCTCCACACCACCACGCCGACGACGGTGAGCACCAAGAACACCGGGAGGAACCACGTCATCTGTTTGCTGAGGAACACCAGCACCTGAGTGGGTGCAGGCAGCTCACCGCCCAGACTGGTGAACAGGTTCTCGAACGTCGGCACGATCCACTTGAGCATGCCGATCACACAGGCGATAGCGATGACCAGGACGGCGACCGGGTACGTCATCGCCGCCTTGATCTTGGACCGCAGCTTGACCTCGGCCTCGAAGTTGTCGGCCACCTGCAACAGCGCCTGGTCCAGGAAGCCGCCCACCTCGCCGGCCCGGCACATGTTGACCATCAACGGCGGGAACACCTTCTCGTGGCTGGCCAGCGCCGCCGACAACGACGTCCCCGCCTCGACCTGGTTGCGCACGTCGGTCAGGGCTTTGCGCAGTCCCGCGTTCTCGGACTGGTCGGCCAGGATGTTCAACGCCCGCAGCAACGTCAGGCCGGAATTGATCATGGTGGCGAACTGCCGGGACATGATGGCGATGTCCTTGAGCCCCACCCGGTTCGAACCCGGCAGGCTGAGCTCCCGGTTCATCCCCGTGCCGGCCTCGTTCACCGAGATCGGCGCCAGCCCCTGGCCCTTCAGTTTGTTGACGGCCGCCGACTGGCTGGCGGCATCGACCTGTCCGTTGACGACCTTTCCGCTGCGGTCACGTACGGTGTAGGCGAAAGTCTTGGTCGCGGTTGGCATGTCAGGCCCTTCCGGTCAATCGGTTGAAGTCCTCGATGTGGTGGCACTTGTCCAGGCCGACCTCGTAGCTGATGCGGTTGATGCGCACCAATTCGGCCAAGTGCTGGTCCATGGTGTGCATGCCGTGCTGGGCGCCGGCCTGCATGGCCGAGTACACCTGGTGGACCTTGCCCTCCCGGATCAGGTTGCGGATGGCGGGAGTGGCCAGCATGACCTCGGTTGCCACCGCCCGCGACCGCCCGTCCGCCGTCTTGCACAGGGTCTGGCAGACCACTCCCTGGATGGAGCCCGCCAGCATGACCCGGATCTGTTCCTGTTGTTCTGAGGGAAACACGTCGATGACGCGGTCGATGGTCTGTGCGGCGTCCTGAGTGTGCAGGGTGCCGAACACCAGGTGGCCGGTTTCGGCGGCGGTCAGCGCCACCGAAATGGTCTCCAAGTCCCGCATCTCGCCGACCAGGATGATGTCCGGGTCCTGGCGCAACACATGCTTCAGCGCGTTGGCGAAGGAGTGGGTGTCTTCGCCCACCTCACGCTGGTTGACCAGGCAGCCCTTGTGGTTGTGCAAGAACTCGATCGGGTCCTCGACGGTCATGATGTGGTCGTGCCGGGTCCGGTTGGCCAGGTCGAGAATCGCGGCCAACGTGGTGGACTTGCCGGATCCGGTCGGGCCGGTGACCAATACCAGGCCGCGCGGCATCGAGGCGAATTTGCCCACCACCGGGGGGATTCCGAGCCGTTCCAGCGGCAGGATGTCGAACGGAATGGTGCGGAACACCGCACCGATCGACTCGCGTTGGCGGAACACGTTGACCCGGAATCTGGCGGTGCCGGGCAGCGAGTAGGAGAAGTCGAGCTCCATGTTCTCTTCGTACTTCTCCCGCTGCTTCTGATTCAGCAGGGCGTAGATGATCCGTTGCAGCTCCGGCGCGGTCATCCGCTCGTAGTCCTCCAACGGCATCAGCTCACCGCGGACCCGGATCGTGGGCGGCGCGCCGCTGGTCAGGTGCAGGTCGGAGGCATTGCGTTCCAACATACTGCTCAGCACGCTGGTGAGGTTCAGGTCGCTGGCCCGCAACCGTTGCTCGGTGGTGCTACGCCCTCCCGACCGGGACCCGTGGTACGCGACGCGCTGGTCGTCATCGACGCAAGCCTCTGGTTGCTGCGGTTCCGGGGCCGGCCGTGGCTGCGGGGTGAAGGCCGCTCCCGGCCGGTGGTCAGGCAGTTCGGGAGCGAAGACACCGTCGGAGTTCACATCGTAGACGGTCACTGTTTCCTCGTCGTCGAACGAACCGTAGTCGTCCATGTCGTCCTCGGCGCCGTAGTCGACGCCGATGTCGTAGACGATCTCCTGGTCCGGGATCTCTTCGTAGGCATGCTGCCCGGGAGCACCTTCGTCCAGGTCCTCGTCTCCGAAGACGTATTCCTCGGCCCGTGGACGGAAGGGCCGTCCGCTACCTTCTTGCACGCCGCCGCTCACGGCACTCCCCTCATCAGGCGAGACAGTCGGAATGTCATCGGCGATGCGGGTGACCTGCTTGAGATGCGAGGGGTGAGTCCGCCAACCCGCCGCGAGTTCGATCACCCGATCGGGTCAGCTTGCGGCGCGCATCGCTTGGATGGGTGCAGGGCGGATGCCGGTCATCAACTCCACCTGAGCCGCGGCTTGATGCAGCAGCATCGACACTCCACCGACGACCAGCCCGCCACGGTCCTGCACGGCCGAGGCCAGCCGTGTCGGCCAGGGGTGATAGACCACGTCGAGCAGCAGATGCCCGGCCAGCGAGGCAGGCGCCGGCTGGACCACCAGCGTGTCGGTCGCCCCCGGCGGCACCGTGGATATGACCACATCGGCCGCGGCGATACCGTCCCAGGCCGCGGCCCAGTCCTGTACCTGCAGCTGGAGCCCCAGCCGGTCCGCCAAGTCGTGCAGGTGTGCGGCGGCGGGCGGCCGCCGCACGACCACCTGGACCTGGCGGCACCCGAGCTCGACCAGCGCGGCCAGAGCGGAGCGAGCGGTGGCACCGGCGCCGAGGACGCACCCACGCAACCCGGGGTGGTCGTCATCGACCCACAGCTCCCGGACCGCGGCCACCATGCCCAGCACGTCGGTGTTCTCGCCGTACATCCACGGGCTGGGCTGCTCCGCGTCCGGCCAGGACAACAGCACCGTATTCACCGAGTCGAGCAGGTCGGCCAGCAGCGAGGTCTCGTGCACGTAGGACTTCACCGCCTGTTTGAGCGGCATGGTAATGCTGAGACCGCGCCAACTGGAGTCCAGCCCGGCCAGGAAACCGGGCAGTTGCTCCACGGTCACGTCGTAGGCTTCGTACTGCCAGTTCAGTCCCAGGGCAACGTAGGCGGCCCGGTGCAGCACGGGCGAGCGAGAGTGGCCGATGGGCGAGCCCAGGACCGCACACCGCTGCACATCCCCCGCCCCCGCAGGGTTTTGGTTCAGTCGTTGTCCCGCAACCATTGGCGGAACTCTTCCACGTTTCGGTCGTGCTCGGCCTTGGTGGCCGCGAACTTGGTCTCCCCGGTGTCCGGATTGACTGTGACGAAGTACACCCAGTCGCCGTCCGCCGGTTCCGTGGCGGCGCGCAGCGCGTCCTCCCCCGGGGAGTTGATCGGCCCCGGCGGCAAGCCCGGATACTTGTAGGTGTTGTAGGCAGAGTCGATCTGGCGTTCCTCTTGCGTAGTGGTGACGACCTCGCTGTTGTTGGTGGCGTAGTGAACCGTGCTGTCCATCTGCAGCGACGTCCCGCGGTCCAGCCGGTTCTGGATCACCCTGGCCACCTTGCGCATGTCCGCTGCGCTACGCGCCTCGGCCTGGATGATGCTGGCCTTGGTCAGCACCTGCGGCTCCTGCTCCGCGGCGATCCCGAGAGTGGAGACTGCCCGCTTGTGCGCATCCACCAGTCGCTTGAGCACAGTGGTGGCCGACTCATCCGGCTCGAACTCATAGGTAGCGGGGAACAGGTAACCCTCCGGGTTGCCCTGCGCCTGAGGCGGCAGGCCCACGGCCGGGTCGGTGACGGCCGCCTTCAGCTCATCCACGCCCAGCCCGGTGGCCTCGCTGATCCGCCGGTAGATCTGCTGGGCACGCAAACCCTCGGGAATCACCACCCGCACCGAGACCCGGTTCGTCTCGTCCAGCAGCATCGCCAACGCGTCGGCGGCGGCCATCTCCGCACGCAGGGCGTAGGTTCCCGGTTGCAAGGAGTTGGAGTCGGGGTTGGCCATACTCGCCTCGATGAACGCATCGGTGGTCTTGATGACGTTCTTGTCCACCAGGGTCTGGGCCACTTGCGAGCCGCTGTCACCCGCAAGTACCTGAACATGCACCTCGCCGGACCCGGGGCCGGCGAAATCCGAGGGCGCGCGCCAGTCGTCGTACATCGGCTTGACCGTGCGCCAGCCCAGATACATCGCGCCAAGCACCAGTGCCGCGGCCAGGAACAGCACCACGAACCTGGTCGCGCCCCCTGGCCGGCGGGCCCGGTGGGCATGGCGGCGCGTCGCCCTTCGCTGCCCCGGCAGATCGGAGAAAAGCTCGGTCATCGTGCCCTCTCAGTCGGCTGGCGGTGTTGGCGGGTACGCCACCACTTCACCGGGTGGCTGACCGGTGTTGCGTTCGGTGTCCAGCGCACCTTGCAGGATCAGGACGGCCGCCACTTGATCGACGACGCGGCGCTGGTTGCGCCCCTTGACCCCGGACTGGCGCAGTGCCCGGTGGGCACCGACCGTGGTCAGTCGCTCGTCCACGAGCCGCACCGGCACGGGCGCGATCTCGCGAGCTACCCGCACAGCGTAGCTACGCGCGAGCTCCGCCGCCGCTCCAGACTTGCCGGACAGCGACAGCGGCAGCCCCACCAACACCTCAATCGCGTCGCGTTCACGCACGATCCCGGCGATACGGCGCACGTCTGCCGTCGCTGACCCGGACTCGGCTGTCTCACCGTGTGCTGGCTGTTCGCTACTCAGTGTCGCAACAGCGGAGGCGAGGATTCCACCGGGGTCGCTGGCCGCCACACCGACGCGCACCGCCCCGACGTCCACCGCGACCCGCACACCGTGCCGCATCAGTGGGCATGCCGCACGCGGGCCGGATGGAGACCGGCGCCGGCCCTCATGTGGTGGCCAACCGGCCGACCTCATGCTCGACGACGACGAGGGCTTGCGGCACGGCAGTCGCGTCCTGCCCACCACCCTGGGCGATGTCGTCCTTGCCACCGCCCCCGCCACCGAGCGCACCCGCGCCGATGCGGACCAACGAACCAGCTTTGACCCCACGGCGGCGGGCGGCGTCGTTGGTGGCGATGACCACCAACGGTTTGCCCTTGGCCACACCGGCCACACTCACCACGGCCGGCCGGTCGTTGCCCAGCCGGGCCCGCAGATCGGTGACCAGGGTGCGGATGTCCTCGGCGCCCGCCACCGCTCCGGCATCGTGACCGACGAACATGATCCCGAACACGTCCTTGGGCTCGGCCGCCAGCTTTGCCGCCAACGCCCGGCTCTGTTCCGCCCGGGCCATGGCCAGCTCCTTGTCCGCCGCCTTGAGCTGGGCAACAAGCGCGCCGATGCGATCCGGCAGTTCGTCGGGCCGGACCTTGAGCATGGTGGCCAGCTGCCCGACCAGGGCATGCTCGCGGGCCAGGAAAGAGTAGGCGTCGGTACCGACCAGCGCCTCCACCCGGCGCACCCCGGCACCGATGGAGGACTCCCCCAGCAGCTTGACCAGACCGAGCTGACCGGAGCGCTGCGCGTGGGTGCCGCCGCAGAGTTCCCGCGCCCAGTCCCCGACACTGACCACCCGCACCTCATCGCCGTACTTTTCCCCGAACAAGGCCATCGCACCGCACGCCACCGCATCGGCCTGGCTCATCACCTCGGCGTGCACCTCGAGATCCTCGATGAGCAGTTCGTTGACCCGCTGTTCGACGTCCAGCAGCACGCTGGGTGGCACCGCCGCCGCCGCGTTGAAGTCGAACCGGAACCGGCCGGGTGAGTTCTCCGACCCTGCCTGAGTGGCGGTTTCGCCCAACGCCTCCCGGAACGCCTTGTGCACCATATGAGTTGCTGTGTGCGACCGGGAGATCGCCTTGCGCCGGTCGATATCCACCGACGCCTGGGCAGCGGCGCCGATGCTCACCTCACCGCTCAGCACGTGCGCGCGGTGCACGATGAGCCCGGGGATCGGCGACTGTACGTCCCGCACTTCGAGCGTGGCCCCGGTGCCCAGGGTGATGGTTCCGGTGTCGGCCAGTTGCCCACCGCCCTCGGCGTACAGCGGGGTGCGGTTCAGCACCACCTCGACATCCTGGCCGGCACCGGCCGAGGCGGCCGCGGTACCGTCGACGATGAGCGCGGCGATGCTCGCCTCGCTGACCACCTCGCGGTACCCGGTGAAGTCCACCGGCGCGCCGACCTCCTCGGCCGCACTGCGGTAGACCGCCTGGTCCACCCGCCCGGACCGTTTCGCCTTGGAATCGGCCTTGGCCCGTGCCCGTTGTTCGCTCATCAGCCGCCGGAACCCGGCCTCGTCCACCTGCAGGCCTTGTTCGGCGGCGACCTCGAGGGTCAGGTCGATCGGGAAGCCGTAGGTGTCGTGCAGCTGGAACGCCGAATCTGCAGACAGGCTGCCTCGTCCGGTCGACTTTGCCTGGGCCACAGCGGTATCCAGAATCGTGGTCCCCGCGGTCAGGGTGCGCCGGAACGCCTCCTCCTCCGCGTAGGCCACCTGGCTGATACGCGTCCAGTCCCGTTCCAGTTCCGGGTAGGATGCCTTCATGGCGTCCTTGGACACGCCGAACAGTTCCGGGAACGTGGGCTCGTCGACGCCGAGCAGTTTCATTGCCCGCACCACCCGGCGCAGCAGTCGGCGCAGCACGTAGCCGCGGCCCTCGTTGGCGGGGGTGACACCGTCGCCGATGAGCATCAGGCCGGACCGCACATGGTCACCGACCACGCGCAGCCGCACGTCGGCTTCGCGGTCTTTGCCGTAGGCGATGGATGCGATGTCGCCGGCGCGTTCGATGACCGGGTACACCTCGTCGATCTCGTACAGGTTGTCCACGCCTTGCAGCAGGTAGGCCACCCGCTCCAGGCCCATGCCGGTGTCGATGTTCTTGCTGGGCAGGTCACCGGCGATGTCGAAGTCGTCCTTGGCGCGCACGTCCGACAACGAATGCTGCATGAACACCAGGTTCCAGATTTCCAGGAACCGGTCTTCGTCCACGATGGGGCCACCGTCCGGGCCGTATTCCGGCCCCCGGTCGACGTAGATCTCGCTGCACGGCCCGCCAGGGCCGGGAACGCCGGTGTGCCAGTAGTTGTCCTTACGGCCGCGGCGCTGGATGCGCTCGGCCGCAAGCCCGGCCACCGAGCGCCACAGGGAATTCGCTTCCTCGTCGTCCTCGTAGACGGTCACCCAGATCTTGTCGCCGTCGAAGCCGTAACAGCCGTCGTCCTGGGAACCGGTGACCAGTTCCCAGGCGTAGGCGATGGCGCTCTCTTTGAAGTAGTCGCCGAAGGAGAAATTGCCGTTCATCTGGAAGAACGTGCCGTGCCGGGTGGTCTTGCCGACCTCCTCGATGTCCAGCGTGCGCAGGCATTTCTGCACACTGGTGGCCCGCGGCCACGGCGGGGTCTGCTGCCCGGTCATGTACGGGATGAACGGCACCATGCCGGCCACGGTGAACAGCAGGGTGGGGTCCGGTGAGATCAGCGAGGCGCTCGGCACCACCGCGTGGCCTTTGCTCTCGAAGTAGTTCAGCCAGCGGCGTCGGATCTCAGCGGTCTGCATGGTCCCAGCTTCTCAGGTGTCGGGGTCGGGGTCGTGCGGTTTTCTCCGCTGGTCGAGGCTACCCGCTGCCCGGTCCTGACGTCTGATCGGCCTGGTTGCCGGCGGTTTCGGTCCGCGGGCCGCCGGGCTCGGTCAGCAGCGCTTGCAGCCGTTGCCGGCGCCGGCGCAGTTCGTTCTCGAAGCCGCGGTCGCTGGGCTGGTAGTAGACGGTGCCGGTCAACGTATCCGGCAGGTACTGCTGAGCGGCCACCGCGTGCGCCTCGTCGTGGGCGTAGACGTAGCCTTCGCCGGCACCGAACGCATCGGCTCCCGGGTGGTGGGCGTCCCGCAAATGCGCCGGCACCTGGCCGGCTTTGCCGGCCTGCACGTCCGCGATGGCCCGGTCGACGGCCAGGTAGGCGGCGTTGGACTTCGGCGCCATCGCCAGGTGGACCACCGCCTCGGCCAGGATGATCCGTCCCTCCGGCAGGCCGACGAGCTGGACGGCCTGGGCGGCGGCCACCGCGGTCTGCAGGGCGGACGGGTCGGCCATGCCGATGTCCTCGGCGGCGCTGATCATCAGCCTCCTGGCGATGAAGCGTGGATCCTCCCCCGCCTCCAGCATGCGGGCCAGGTAGTGCATCGCGGCGTCGACGTCGCTGCCGCGGATGGACTTGATGAACGCGCTGACGACGTCGTAGTGCTGGTCGCCGTCTCGGTCGTAGCGCACCGCCGCCACCGCGATGGCCTGCTCGGCGGCGGTCAGGTCGATCGTGGTGGTGCCGGCGTCCGCGGCCAGCCCGGCCGCCGCCTCCAGCGCGGTCAGCGCCCGGCGGGCGTCGCCGCCGGCGACGCGGACCAGATGGCCGCCGGCGTCGGCATCGAGGGTGAAAGCGCCGCCCAGGCCGCGGTCGTCGGTCAGTGCCCGGTCGATCAGTCCGCCGATGTCCGCATCGGTCAGCGGTTGCAGGTGCAGCACCAGCGACCGGGACAGCAGCGGGGAGATGATGCTGAAGCTGGGGTTCTCGGTGGTGGCGGCCACCAGGGTCACCCAGCCGTTCTCCACCGCGGGCAGCAGCGCATCCTGTTGGGCCTTGCTGAATCGGTGGATCTCGTCCAGGAACAGCACGGTGCGCCGCCGGTGCAGGTCCTGGGTGTTCTTGGCGTCCTGGATCACGGTTCGCACATCCCGCACTCCCGCGGTGATGGCCGACAGTTCCACGAACGCGCTGTCGGTGCAGGCCGACACGACGTGCGCCAGTGTGGTCTTGCCGGTGCCGGGCGGCCCGAACAGGATCACCGAGCTGACGGGCACCCGGCCAGCACGACCCGCTTCGGCGCTACCTCCTGCCGCCACCAGCCGCCGCAACGGCGACCCGGTCCGCAGCAGATGACGCTGACCGACCACATCGTCGAGGGTCCGCGGCCGCATCCGTACCGCCAGTGGCGCGCGGGGGCGCTCCTGACTGGTGGAGAACAGGTCCGCCGGCACCGGGCCAGCTTACGGGTGCTCCCGGGAGCACCCGCAGGCCCTGGCGTTCGATGGTGGACCGGTGGCCGCGGCCGGTCTACTCGGCGTCTCTCTTCACTCGGCGTCGAGGTCCTTCTCCACCATCGCGGCGATCTGCTCGACGGCTGCCTCGTCGTCGCTTTCCACCACGACGTCGTCACCGCACTTGGCGCCGAGGGTCATGATGAGCAGCGCCGAGCCGGCGTCCACCGGGGTACCGCCGGGTACGGCGAGCGTGACGGGGGAGTTCTGCGCGCCTGCCGCTTCGGCGATCAGGGCGGCCGGACGGGCGTGCAGTCCGACGGAGGACCCGACGGTGACGGTCTTGGATGCCATGGTGCTTCTCTCCTTGAGTTGGACGGGGGCGCTCAACTGTGCGTTCAGCTTTCCGCTGTCACACCGTAATGCGGTTCTTACCCGCCCGGCTAGCGGGAACGAGACCTGGGTGACTGCCGCCGAGCGCCGCCTGTTGTGGCTGGTAGAGCAGTGACGCAGACGGCCTGCGGGCGCACCTCGCGCGGGGTGGGCAAGCTGGAGCCGGGCAGCTGAACGGCGGCGGTGCCGTAGGCGACCGCCCGGCGCAGGCAGGCAGCCGGGCCGGCACCGGCGGTGTGCCCGATCAGGTAGCCGGACAGGGTGGAATCGCCTGCTCCGACAGTGCTTTTCACCGATACGTGCGGTGCGGCGGCATACCAGGCGCCGGCCGCGGTGACCAGCACCGCTCCGCCGGCGCCGAGCGTGGCCAGCACCGCTTCGATCCCGTTGCGCACCAAGGTGCGGCAGGCGGCGACGGCCGCGTCCAGGTCGGTCTCCGGGTCGGTGCCGGCACCGGCCAGTTCGGCCAATTCTTCGCCGTTGGGTTTGATCAGGTGCGGCCGTTGCGCGCCGGTGCAACAAGCCAGCAGCGGGGCACCGGAGGTGTCTACCGCAACCCTCGTACCGGCTGTGCGCAGCATCGGCACCAGCTGGGCGTACCAGTCCTCGGCCACACCCGGCGGCAGCGAACCGGCCAGCACCACCCAGCGCGCCCTACCGGCGTGTTCCACCAGCACGCGAGTGAGTTCGTCGAGGACCTGAACCGACAACCTCGCCCCGGGTTCGTTGATCTTGGTGGTCGTGCCGTCGGGTTCGATGACGGCCAGGTTGACCCGCACATCCCCGGGGGTCGACACGGCCACGTGGTCGACGCCTTGCGCACGGAGCCTGGTGGTGAACGGGTCGTTCTTGCCCGCTGGTACCACGGCCAGGCTCGGGTGCCCGGCGGCGGCGACCACCCGAACGACGTTGACGCCTTTTCCCGCGGCCTGATTGGTCACGCTGGTCACCCGTTGCACCGCACCCCGGGTCAGCGGCTGGTCCAGGGTCACGGTGCGGTCGATGCTGGGGTTCGCGGTCAGGGTGAGGATCACGCGAGCATCACCTCGATGTCGTGGCGGCGCAGCAACTGCACATCGGCGGCGGCCACCCCGTCGTCGGTGACGACGACGTCGATATCGGCCAGCGCGGCGAACACGATCATCTGGGTCTCTCCCATCTTGGTGGAATCCGCGAGGACCACGGTGGTGCGGGCGGCGGCGGCCATCGCTCGCTTGACGGCCGCCTCCTCGGTGTCCGGCGTGGTGGCACCACGGGCGGACAGTCCGTTGGTGCCGATGAACGCTACATCGACGGTGAGCTGGTTGAGCGTGTTCATCGCCTCGTGCCCGACGGTGGCGTGGGTGTGGCCGCGGATGCGGCCCCCGAGGATGTTGACCCGCAAGGCGCCACGGCCCGCCAACAGGCTGGCCGTGGGCACCGAGTTGGTGACGACCGTCAGCTCCCGGTTGACCGGCAGCGCGGCGGCCAGCGCCCCGGTCGTGGTGCCGCCGTCCACCAGGATGCTGCCGGCACCGTTCGCGTCCGGCAGCAGATCGACGGCAGCGGCACCGATGCGGCGCTTCTGCTCGGTTCGGGTTCCAGACCGTTCGGCCGTGCTCGACTCGACGACGGTCAACGCGCCGTAGGCCACCGCGCCACCGTGCACCCGGTGGACCAGGCCCATACCTTCCAGGCGGTCCAGATCGCGGCGCACGGTCTCGTGGGTGACCCCGAACCTCTGGGCGACATCGGCGACGGAGACCCGGCCCTGCTGGCGTACGAGGGCGCTGATCGCGTCCTGCCGTTCCGCCGCGTACATCGAACGCCTCCCTCGCCCCACCGTTCATCTGTGTTTAATTGGTTTTCAATGTGTGTATGTGTTGTTCTATGCCCGAACGGTTGACATTGTCAAGAGCTGGCCCCTAATGTCCAGGCCACGGGCAGAACAGACGCGCACCGACAGAACGGACGTGCACGTGGCATGGCAGAAGGGACCGTCACCGATGACCGACACCACCGACTCCACCAATCAACCGGCCAAGGCCACCTTGACCGGTACACCCGTCGTTCCCGGCGTCGGGTACGGGCCGGTGGTCCGCCCCGCCGAGCGCCCCGAACCCGGGGAGCCCACCACGGTCGCCGAGGACCAGCGCGACGCCGAGGTGCACCGGTACGCCGCCGCCGCCGACACCGTCGCCGACCGGTTGACTCAGCGCTCCACCTCGGCGTCGGGAATGGCGGCGGAAGTGGTGGCCGCCACGGCGACACTGGCCAAGGACCGGGGCTTGCGCGCCGCGGTGGAGAAAGAAATCAACTCCGGCACGGACCCGGTGCACGCGGTCATGGCGGCCACCGAACAGTTCGCCACCATGTTCAAGCAGCTGGGCGGGCTGATGGCCGAGCGGGTGACCGACTTGCTGGACATTCAAGACCGGGTGATCGCGCAACTGCGCGGCCTACCTGAACCGGGTGTGCCCAACCCGGAGCAACCGTCGGTGCTGCTGGCCGAGGACCTGGCGCCGGTCGACACGGCCGGGCTGGACCCGGCCAAGGTCCTGGCCATCGCCACCCGGCTGGGCGGTCCCACCAGCCACACCGCGATCATCGCCCGGCAATTGGGCATCCCGTGTGTGGTTGCGGTGCACGACCTGGACTCGGTCGAGGCGGGTACGCAGGTGCTGGTCGACGGTGAATGCGGCGAGATCGTGCCCGGTCCGGACCCGCAGTCCGCTCAGCAACGGGTCGATGCGGCCAAGGCCCAGCTCGCGGCCGTCGCCTCCTGGTCCGGCCCCGGGCAGACCAAGGACGGGCACCGGGTCGACATCCTGGCCAATGTGCAGGACGGACCCGGCGCCCGCGCCGCCGCCGAAACCCCCGCCGAGGGCGTCGGACTGTTCCGCACCGAGCTGTGCTTCCTCAACTCCGCGACCGAACCCGGGGTGCGGGAGCAGGCTGACATCTACGCCGAGGTCCTGGCCGCGTTCCCGGACAGCAAAGTCGTGGTGCGCACCCTGGACGCCGGGTCGGACAAGCCACTGGCCTTCGCCACCATGCCGGACGAGCACAACCCGGCACTGGGCGTGCGCGGACTGCGGATCAGCCTGGAGGACACCGGCCTGTTGGACCGGCAGCTGGACGCCATCGCCAAGGCGGCCGAGCAGACCGGCACCAGCCCGTGGGTGATGGCGCCCATGGTGGCCACGCTGGACGAAGCCAAGCTGGTGGGCGAATCAGTCCGGTCCCACGGGCTGAAGCCGGGCGTGATGATCGAGGTCCCCGCGGCCGCGTTGCACGCCGAACGAATGCTCGACGTCGTCGACTTCCTGTCCATCGGCACCAACGACCTGACCCAGTACGTGATGGCCGCCGATCGGATGTCCGCAGAGCTGGCCCACCTGAGCGACCCGTGGCAACCCGCCCTGCTGTCCTTGGTGGCATACGTGGCCGAGGCAGGCCAACACAAGGGCAAGCCGGTGGGGGTCTGCGGTGAGGCGGCAGCGGACCCGTTGCTGGCCTGCGTCCTGGTGGGCATGGGCGTCACGTCGCTGTCCTGCGCCGCGGCGGCGGTGCGCTCGGTGGGCGCCAAGCTCGGCATGGTCACCCTGCAGCAGTGCCAGCAGGCGGTCAGGCCGGTGCTCGATACCGACTCCCCGGCCGCCGCGCGAGCCGCAGCGCGGGCGATTCTAGGTTAGATCACACTCCCCGCGTCCGACTGATCACAGAAGTATCACCTATCTGCACAGACAAACCACCGTCTGTCACATGGGGTGTGCAATGTGTAATGATGGGTGCCGTCACGCTGAACCGGAGATTCAGCGGGCGGCACCCATTGCTGTCGGAGGTCACCAGCGGTGTTGTCGAGGCTCGCGAGACTTGTCACAGCGCATCCTCGGTGGCTGGTGTCCGCTTGGCTGGTCTTCGTCACCGCCAGCTTTGCGCTGACCACCGGGGTGGTGGGCGAGAGTCTGTTCCAGCGCCTGACCAGTGGCCCCATCGCCGTCAACGAGGAAGCAGACGAAGGGGCCGACATCCTTGCTCAAGCGGCGCCCACGGGCCCGTCGGTCACCGTGCATCTGAAAGACGTCGAACTCGACGACGCGGCCTTCACCGATACGCTGCAATCTGCCAGCGCGCGGCTGCTGGCCGGTGCCGACGTGGCCGAGGTACAGACGCCGGTCCCGCTCCCGGAACCGATGCCGGTCCAGACGCAAGCGCACGCCGCTCGCACGGCTGACCAGCCACAGCAGCAGCCCACCACGGTCGCCGACCCGGCTCCCGGCACGGCGCCGCCCGAGTTCGCCCCGCAGGAGCCACCCCGAAACCCGCTGATCAACCAGGAACGTGACGCTGCGGCTGTTCGTGTCCTGCTGAGAGCACAACGCGACCCGGACCGGCTGACCGCGGCGACCGCCGACGTGCGGGCCCAGTTGCGGTCCATGGCCCAGGCGCTGGTGCATGAGGGAGTAGTCGGCGAGTTCGCCATCTACGACGAGTCCACACTCATCGACGATGTGGTGGCCCAACTGGAGTCGGACCTGAAGACCGGTGAGCTGGTCGCGCTGCCGCTGAGCCTGGTGGTCATGGTGCTCGTCTTCGCTGGGGTGATCGCCGCCGGGTTGCCACTGGCGGGTGCCGTCGCGTCGATCGGGGCAGCCTTGCTGATGATGCTCGGGTTGTCCCACCTGGTGGATACCGACGCCACCGTCATCAACGTGGTGACCGTGCTGGGACTGGGGCTCAGCATCGACTACGGGCTGCTGATGGTCAGCCGGTACCGCGAGGAGGTCCGGGACCTGCGACACCCGGCCGAGACCGAAGTCAGCGACGAACAGGTGACCAAGGCGGTGACGACGACGATCCGCACCGCTGGGCGGACCGTGCTGTTCAGCGGCCTGACCATCGCCATCTCGTTGGCCGGGCTGGTCCTGTTCGACCCGCCCATCCTGACCGCGATCGGCCTGGCCGGGCTCAGCGTCGTGGTCGTCGCCGTGACCGCGGCGACGACCCTGGTGCCGAGCCTGCTGGTGCTGGCCGGCCGGCCGGTGATCCACCAGGGGCTGCCCAGCCGAGTACCCGTTGTCCGGCGGCTGACCAAGCGGCTCGGCGATCTGGCACCGCAGACGGGCGCGTTCACCCGGCTGGCCGGCTGGACCACCCGGCACCGAGGGATGGTGATCGTCGGCAGCCTGACGGTCCTGGGTGCCCTCGCCCTGCCGGCATCGGATCTGCGGTTGTGTTCGGCCACCGAGGAGATGCTGCCCGCTTCCCACCCCACCCGGCAAGCAGCCACCGCGCTGTACCAGGACTTCCCTGCCCTGCGTCCGCCGAGCATCGTGGCGCTGCTGCGGGGCGCGGACAAGGACACGGTTGCCGCCGCGCACCAGTGGCAACAAGACAGCCACCGCATCGCCGGTGTCGAACCCAGCCTGTCCCCGGTGACCTCGGCGCAGGGCTACACCTGGTTCGGCGTGCGCACCAGCAACAGTGCCGACTCACCGCAGGCCACGCACGCGGTCCGGCAACTGCGCGAGAGCGCTCCGCCCACAACCCAGACCTGGGCCACCGGCCAGCCCGCCGCGCTGGTCGACTTCGTGGACGCGCTGACTGCCCGCATGTGGCTGGTGCTGGGCGTCGTCGCCGCCGCGACGCTGGTACTGCTGTTCCTGCTGACCGGCTCCGTGCTGATCCCGGTCAAGGCTGTCCTGACGAACATTCTCTCCCTCGGTGCGACGCTCGGTGTGCTGGTCTGGGCATTCCAGTGGGGGAACCTCTCCGGGCTGCTCGATTTCACCACCCCGACCGGTTTGGATGCGGTGATACCGACGCTCATCCTCGCTTTCGGCTTCGGACTTGCGATGGACTACGAGGTCTTCCTGATCTCCCGGATCACCGAGTACCACGAGCAGGGCAAGCCCACGTCGGAAGCCGTGGCCGACGGGCTACAGCGCTCCGGGCGGATCATCACCTCGGCCGCGCTGATCATGGTGGCGGTCTTCCTGGGGTTCGCGGCCGGAGACATGTTGATCATCAAGCAGATCGGCGTCGGGCTCGCCGTCGCGGTGGCGATCGACGCCACCCTGGTCCGGGTGCTGCTCGTCCCAGCCACCATGGCGCTGCTGAACGATGCCAACTGGTGGGCGCCCAGACCGCTGCGGTGGGTCCACAAGCGGCTGGGGTTGCGGCACTAGAGCTTTCTCAACCACCCGTTTCGCCGGCGGGACTGCCCGAACCACCGGCCGCGGCGTGCGGTTTGGCGTCCACGCCGGTCTCCTTGCGCTGCTGCGTGGTGATCGGTGCGGGCGCGCCGGTCAGCGGGTCCTGCCCACCGCCGGACTTGGGGAAGGCGATCGACTCCCGGATCGAGGACGCCCCGGCCAGCAGTGTGACGATGCGGTCCCACCCGAAAGCGATACCGCCGTGCGGCGGCGCACCGTAGGAGAACGCATCCAGCAGGAACCCGAACTTCTCCTGCGCCTCATCGGCGCCGATGCCCATCACCTGGAACACGCGCTCCTGCACCTCCCGGCGGTGAATACGGATGGACCCACCGCCGATCTCGTTGCCGTTGCAGACGATGTCGTAGGCGTTCGCCAGCGCGTTACCCGGGTCCTGCTCGAAGTTGGCCTGCCATTCCGGTTTCGGTGCGGTGAACGCGTGGTGCACCGCGGTCCACGCTCCCCCGCCGACGGCCACGTCACCGGCCGCGGCGGCCTTGGCAGCCGGCTCGAACAGCGGCGCGTCGACCACCCACACGAACGACCACGCCCCCTCGGGGATCAACCCACAGCGGCGGGCGATCTCCCCGCGGGCGGCACCGAGCAGTTCCCGCATCGGCGTGGGCTCACCGGCGGCGAAGAAGACGCAGTCCCCGCCCACAGCGCCGACCTTCTCGGCGAGCCCGGCCAGTTCCTTCGCGGACAAGTTCTTGGCTACCGGCCCACCCAAGGCGCCGTCCTCGCCCACGGTCACGTAGGCAAGGCCACGGGCACCGCGTTGTTTGGCCCACTCCTGCCAGGCGTCGAACTGCCGCCGCGGCTGAGACCCGCCGCCGGGCATCACCACCGCGCCCACGTACGGCGCCTGGAACACCCGGAACTCGGTGCCGGAGAAGTATTCCGTGAGGTTGGTCAGCTCCAGGCCGAATCGCAGGTCGGGCTTGTCGGAGCCGAAGCGCTCCATCGCCTCGGCGTAGGTGATGTGTGGGATCGGTCGCTGGATCTCGTGCCCGATGAGCGCCCACAACGCGGCGATCACCTGCTCGGCGACGCCGATGACGTCGTCCTGGGTGACGAAGCTCATCTCCAGGTCGAGCTGAGTGAACTCCGGTTGCCGGTCGTTGCGGAAGTCCTCGTCGCGGTAGCAACGGGCGATCTGGTAGTACCGCTCCACGCCGGCGACCATCAGCAGTTGCTTGAACAGCTGCGGGCTCTGCGGCAGCGCGTACCAGGACCCGGGTGACAGCCGGGCCGGCACCAGGAAATCCCGGGCACCTTCCGGGGTGGAACGCGTCAGCGTCGGGGTCTCGACCTCGACGAAACCGGCGTCGTGCAACACCTCCCGGGCGGCGTGGTTGACCTGTGAGCGCAACCGCAGGATCCGCGCCGGTTCCGGGCGGCGCAGGTCCAGGTAGCGGTGCCGCAGCCGGGCCTCTTCACCGACGTCGACGTGTTCGTCGATCTGGAACGGCAGCGGCGCCGCCGGATTGAGCACCTCGACCTGGTCGGCCTCCACCTCGATCTCGCCGGTGGGGATGGCCGGGTTCTCATTGCCTTCCGGGCGGCGGGTGACCCTGCCGGTGACCTGCAGGCAGTACTCGTTGCGCAGCCCGCCGGCGACCTGCTCGTCGTGCACGACGACCTGAGCCACCCCGGATGCGTCACGCAGGTCGATGAACGCCACCCCACCGTGGTCCCGCCGCCGCCCTACCCAGCCGGTGAGGGTGACGACGGTGTCGATGTGGTCGGCTCGAAGCTCACCTGCGGTGTGCGTGCGTAGCACGGTGCTGCTCCCGGAGGGTTAGGGGATACGGGGGTCACGACGGACCGGTCGGCGCACCAGTGTACGACCTCGGCAACCCTGCCTACCGGCGATCAGTCGTCCTCGGCGACGTCGTCCAAACCGGCCAGCTGCTCCTTCTCCGCCTCGACGTCGAAACCGGCCTGCGGCCACTGCGGATCGATGCCCCGCAACGCGTTCAGCAACAACTGCTGGACCGCCCAGCGGGCATACCACTTGCGGTCGGCCGGCACCACGTACCAAGGTGCGATCTCGGTGGAGCACTTGGTCAGCGCATCCTGGTAGGCCTCTTGGAAGTCCGGCCACAGGGCCCGGTCGTCCAAGTCACCGGGACGGTACTTCCAGTACTTGTCCGGGCGTTCCAGCCGCTCGGCCAGCCGTTCGTGCTGCTCCTGCGCACTGATGTGCAGCATGACCTTGACCAGGGTGATTCCCTTGGCGGCGCACTGCTTCTCGAAGGTGTTGATGGAGGCGTACCGGCGCGCCCAAACCTGCTTGCTGGCCAGCCCCTTGACCCGCACCACCAGCACGTCCTCGTAGTGGGACCGGTCGAACACCCCGATGTAGCCGGCCTGCGGCAGGGCCTGGCGGATCCGCCACAGGAACCCCTTGGACCGCTCTTGCGGGGTGGGTGCCTTGAACGCGGTCAGCTGCACGCCCTGCGGGTCCACCGAGCCGACGACGTGCCGCACGATGCCGCCTTTGCCCGCGGTGTCCATGCCCTGGACCACCAACAGCACACTGCGTTTGTCGCCGCTCTTGGCCGCCGCGTACAGGCGCTCCTGCAGTTCGGACAATTCCTCGGCTCCGGCCAGCAACGCCGCTTCGCCTTCGTCCTTGCCGCCGGCGAAACCGGGCGTGGACCGGGTGTCCACCCCGGCCAGGTCGAACGAGGGACCGACCCGCAGCAGGTCCGCCACCTCACCAGCCGGTGCCGCCATCACCTCGGCGACCGTGGCTGCCGCCCCGGCTTGGTCTTCGCCGGCCTGGGCCGCGTCCTCGGCCGCCTGCTTGGCCTTCTTGGCGTCTTTCTTGCTGAGGTCGTCCGCGGTCAGGTCCTTGCGGGCGCGCTTGGCCGCCAGGGCCTTGGCGGCAGCATCCCGCATCGCCTTCTGCTTGGCGGATTCCTTCTTCTTCTTGCCGCTCTTCTTGGCCTTACTTTTACCGTCCGCCTTCGTCGACTTCTTACCCGGCTTTTGCTTGGTCGGCTTCTGATCGGTGGCCACCGGCCCTCCTTCACTCCTGCACGATGCGTGCCCTGGCCGCGCCTGCCGTGGTGTGGGGATGCTGTCGTCCCCCGCGGCCCCGGACGACCACCGCAAGCCTACGCCTGCGCACCTGAAAACGCCTGACAGTCCACGCGCGTCGTCGTCCATGGGTGTAGCTGTGGCGCGGCTGCCGTGCCACGCTGGGTGCGTGCACACCTTCACTGTCTGGGCCCCGTTCGCCGACACCGTCGACCTGGTCGTCGACGGGCACCACATACCGATGACACCGGCTGGAGACCGGCCCGGATGGTGGCAGGCAACGGCCGAGAACGCCGGGCCGGGCACCGATTACGCGTTCAGCGTGGACGGCGGCCCGCCACGCCCCGATCCGCGCACCGAGTGGCAGCCGCACGGGGTGGACGGGCCGAGCCGGGTGTTCGACCCCGCAGCTCATGCGTGGGGTGACCAGGACTGGGCCGGCGTCGACGTGCGCGGCCGGTTGTTCTACGAACTGCACGCCGGCACCTTCACCGAACAGGGCACCCTGGACGCCGCGATCGAGCGGCTGGACCACCTTCGTGAGTTGGGCGTGGACATCGTGTCGCTGATGCCGGTGGCGGCGTTCCCCGGTGAACACGGGTGGGGCTACGACGGGGTCGACCTGTTCGCGGTGCACGGCCGGTACGGCGGCCCGGCCGCGTTACAACGGTTCGTCGACGCCTGTCATCAGCGCGGGCTCGGGGTGTGCCTGGACGTGGTGTACAACCACTTGGGCCCGCAAGGCAACTACCTGGAAACGTTCGGCCCGTACTTCACCGACAAACACCACACGCCGTGGGGTAAGGCCGTGAACCTGGACGACGAACACAACGACCAGGTGCGCAGATACATCTGCGACAACGCACTTCGCTGGTTCCGTGACTTCCGTATCGATGCGCTACGGCTCGACGCGGTGCACGAACTGGCCGATGACTCCCACCAGCATCTGCTGGCTCAGTTGAGTACGGAGACCGCGGCGTTGTCCGAACAGGTGGGCCGCCCGTTGGGCCTGGTGGCCGAGTCGGATCTCAACGACCCGACGATGGTCATTCCCGTCGAGCAGGGCGGCCTGGGCATGACGGCGCAGTGGTCCGACGACTTCCACCATGCCCTGCACGCATTGCTGGCCGATGAAACCCACGGGTACTACGTGGATTTCGGTGATCTGAGAGTACTGGCCAAGACGCTGACCGAGGTATTCCGCCACGACGGCGGCTTCTCCACCTTCCGGAACCGCGACTGGGGGGCGCCGGTGGACCGGGCGCGGATCGGTGGGCACCGGTTCCTGGCGTACGCGGCCAATCACGACCAGGTCGGCAACCGGGCCGTCGGCGACCGGCCCGCCGCGAGCCTGACCGCGGGCCGGGTCGCGATCGGCGCGGCGATCACGCTGACCAGCCCGTTCACCCCGATGCTGTTCATGGGCGAGGAGTGGGGTTGCACTACCCCGTTCATGTTCTTCAGCGACCATCAGGACCCGGACCTGGCGCAGGCGATCCGCGACGGACGCCGAGCCGAATTCGCGGACTTCGGCTGGGCCGCGGACCAGATCCCCGATCCGCAGGACCATGCGACCCGGCACGGCAGCGTCTTGGACTGGTCCGATCTCGACGAGGAGCCGCACCGGCGGATGCTGGACTGGTACCGCGACCTGATCGCGTTGCGGCGCAGCGAATCCGACCTGACCGATGACCGGTTGGACAGGCTGGAGGTCGACATCGACGAACAGGCTCAGACGCTGGTGATGACCAGGGGCGCGTTCCGGGTGGTGGTCAACCTGGGGCCGCAACAGCATCGGTTCGAGCTTGCGGTGCAACGGGTTGCATTGGCCTTCGGCGAAGTCGAGCACGACGCCGACGCCGGCCTCACCGTGGGCCCGGACTCGGTGGCGATCGCCCGGGTGGGCTGATGCGCCCGACCGCCGACCAGCTGCGGTCGATGTACGCCTACCCCGAACCGCTACCTGCCCGTGGCTGGGTGCGGGCCAGCATGGTCAGCTCGGCCGACGGTGCCGCGACAGGTCCGGACGGGCGGTCGGGTTCACTCGCAACCGTCACGGACTCAGCGGCTCTGGCGACGATGCGGGGCCTGGCCGACGTCATCCTGGTAGGCGCGGGCACGGCCGCCACCGAGAAGTACGGGTTGGCCGAACCGCACGCCGGCACGGCCGCTACCCGGGCAGCGCTCGGTCAGGCACCGGTGGCGGTGATGGCCGTGCTCACCGGAAGCGGCATCGTGCCCGAGACGCTGGGCCGGTCGGCAGAGCGGGCACGCGCCGGCGCCGCCGGCGATCACACCCGGCTGCTGGTCGTGACCACCCCGGCCGGTGAGCAGGCCCACGCAGGCGCCCTGCACGACCAATGGGGCGTGGACGCGGTCCTGGTGTGCCCGCCGCACACCAGCCGAGACGGACGGATCGATGCCGAATGGGCGGTGGACGCGCTCGTGCAGCGCGGCCTGCCGCGGGTGCTGTGCGAGGGTGGTCCCGGCTTGTTGGCCGCTGTTGTCGCGGCGGGCCGGCTGGACGAGCTGTGTTTGAGCGTGACCGGCCGGCTGGTGGGCGGGGCCGCGGGTCGCATCGTCGCCGGCCTGGGGCGCCACCCCGGTGACCCGGCCGCGGACGCCGTCGATCTCACGCTGGAGCGGGTGCTGCACGATACCGACACCGTCCTCACCCGGTGGCGGGTCCGGCGGTAGCGTGGGCCGGTGACCCTGATTGCACCCGCCCCGATGCTGGCCAAGGCCGTGAA
The DNA here is from genome assembly GCA_002748415.1 of Micrococcales bacterium. GTDB lineage: Bacteria > Actinomycetota > Actinomycetes > Actinomycetales > CAWJMD01. The sequence continues at coordinate 3,460 of PDSI01000147.1, read as the reverse complement.
GAGCTTCGACGCGTTGCCGCAGCGCCCCGGCGGCTACCTCTTCGAGCCGAAATGGGACGGCTTCCGGGGCCTGGTGGTCAACGACGGCGCAACCATCGAGATCGCCTCCCGGGGTAGCAAGCCGTTGACCCGGTACTTCCCGGAGTTGGTGGAAACGTTCGCCGAGCAGGTACCGCCCGGGTGCATCCTGGACGGTGAGCTCATCCTGCGCCGCGGCAGGCCGGGCGCGGAACGACTGGACTGGCCGACGCTGGCGCAACGGATCCATCCGGCGCAGTCTCGGATACGAATGCTGGCCGAGCAGACCCCGGCGTCGTTCGTGGCTTTCGACATGCTGGCGGTGGCCGGCCGGTCGTTGCAGGACGAACCGTTCGAACACCGGCGAGCGCAACTGGAGCGGGTAGCCGAGCCGTTCCGCGCTCCGGTGCACCTGAGCCGGGTGACGAAGGACTCCGCGGTGGCGATGCGCTGGTTCACCGATTTCGAGGGGGCCGGGCTGGACGGGGTCATCGCCAAGCCCGCCGCCGAGGTGTATCAGCCGGGCAAGCGGGCCATCTTCAAGCTGAAGCACGCCCGGACCGCTGATGTCGTGCTGCTCGGGTACCGGGTGCACAAGAGCGGGCAGGGCATCGGCTCGTTGCTGCTGGGCCTGTACACCGACGACGGTGAATTGGCGATGGTGGGTGGTGCGGCCTCCTTCACCGCCAAGCGCCGCATGGAGCTGTTGGAGCAACTACGGCCGCTGGTCGTTCGCGACGAGAACGACGAACCGGTTCGGTGCGCGGGAGACCAGAACCGGTTCTCCTCGGGCAAGGACACCAGCTTCATGCGATTGCGACCGGAGGTGGTCGCCGAGGTGGCCTACGACCAGATGGAGGGACACAGGTTCCGGCACACCGTGCAGCTGAAGCGGTTCCGGCCGGATCGCGATCCACGATCGTGCACGTACGAGCAGTTGAGAATGCCGGCCGCGCATGACCTGGACGCGGTACTGACCGGGACATCGGGCAGCGGGAACGGAACTGCCGTTTGACCGCTGTCCTGCTTGCCCTGCTGGCGGCTCTTGCGTACGGGGCCAGTGATTTCTTCGGCGGGTCGTTGTCGCGCCGCTTCCACTATCTACCGGTGGTTTTCCTCGCCAATACCTCGACGGTCCTGCTGTTGGCTGTGGCGGTTCCGTTCGCGCCTGGGTCCGGGCTCAGCCGTGCGGCGGCCGGGTGGGCCCTGGTGGCCGGTCTCGGCGGCGGCGGTGGTGGCCTGGCGTTGTACCGGGGCCTGGCCCGTGGACGGATGGCGGTGGTGGGTCCGGTGTCAGCGGTGGGGGCGGCCCTGTTGCCGGTCGTCGTCGGGCCGGCCCTCGGCGAGAGGCTCAGCCTGCTGGCGGGCATCGGTGTTGCGCTGGCGCTGCCGGCGATCTGGCTGGTGTCCGGCGGCGGGTTGCCGGCGGTGCTTCGCCGGGGTATCGCAGCGGCGCCGGGACACTCGGGGGCCGGCCGGCAGCCCGCGCTGACGGCCGGGCTGGCGGATGCGGTCGTGGCGGGCGTCGGCTTCGGGTTCTTGTTCATCGGGCTGGAGCGGACCGGCGAGGAATCCGGGTTGTGGCCGGTGCTGATCAGCCAGGCGGTTCCGATCCTGCTGGTCACTGTTCTCGTGGCCGCCAGACCCCGTCCGGCACGCCGGTATGTTCCGGCGCCGGGCGCACAGCCCCGAACGGTGGAGTCGGTGCTCGACCTGTGGTCGCTGGGCATCGGGTGGGCGGCGGTTCCCGGTGTGCTGCTGGCGGTCGCCGTGGTCTGCTACCGGATCGCGGCTCGGGACGGCATGGCCGTAGCGGCCGTGCTGACCTCGCTGTATCCCGCTGTCACGGTATTACTGGCCGCCGCGCTGCTCGGCGAACGGGTCGAGCGCACGCAACTGGCCGGGCTGAGTCTCAGCCTGGCAGCGGTGGCCGCGATCGCGGCTGGGTGAGCGCGCGGATGCCCCGGCAACCGGGTGCCCCGGCCTGCTGCCCGACCGGTATACCCCCGACCGGGCCGCCCGCCTGCAGCTCGGATCCAGCGAACTGCTTACCGCCCCGGCCGAGCGGCTGCCTTCATCTTTGATCTGTGAGAATCCCGGAATGTTTGTGTGTGAGGGGTTTTCGTTGCTCAGCTGGTTGCCGCGGCGGGTAGAACTGTCAGTGGTCTGGTGTTGACTATGGAGTATGACGACGACGGTAAACACCACACCGCGGCCGGTGGGCCAGCATGTGCTGGGTGGGGTGTTCGACCTCGCCGATGCTGCGGTATCCACCGCGCCGGGTGATGCCGGGGCCACCAGGGAGTCCGACGACGCCGATGGGTTGCGGGGGTTGTCGAATCAGCAGATGCTGGCCGCGGCAGCGCGGTTACGGGAGATGTCCAACCGGGCGGAAGTCCGGTTGCTGGAGGCCGCGGTCGCCTACCTGGACGCCAACCCGCCCCAGGTCTTGCTGTCCACCCAAACGTGGGTAGACCCATGGGCAGAAGGACAACCGTTAGCCGGTCCAGGCAGCCCGCTGGTGTGCGGGTACGCGGTGGCGGAGTTCGTCACCGCGATCGGGATGTCCACCGGCGCCGGAGACCGGCTGGTCCGCGACGCGCTCGAGCTGTCCTACCGGCTGCCCCGGACCTGGGAACTGCTGCGTTCGGAGCAGGTACCGGTGTGGCGGGCCCGCAACCTCGCGCAGCGCACTGTCGGGGTGTCGAAAGAAGCTGCCGGGTGGGCCGACCAGCAGTGCGCCCCGTATCTAGGCAAGATCAGCCAGGCCCAGCTGGACCGTACCGTCGCTGCCGCGGTCGCACGGTTCGACCCGCAGCAGGCAGCCAACGACGCCGCAGAAGCCGCGCAGCGGCGAGGGGTGTGGTTCTCCCACACCCAGCCGGATCCTGCCGTCGCTGGTGGTGTCACCGAGATGACCGCAGTCCTCGATCACCTCGATGCGATCACCCTCGACCACGCCCTGAACACCGGCGCCGCCGCCCTCAAAGCAGCCGGATCCAACCACACCCACGACGCGCGTCGTGCCATGGCCCTCGGCGACCTCGCCCGCGCCCAAACCACCCTGCCGTTGAACACCGGAAACCACACGGCCGACACCAACCACAGTCACCGCACCGACAACACCGGAAACCTCACCGCCGCGGCAGACAACAACGAGCAAACGAGTCGAGTCTGTGATCACGGGCGGGCAACGCTCGGTGACCCGGTCCCGGACACGCCCGGGCCGGGCCAGACACCACCACCGTGGGCTGAGTACGTCACCAACGACCAACTCACCGACTGGCTACCACGCCATGACCCCGACGAACCACCCGCCTACGACCACGACATCCCAGCCGTGCTACAGCCGGACCCCCGCCCACACTGCGCCGTCCAAATCGAACAGACCCAATTCATGGTCCACCTACACCTCGTCGCCTCCCCCAACCCCGGCACCCAC
>PDSI01000217.1 GCA_002748415.1 Micrococcales bacterium | reverse complement strand
CGACGCTGCGCCGCCTGGTCGTGTGGCTGGTGGGCGTGGGCATCGCGGTCAGTGCCGCCGCCCCGGCGGCGGCCACCGTGCGCGATCCCGGCATCGCCACCGCCGGCAGCGTTGCCGCAGAGAGCTTCTCGCCAGTGGACCTGGGCTGGTCGCCGAGCAACGATGAGCCGGCCCGGCCCGCGACGGCAGCCACGAGTCCCCGCGCGACACCAGCGACACCGGACCGGGCCGCTCAGGTTCCCCACCAGGCCGGCAGTGTGCGCGTGGTCAGTGGGGACACGCTGTGGGACATCGCCGCGCAGACGCTGCCCAAGAATGCCTCCGACGCGCAGATCACCGAACAGTGGCACCGCTGGTACGAGGCCAACCGGGACGTCATCGGATCCGACCCGGACCTCATCCTGCCCGGACAGGTGCTGCACCCGCCCGGCTGAGCCGGATACCGCAACCAGCCCCACGCCCCCGGCACGCCAGCCCCCGAACACCGGAGTCCGCCATGTCCGTCGCCACCGAATCGATCAGCGCGCCGACCCCGCTCGCCACCGCCCCGGCTCCGCCCAATACGGCGGCCCCCACCCGCACGCTCGCCACCCCGGCGGCCGCGGTGCGCCGCCCGGCCAGGTACGGGCCGCCGGCGATGACCGCCCGCGCCACCGACCTGTCCGAACTGGAAGACCCGCACCCGGTGGCCCAACGGCTGGCCCGAGCGGTGGTGGAGGCACTGGGCGGCATGCGCCCGGCCGCTCACCTGTCGCGGTGGCTCAGCCACGACCTGGACCAGGAAATGCGGCGCCGGTGCGCCCGGCGAAGCGGGGCACCGGCCGGCACGATCCGGCCGCTGGTGCTGGTGCGCCGGGTCACGGTGTGCCGCCCGGTGGCCGAAGTGGCGGAGTGCTCCGCCGTCGTGCAGTGCGGGGGCCGGGTGCGGGCCGTCGCGCTGCGCCTGGAGGCCACCTACAACGGCTGGCTGGTCACCGCGCTGCAGGTGGGCTGAGCCGCCCGCCCAGCCCGAGCGACGCTCGACGGCGGGACGCTCAGCGGCGCGATGCCCGCCGAGCCGCCCGGCGCTGGGCCCGGTTGCCCTGGGCGCCGGCCACTCGCCGGCCCTGCCGGTCCTCGGTCTGGATCTCCACCCCACCGTCACCGTCGAGGGTGCCGGCCTGGTAGTGCAGCGCCTGCCGTTGATCCGGCTCGCCGAGCATGCCACCCAGGAAGCTGGTGTGTGCGGTCCGCGCGGCCGAATCGGCGGAGACCACGGTCTCCTCCGGTTTCGGTTCCACCTGCACATCGACGTGGAACACGTAGGACAGCGTCTCTTCCTTGATGGCCTCGACCATCGCCTGGAACAGCTGGAAACCCTCCCGCTGGTACTCCACCAGCGGGTCACGCTGCGCCATCGCCCGCAGCGAGATGCCCTCCTGCAGGTAGTCCATCTCGTACAGGTGCTCCCGCCACTTGCGGTCCAGCACGCTGAGCACCACCTGCCGCTCCACGTCCCGCATCACCTGCGGGCCGAACTGTTCCTCGCGGGCGTCGTAGGCGATCTTCGCGTCGCTGGTCAGCTCCCGGGTCAACAGTTCCGGGGTCAGCCCGTCCCGCCCGCCGGCCTCCTCGATCAGCTCCTCCTCGGTGATGGACACCGGGTACAGGGTGCCGACCGCGTTCAGCAGCCTCTCCAGGTCCCAGTCCTGCCCGTCACCGGTGGCAGTAGCCGCCTCGACGTAGGACCCGATGATGTCGTCGATGAAGTTGCGGACCTCTTCGCCCAAGTCGTGACCGTCCAGCACCCGGCGCCGCTCGGCGTAGATCACCTCGCGCTGGCGGTTGAGCACGTCGTCGTACTTGAGCACGTTCTTGCGGATCTCGAAGTTGCGCGCCTCCAACTGGTTCTGCGCGCTCTGGATAGAGCGGGTGACCATCTTCGACTCCAGCGACTGGCCCTCGTCCAGCGTGCGCTGCATCATCGACTCGGCCAGCCCGGAGTTGAACAACCGCATCAGGTCGTCGGTCATCGCCAAGTAGAAGCGGGACTCCCCCGGGTCGCCCTGACGCCCGGACCGCCCCCGCAACTGGTTGTCGATGCGGCGCGACTCGTGCCGCTCGGTGCCCAGCACGTACAGCCCGCCGAGTTCGACCACTTCCTCGGCCTCGGCCTGCACCTGCTCGGTGACCTTGGCCAGCACGTCCGGCCAGACCCCCTCGTACTCCTCCGCGTTCTCCTGCGGGTCCAGGCCCCGCCGTTCCATCTCGGCGACGGCCAGGAATTCGGCGTTGCCGCCCAGCATGATGTCGGTCCCGCGGCCGGCCATGTTCGTGGCCACCGTGACGGCGTTCTTGCGCCCGGCGACGGCGACCACGTTCGCCTCCCGCTCGTGCTGTTTGGCGTTCAGCACGGCGTGGGAGACCCCGGCCTCTTTCAGCTTGGCCGACAACCGTTCGGACTTGGCCACGCTGACTGTGCCGATGAGGACCGGCTGGCCCTGGCGGTGCCGCTTGCCGACGTCCTTGACGATCTCGTTGAACTTGGCGTCCTCGGTGGCGAACACCAGGTCCGGCTGGTCGTCGCGGATCATCGGCTTGTTGGTGGGGATCGGCACCACGCCCAGCTTGTAGATCTGCTGGAACTCCGCCGCCTCGGTCATCGCCGTGCCGGTCATCCCGGCCAGCTTGTCGTACATGCGGAAGTAGTTCTGCAAGGTGATGGTGGCCAGGGTCTGGTTCTCCGCCTGGACCTCCACCCCTTCCTTGGCCTCGATGGCCTGGTGCATGCCCTCGTTGTAGCGGCGCCCGGCCAGGATGCGCCCGGTGTGCTCGTCGACGATGAGCACCTGCCCGTTGGAGACCACGTAGTCCTTGTCCCGGGCGAACAGTTCCTTGGCCTTCAGCGAGTTGTTCAGGTACCCCACGAACGGGGTGTTGGCGGCCTCGTACAGGTTCTCGATGCCCAGGTAGTCCTCGACCTTCTCGATCGCGGATTCCCCCACCGAGACGGTGCGCTTCTTCTCGTCCACCTCGTAGTCGGCGTCCCGTTTGAGGGTGCGGGCGATCTTCGCGAATTCGGCGAACCACTTGGTGGCGTCGCCGGTGGCCGGCCCGGAGATGATCAGCGGGGTGCGCGCCTCGTCGATCAGAATCGAGTCGACCTCGTCGACGATGGCGTAATGATGACCGCGTTGCACCAGGTCGTCGGTGGACCAGGCCATGTTGTCACGCAGGTAGTCGAACCCGAACTGGGTGTTGGTGCCGTAGGTGATGTCGCAGCCGTAGGCCGTGCGCCGCTCGTCGGGGCGCATGCCGTCCAGCACGCACCCCACCGTGAGGCCGAGGAACCGGTAGACCCGGCCCATCAGGTTGGACTGGTACTCCGCCAGATAGTCGTTGACGGTGATGACATGCACGCCCTTGCCGGTCAGCGCGTTCAGGTAACACGGCAGCGTGGCCACCAGGGTCTTGCCTTCACCGGTACGCATCTCCGCGATGTTGCCGCCGTGCAGGCACGCCCCACCCATCAGCTGGACGTCGAAGTGCCGCTGCCCCAGCGAGCGCCCCGCCGCCTCCCGCACGGTGGCGAAGGCCTCCGGCATCAGCGCCTGCAAGGACTCCCCGGCCTCCAGCCGCTCCTTGAACATGGTGGTCTGCTCGCGCAGCTCCTCGTCGCTGAGCTGCTTGATGTCATCCTCGAGCGCATTCACCTGCTTGGCGACAGCTTCCAGCCGCCGCAGCGTGCGGCCCTCGCCTGCGCGCAGCACACGCTCCATCACCTTGGGCACAACAGGTACTCCATTTGGTCGACGACGCCTCCAACGCCCCCATGGTAGATCGGCCTGGCTGGTCGCTGCGCCCGACTAGGCAGATCCGGCGTTTCCGGTGCGCGAACACGGCCGGCGAAGCACCCGCCCGTGGTGCTGGTGGTCAGCCGGCGGCCGCCGCCTCGGTGGGTTCGGCCGCGCCCGGATCCTGGTCCTCGGCGTTCTGCAGCCGCAAGACGCCGTAGCTCCAGCCGTGCCGCCGGTAGACCACGCTAGGCCGCCCGGTCTGCCGGTCGCAGAAGAGGTAGAAGTCGTGGCCGACGAGCTCCATCTGGTAGAGCGCATCGTCGATGCTCATCGGTGGCGCGGTGTGCAGCTTCTCCCGGATGACCACCGGAGACTCGCCGAGTTCCGGGGAGCCGTCGTCCTGCTCGGACTGCGGCTGCCCGTTCAGGCCAGGCAACTCGCCGGTCAAGACCGGTGGCTGCTCCCGGTTGCGCTGGCTGCCCTTGCGGTGGTCGTGTTTGCGGTCCTGCGCCCGGCGCAGCCGTTGCATCAGCTTGTCCAAGGCGAGATCCAAAGCGGCGTAACGGTCTTCGGCGCTGGCCTCGGCACGAATGACCGGGCCGGGGGCGTGCACGGTCAACTCGATGCGTTCACTGTTTCCGCTCTGTCGGGGGTTGGCCTCATGGGTGACTCGCACGTGCAGCTTGGTCACGGTCGGGTCGATGTTCTCCACCCGGGCCAGCTTTTCCGTCGCGTGCTCCTGGAAACGGCTGGGGACCTGAGTGTGACGAGCGGTGAAAACAGTTTCCACGACAACTCCTTGCCATGTGATTCGGTGGAGGGACAGGACGAAACCCGTGGATCTCTCGCCTGCCCCGGCGTGCACTGGTCGGCCAGTCCGCCGGGCGTCACCTCCTCACTGACGATGTGAGTCGTGAGCCCACCATAATCCACCGGCGGAGCGAAAACTACTAGAAAGCCAGGACAGTCACCGCAACGCGCGGCCGGGTCTCAACCGTGCCGGGTGGTGGTGGCCGCCACCACCGCGGCCCCCACCACCGGCCACGGCCGCAGGGCCCTTCTGGCGGCGTCCAGGCTGGCGCCGGTAGTGACGATGTCGTCGACCAGCAGGACGCGCGCGTCATCGGCAATCGGAGCCACCATGCGCAGCCGGCCGCTGAGATTGGCGTGCCGTTCGTGTGCTCCGATCCCGGCCTGATCCCGCACGCCGCTGGCCATCCGCAGCACCGGGCGGACCGGCAGGCCGACACCCAGGCCGGACAGCCGGGTGCTCACCTCACCCAGCGGCCACCGGCCGCGCTGCCAGCAGCTGGCCCGCCGGGACGGAACGGGAACCAGCACCAAGGGCGGGCCCGGCCCGACGCCGGCGGCAGCGACTGCGGCGTGGCGCACCGAGGCTGCCAGGGCATGGGCGATCAGCGGGTCCAGGTCGGACCGCCCGCCTTCCTTCCAGGCGACCAGGACCCGCCGGACCGCGCCCCGGTAGCAGGCCACCGCGCTGATCGCGGGGTTGCCGGTGCGCCACCACGGCGGCGCCTGGCCGGTGAGGTCAGGGACCGGCAACGGCGGCGAGCCGAACGCCCGCGCGCAGTCCCGGCAGATCCGCCGGTCGGGTGCCGCGCACCCGGGGCAGGACACCGGCAGCACCATCCGGGCCAGGCCGGTCAGGCCGGTGAGCGCACCGATGCGGCGCAACTGCCGCCGGTCCAGCGGTGGGGTCCGCCCGCGGGTGTGCACCCGCCCATCGTGTCGTGTCCGCGCCGGGCTCCCGCAGTTGTCCACAGGCACCCGCCCGGACGCGCTCAGCCGGGGTAGGCGGGGTCCGTCGCGCCGTCCAGGGCCGGTAACTCAAGCCACACCCGCCCCGCCTGGGCGTAGGTGGTTCCGCCGGAATCGAACGCGAGCACCGATCTGGTGCCGAGGTCGCCACCGGCGATGGCCGTGACACCGGCCGGCAGGGTACCCATCGGTTCACCCATGAGCGCCCGCAGCGGAACCTGACGCAACAGCGGGCCGGGGCCGGCAGAGAGCACCACCAACCGTTCGGGTGCGATCCACTGGGCCTCCACCGCGTCCCGCAACCGCGGGTCCAGGCCGTTGTCCTGCCACCGGATCAGCTCGGCCGGCCGGTCTGCGTCGCGTCGCACCACACCGATGTCCACCCTGGCCTGCGGCCGCGCCTGCCCCGCGGGCAGGCCTTCCGGGGCCGGGACGTGGGACACCACGGCCACCCGGGTGCCGTCCGCGCAGATCCGCAACGACGTGATGGTGCGGCCCTTCAGCCAGTCCGCGCGGACCTCGGCGGTGGAGCCGTCGGGCAGCGCGGCGCGTACCGCACCGGTGCGGTCGCCGGTCCATATCCAGCCGAGCCGGTCGAAGGACGGAGGGGTCAGCCGGTCACCGGCCAGCACGGTCGTGGCGTCCTCACCGGGAGCCAGGACGGTGAGGTTGTCGCGGTCCTGGGTCAGCACTGCGTAGTGCTGAGAGACCCTGGATGCGGCCGGGTGAGAGGCGGCCGCGTCGGACAGGTCCGGGAGTCCGTCGATCGGGTTGAGCGTCTCGAGTTCGTAGCGCACGAGCCGGCCCTGTCGTAGCAGGACGGCGGCCCCGGACGTGGTGGGGATCTCCGCGGGCATCGCCTGGCCCGCGGCCACCTCCAGCCTGGCGCCGTCGACCAGGATGCGCACCCGGCTGGCGGGCAGCACCCCGGTCACGGTGGCGCGCACCTGCGCGACCACGTTGGCGCGCTGCGCCGGACTCACGTCCAGCACCGGTCCGGTGAGTTCGACGACCGCTTCACCGTCGTTCATCGTCACCGATGCCGGTGGGACCAGCGAGGTGCCCTCCGGGATGGCGGTGGTGACGGCCGGGGCGATCCACTCAGGAGGGCCGGCGAGTAGCTCGCGCACCAGCCTGGTGGGGGCGGCCGCCGTGTCGGGGAACCACTTGGTGACCGGGTTGAGGTACTGGCCGTCGGTGGTGAGCAAGTACATGGGACTCGACCGGTAGCTGAGCCGGAAATCGCTGACCGACAACAGCACCACGGACGGTGCCTCGGAAACCCGCCACTGGCCTTGGATGCGGACCAGGGTGACCGGCACCGTGGTGGTGCGCTGGCGCCCGACGAAGTCACCGTTCGCATTGACCTCGGCGATCTGGCTGACCTCGATCTCGGCGGAGACCTGCTGGATCTCGTCCGCGATCCGCCCCGACGACGCGTCGGCGCCCTCGGTGAGGATGCTGACCCGCGCGGCTCCGGTGAAAACGACCGTGGTGGCGTCGGCCCCCCAGGTCTTGGCCAGCTCTTTGCTCATGAAGGTGCGGGCCACCGCGAACTCGCCGGTGACGCCCACCATGGACCGGACGAATCCCTGCACGATCTTGCGCGGCGGGTCGTCCGGCACCGGTCCGGCCACCAGCGCGCGCAGCACCGACCCGCGGCCGGCGGAGTGGGCTCCGCCGGCGACCACCGGGCCGTCGTCGGGGATGTCGGCGCAGGCACCCAGCACCAGGATCAGACAGCCCAGCAGAGCCAGCGCCCGCGCCGACAGCACCCGCGGGAACCGGCGTTCGCCCAGTGCCCGCAGTCGCGCCGTCGTCCGGGTCACGACACCGGTCCCCTTCCGTCGTCCGCGATGGCAGCGCCCGGCTGTTGCCCGGTGTCCGTGGCATCGTCACCGACGGCATCATCCACGGCATCCGCGTCGGGGTCTGGCCGAGTCCGGGCATGCCGCCCGCCGGGGCGCGCGGTGGCGGGCAGTGCAGTGATAGCGAGTTCCGCGGCCGTAGCGGTTTTCGCGGTGGTACCAGGTTTCGCGGCGGTGTCGGGTTTCGCGGCACTATCGGGTTTCGCGGCGGTATCGCGTTTCGCGGCGGCACCGGGCGTCGCGGTCTCGGCCGCCGGGATGCCGGCCGGCGGGGTGCCGCGACGTGGCGGGTTGCCGCGCGGGCGGGCAAGAGCTTCATCCGGACCACCGTCGGCGGGGACGAGCGAGCGGGCCTGCCCGCAGTCACCGGCCTCTTCGGCGGCCGGCGTCAGGGGTAGCGGCGAACTGCGGACGACGGTTTCCTGGGTCAGCGGCACGGTGAGCCGAAAGGCCGCACCGGCGCCGGGTTCGCCCCACACCTGCAGCCAGCCGCCGTGCAACCGGGCGTCCTCCGCAGCGATGGCCAGGCCCAGCCCGGTGCCGCCCGTGGTGCGGGCCCGGGCCGGGTCGGCGCGCCAGAACTTGTCGAACACCCGGGGAAGCTCGTGCGCCGACAGCCCGATGCCGTGGTCGCGCACCACGACGGCCGCGGCGGTGTCGTCGCCAGCCAGCCAGATGTCGACCGGTTTGCCTTCGCTGTGCTCGATCGCGTTGTTGACCAGGTTGCGCAGGATCCGCTCGATGCGTACCCGGTCCACCTCCGCGGTGACCGTCGTCGGCAGGTGCAGGCGTATCTGCACGTCCTTGCGTTCGGCCAGTGGCATGGCGTGCTCGGTCACCGCGCGCACGACGGAACTGAGCTCGGTCGGCTCCACCGCCAAAGCAGCGGCCCCGGCGTCGAACCGGCTGATCTCCAGCAGGTCCGCAAGCAACGAGTCGAACCGGTCCAACTGAGCGTTCAACAGCTCCGCCGAGCGTTCGGCGGCCGGGTCCAGGTCCGAGCGGGAGTCGTAGATCACCTCACCGGCCATGCGCATGGTGGTCAGCGGCGTCCGCAACTCGTGCGAGACGTCGGAGACGAATCGCTGCTGAACGCGGGACAGTTCCTCCAGCTGGTGAATCTGGGCCTGCAGCCCCGCAGCCATCCCGTTGAAGGACCTGGCGAGCCTGGCCAGTTCGTCCTCACCGCGCACCGCAAGCCGTTCGGACAGATCACCGGAAGCCAACCGTTCCGCGGCCAGAGCCGCTTCCCGCACCGGGGTGACCACGAACCGGGCCAGGCCGTAGGCGATCAGCCCGACCATGAACACCAGCCCGAGAAAGCCCAGTAGCACGCTGCGCTGGATCAGGTCGAGCGTGCGCTGCTCGGCCGCCAGGCTGGTCACCGTATACAGCTCGTAGCTGCCGCCCAGCGGAACCCGGACCTGCTGTCCGACGACCAGGCCGGGGTCGTGCGAACCCGGGTCGGAGTTGTCGCTGACCGTCACGGAGCGAATCTGCCGGCTGGACGAGGACCGGACCGCTTCGCGCAAGTCGAGCGGGACCACGGCGACGTCCAGAGCGCCTTGGGCGAATCCGGCGGCCACCACAGCGTCCGAGCTCGACGGCGAACGCAGCAACACCACGCCGGTCGGGTCGGGGTCGCCGCTGGTGGTGATCCTGGTCAGCGCGTCGCGGACCACCTGTTCCACGTCCTCGGCGGTTCTGGCCGAGCTGGCGTCCACCAGATCTTGGAACAGCTGCCCCCTGCGGGCCGCCTCCTGGTCGACCTGCACCCGCCGAGCTTCCAGCAACCGGTCCCGGACCTGAGCGGCCACGCCGATACCCACGATGAGAGCCGCCACCACGCTGAGCGTGGCAGCCAACACCACCATGCGGAACTGCAAGGAGCGGCGCCACCGTAGCCCCACGGCACGGAACACCAGGTACGCCCAGTTCCGCAGCCGGGCGGCACGCTCGGAACCGGGTCCAGGACCGGTCCCGGCCGCCACCTGGGTGGTGTCCTGCTCCTCATCGGACTGTGTGGCCTCTTCCGGGGGTGAGCTGCGGAAGGCCCGGCGACGCAACCACTCGGGAAGAAAGGACGAGGTGTCTCCTTCGTCCGGCGCCGGGCTCTCCGGCTGCGATGCCTGCGGCGATCCCGTGTCGCCGGCGCGCGAGACGACCCCGGCACGGCGATCAGCGCCGCGGCGGAAGAACGGAGCGGAACGCGACATCACGGCACTATTGTGCGTCACCCGGCTGCACGGCCACCCGGTTCGTGGCCAGTGCACGGCCTCGCGCCGGCCGGCCGATCAGGCGGGCCCGGCCTTGTATCCCACGCCGCGGACGGTGACGACGATCTCCGGACGTTCTGGATCCCGCTCGATTTTCGAACGCAACCGCTGCACATGGACGTTGACCAACCTGGTGTCGGCCGCATGCCGGTAACCCCACACTTGCTCCAGCAACAGCTCACGGCTGAACACCTGCCACGGTTTGCGGGCCAGGGCCAGCAGCAGATCGAACTCCAGCGGGGTGAGGTTGATGTGCTCGTCGCCGCGCCGCACCGAGTGCCCGGCGACGTCGATGCTGAGGTCACCGACGTTCAAATGCTCGGACACGGGCTGATCGCTGCGCCGCAACCGCGCCCGGACCCTGGCCACCAGCTCCTTGGTCTTGAACGGCTTCGGGATGTAGTCGTCGGCACCCGACTCCAAGCCCAGGACGATGTCCACCGTGTCGGTCTTGGCCGTCAGCATGATGATCGGCACCCCCGACTCCTGCCGGATCTGCCGGCACACCTCGATGCCGTCCTTACCCGGCAGCATCAGGTCCAGCAACACCAGATCCGGCCGATTCGCTCGAAAAACGCCGAGGGCCGAGTCCCCGTCGGCACAGAACGACGGATCGAACCCCTCCGAGCGCAGCACGATGCCTACCATCTCCGCCAGCGCCGTGTCGTCATCGACGACGAGGATACGTCCACGCACGCCTGACTCCCTTCCTTCCGTACTTGACATGGTGCCACTGCCGACCGCATGACTCGGTCAACCCGCCCCGCCGCGTGTTCACCGGGCCGCAGGTCACTGCGCCGACACCAGCCTGAACTCAACAGAGCACAATCCGGTAACGGAATGTACTGTTCAACAAATTGGTTTGGGCGAATCGCCGAGCGGATGCGTCACTTCAATCACTGGGAGTAATCGACCGATTACGAGTCGCATGGGGCGCGAGTCGGACCTCGCCAGCTTTCCAACGAGTGTCACTTTTGGGCGATTCTATCGACCCTGTACACTGGAACACGTACATACGCGAGGCCGATCGGTGATTGTCGCAATACTGAAACCAGCCACAATCGCCGCTAAAGTGACTCGCAGCGGGAACTGGTCGGCACTCTAGGGACGGTGTGTATTGGGCAGGCACGATTCGTGATGACGCCTCTCCATCCGTCCATGTTCAAGACAGGTCACCCTAACTTCTCCGTATCGCCCCACCTCGCAGCCGAAGGAGAGTTAGGTGCGTGAGTCGAACCGCCCACCTGCCCGAAACCACATCCATACCTGGCCCATGCCAACCCCCGACGGCGAGACTCACATGACCATCGACCTGCGACAAGAGACTACGAGAGCGCAGCACCGGCATCTGCCGGACACGGCGGTGCCGGAACGCCTAGGCCACAAACGCCGGGGCTACGCCGGCAAGCACGCGGCGAACCGGCAGGTCGATGAACACGGTGCGCATGCGCCCCAAACTCCGCACTCCACCGCGGTCGCGTCCTCGCTGGACCTGCACGGACACGGCCCGAGCCCACAGCTGACCGCCCACAGCGTCGCCGCGCACGTGGACACCACCGACCTGCCTCCGGTGGCACCGGCGAACTGGACCGAGCCCACGCACATCGAGGATGCCGACGCAGAAGCGTTGCTCGACCTGTACTTCGACGCGGAACAACACGATTTCTACTTCGGCAGCGAGGAACTTGGCCGCGCGCTGGACGTCACGGACCTGGTGCCGGACAGTGAATTCGCCCCGTTCCTCGAAGAGTGGACGCCGCCAGCCGAGCCGGCCGCCCCCGGCGCGGATCCCGGGAAGACCGAACCCGCAGACCACGACGACGCCTGGGAGAAGCCCACCCGCCCACCGGCCCCACTGTCACCTGCGCTGCGGCGCAGCTGGTCGGTGTTCCGAGGCGTGCGGCCGCTGACCTTCGCCTCCGATGTGGTGGCCTGCGTGTTGGCGGCGGTCGGCACCAGCGCGTCCGGATTGTTCGCAGTGACCTTCACCGGCGCGCTGGTGGTGTTGTTCAGCACCCGCAGGCTGTATCGGTCCCGGCTCAACCTCTCGGTGCTCGACGATCTGCCCGCAATCCTCGGACAGTGGATCATCGCCACCACCCTCACCGTGGTGGCCACCTCGCTGGCCGTCGACACACAGCGGTGGCTCGCCGATGAGCCTCACCCCGAGACCTACTTCCCGTTGGTTGCGCTGGCACTGATCGTGCTCGGGCGAAGCATCGCCTACATGGTGATCCGCCGAGCCCGAGCCGCCCGCAGAGTGAGCCACCGCACGCTCATTGTCGGCGCCGGCCAAGTGGGTCAACAACTGGCCGCCACCTTCGCCGATCACCCCGAATACGGTCTGAATCCGTTTTGTTTCCTGGATCCCAAACCATCGAACTCCGAAGAGACCCAGCTCCCCATCCTGGGCAAGCCCCGCGAACTTGCCCGGATCCTGCAAGAAAACAGCATCCACATTGTTGTCGTGGCTTTCTCAGGAATTCGCGAAGAGGAAATGGTGCGCATCATCCGGACGTGCGATCGGCTGGAGACTGAGCTTTTCGTGGTGCCCCGGCTGTTCGAACTCCATCACGTCGAAGGGGACATGGACACGGTCTGGGGAGTACCCCTGATCCGGTTGCGGCGTTCGACGTACCGCTCGTGGACGTGGCCGGTCAAACGGGTCATCGATGTCGTCGCCTCCGCGGCGGCACTGCTGGTGCTCGGCATCCCGATGGCGGTGCTCGCATTGTTGGTGCGCCTGGACACCGGACCCGGCGTCATTTTCCGCCAAGAACGTGTGGGCGTGGACGGAAAGCCGCTGACCGTGCTGAAATTCCGGTCCTTGCGCCCAGCCGACGAGCAGGAGTCCGACACCAACTGGAGCATCGAGCAAGACCCCAGGCTGAGCACACTCGGACGATTCTTGAGACGAAGCTCTCTGGATGAGCTGCCGCAGCTGTTCAACATCCTCCGGGGAGATATGAGCGTCGTCGGGCCACGACCCGAACGCCCACACTTCGTCAGTGTCTTCCAAGGGCGGTACCGCTCCTACAACGCAAGGCACCGGGTACCGTGCGGCCTGACCGGCATGGCGCAGGTGCACGGCCTGCGCGGGAACACCTCGATCGAGGAACGCGCCCGGTGGGACAACTACTACATCCAGAACTGGTCCCTGTGGCTGGACACGAAGATCATCCTGCGCACCCTGGGCCAGGTCTTCGCCAGGTCGGGCGGGTAGACGTGCCGCACGAACCGATCATCGTCGTCGGCGGGGGGATGTTGGGGGCCGCCCTCGCCCGACGGCTGGCCCCACACCGGCCGGTCATCGTGCTGGAAGCCGGCGCCAGCCTCGGCGGCCTGACCTCCACGCACGACCTGGTCACCGCTGAGGGGGCAGTCGTCCCGGTGGACCGTTTCTACCACGTGATCCTGTCCTCGGACCGCCGGGTCCGGGCCTGGCTGGCGGAGCTAGGGCTGGCCGAAGAACTGGATTTCCGTCCGGTCGGCTCCACCGTCGTCGCCGCCGGAGTCGCCTACCCGGCAGCGTCACTGGCGCAGATGGCCGGGCTGCCGTTCCTGTCCGTGCTGGATCGCATGCGCATCGCGGCCAGCATCGGCATCGGTGCACTGGCACCGCCCGGACCGTGGTTCTCCCGAGTACCGGCGCAGCGGTGGCTGCGCACCGTGGCAGGCTCGTCCGCGGCAGGGGCCTTCTGGGATCCGCTGTTGCGCGCCAAACTCGGCCCCTACGCCTCGCAGGTCTCATCGAACTTCCTGCACGCCACCTTCTCCCGGCTGCTGACCGCGCGGCTGGCGGGCGGTGGCGCCGACCTGTTCAGCGTGGTGCCCGGCGGCTACCGGCGAATCCTGGCCGAAGCCACCCGGCAACTGGAGGACCTGGGCGTCCAGGTGGTGCTGAACGCCGAGGTCACCGAGGTCAGTGGGCGACCGCACGGGGTACGGGTGCGCTACCGCAACGGCACCGCGGAGCACGAGCTGACCGCGGCGCATGCGGTACTCACCACACCGGCCACGGTCACCGCCCGGATCCTGCCGGGCCTGTCCGAGCAATCCCGCGCACTCCTGCGCAGCATTCCGCACCTCGGCGTGATCAACGTGACCGCGCTGCTGCGCCGCGCCCCCGATCCTGCCTACCTCACCTACATCGTCGACGACGCCGACATCACCTCCGTCATCGGCATGCACACCTTGATCCCGCCGCAGCTGACCGCCGGCCGGTACCTGGTGCACCTGCCGCGCTACTGCGCCCCCGAGGACCCGATCTTCGAGGACACCGACGAGGTCATCGAAAAGCGCTTCCTGTCCGCACTGCGCACCGTCTATCCGGGCGTCGGGCCCGATGACGTCGAGGCCGTACGGGTAGCCAGAGCCAGGTACGTCATGCCGGTCCCGTTGCTGGGGGCCCCGGCACCGCCACCGGTGGACCTGGGCATCGACAACGTTTCCTACATCGGTTCAGCACAATTGGAGGGGGGAACCCTGAACGTGGAAGCAACCCTGGAACTGGCCGGGCGGCTGCTGCCGGACGCGCTGGGCACCGGCAGGGGGGTCTCATGATCGGCAAGCCGGCGGCCCGCGGAGAACTGTCCGCCAGCGTCTCGTTGGACGCGGACAACCTATGGTCGTACCTGAAGACCCACGGAAACCCGGACTGGGAGTCCCGCCCCTCCTATCTACCGGTCCTGGCAGACCGGCTGCTTGACGTCTGGGGCGAGGCCGCGGTGCACGCGACGCTGTTCGTCGTCGGCTTCGACGCCGCCCGCGAGGACGGCGCCCAGCTGGTGGCGCGCGCCCACCAGGCCGGGCACGAGGTGGCCAACCACTCCTACGAGCACGAACCCTGGCTGCACCGGTACTCACCCGCCGAGTTGGAAGCCGAGTTGGCCCGCACCGAGGACGCCATCGTCGCGGCCGGGGCCCCTCGCCCGGTGGGGTTCCGCGGCCCCGGCTACAGCCTGTCCGCGGACCTGTTGGCACTGCTCGGCCGCCGAGGCTACCGCTACGACGCCACCACGCTGCCCACCTGGATCGGCCCGGTGGCCCGCGCCTACTATCTGCGCGCCAGCAAGATCGACGCCGCCGAACGCAAGAAGCGCGAAGCACTGTTCGGCAGTGCCCGGGAGGTGTTGCGGCCCAACCGGGCCTACCGATGGGACATACCACCGTCCCCCGGTGCCGAGGGTTCCCATGGGCAGTCCCTGGTAGAACTGCCGGTGACCGTTTTCCCCGGGCTGCGAACCCCGTTCCACGTGTCCTACGTGTTGCACCTGCTGGCCATCAACGAGCGGCTGGCCTATACCTACGTCGACGCCGCCCTGAACGCGTGCCGGGTCGCCGGGTACGGGCCGTCACTGCTGCTGCATCCGCTGGACCTGCTGGACTACCGGGACGCCCCCGGGCTGGAGTTCTTCCCCGGCATGCAGCTGCCCGCCGCCCGCAAAGTCGAGGTCGTGCGCCGGGTGCTGACCCGGATGAGCGAACTGTTCACCGTCACCGGCACCGGGCAACACGCGCAAGCCGCCGGAGCCGCCGCACTTCCCGCGCACAGCACGGCCACGGCCGGGCCGGCCGGGGAACGTGCCCGCGCGGACCTGCGCGGATGAGCGGATGAGCGGACCTGCGCGGACGAACCGCCCCGACCCCGCCGGGGACGTCCTCGTCGTGCTCGGGACCCGCCCCGAGGCGATCAAGCTCGCCCCGGTGGTCCGCGCCCTGGGCCCACGAGCCCGGCTCGTGCACACCGGGCAGCACTTCGACCAGCACCTGTGGGGCGCCATCCTGGACGAGCTGCCCGGGATGCGCATCCAGCATCACATCAGCGTGGGCGGCCGCAGCCGCGGCGAGCAGATCGGTTCCGCCACCGAGCAGCTCAGCCGGTACCTGGCCGAGCACCCGGCCCGCGCGCTGGTCGTGCAGGGCGACACCAACTCCACGCTGGCCGGTGCGCTCGCTGCCAACTGTGCCGCGGTGCCGGTGGTGCACGTGGAGGCAGGCCTACGCAGCGACGACCGCAGCATGCCGGAGGAGACCAACCGGGTCCTCGTGGACGCGGCAGCGGATCTGTGTTGCGCTCCGGTGCAGGCGAACGCTCAGCGGCTGCGCAGCGAAGGGATCCCCGAGGATCGGATCGCCGTCACCGGAAACACCCTCGCCGAAGCCCTGGAGCTGTTGCTCCCGGGTGCCGACGGGCGGCACGACAGACTGCGGCAGGTGGGTGTCGCGGACGACCCGTTCGTGCTGTGCACGTTGCACCGGGCCGGGACGGTCGACGACCCGCGTGCTCTGGCCGCGATGACGGACGCATTGGCCCGGCTGGCCAAGCAGGTCACGGTGCTGCTCCCGTTGCATCCGCGCACCCGGGCCAAGCTGACGCAGTTCGGGCTCACGGACACGCTGGGCGAGGTCCGGGTGGTTGCTCCGGTCGGCCCGCGCGACTTCCTCAGCCTGGAAGCGGCCGCGGCCCTCATCGTGTCCGACTCCGGCGGGGTGCAAGAGGAAGCGGCCTTGTTGCGGCGGCCGTTGCTGGTGCTCAGGGACTCCACCGAACGCCCCGAGCTGTTGGACGGGTGGTGCCGGTTGCTCGGTTCGAGCGACCCGGCGAGTGCCGTCCTGCGGGCATGGCAGGATGCCCCGCAGTGGGCCCAGGACCTGGCCGGCCGGCAGCTGCCCTACCCGCCCGGCAGCGCCGGGCAACGCATCGTCGCCCAGATCGAGCGCCGGTGGCCAGTAGCTTGATGTGAGATCGACCGACAAATAGTCCGAACGAACCCAAGAAGCTGACACGTGCCCGCAACAGAGATCGCCAGTGCCGTAGCCCTCGTCCTCGGGGTGCTCAGCTACGGATTCGCCGGTGCCCAGCTCACCGAGGGTTCCCGAGCGGCCGGCGGGGCGTTACGGTCTACGGCCTGGTGGCTGGGGGTCGTGCTGCAGGGATGCGGCTTCCTGTTGACGTTCGCCGCGCGCTACGCCATGCCGCTGCTGCTGGTGCAATCCTGCGTAGTGGCCGCGTTGGCCGTCACCGCGGTGATCCGGCATCGCACGGGTCGCCGGCAGCTGACCGGCACAGACCTGGCGGCCATCGCCGGGCTGGTCGCTGCCGTCGCGGTCGTTGCCACCACAACGGTTCCCGGACAAGTGGCTTCACCCGGATTACCACACCTGGCGGTGCTGGCCGGGCTGGCCGGGGTCACCGCGGCGGGCCTGCTGCTACCGGCGAATCTGACTCCCACGCTGACCGCCGCCGTGCACGGCTCGCTGTCCGGAATAGGGTTCGGTTTCTCGGCGATCGGCGCCAGGCTGCTCATCGCCGATGCCGCGCATCCCCCCTGGCGGGTCGCGCAGCTGCCGGCCGCATCGTGGCTGGTCGGCGTGGCGGTCGTCGCCGGGCTGGGACTGGGCCAGTGGCACCTGACCCGGGGGCTGGCCCGCGGGCCGAGTACCGGAACCCTGGGCGCGATGTACTTCACCGACACGTTGGTTCCCGCGCTCGTCGGGTGGACGTTGTTGGGTGAGAGCACGCGCCCCGGCACGGACTGGATCATCCTCCTCGCGATGGCGGTCGGCGGAGCGGGGTCCGCGGTACTGCTGCGCGCCCAGCCTGAGCCGGTCGCGCCCACGGCCCCGTCCCCGACGATGCCGGGGCCCACGACCGGACTCACCTCGGGCAGTCCCTACCCACCACCCGGCCGAACATCGTGAAACCACCCGCGAAGCGTCCGGGCTGCCCACCCACAGACGTTCAGCCTTGATAAACGGAATAGAATTATTGAATAACAACAAAAGCATGGTAGTTTGGTGGGGTGCGTCAGGACACTGTGCTGTTGCGGGCCATCCTCGTCCTGCTGGTGGCCGGTACCGGCTTGGCAGTGGCGCTGCTGTACGTCATCAGCCTCGACCTGGCTGCCGCGTATCCCCGGCACGCTGCGGTACGGCTGCCGCTGTTTCTGGCGGCCAGCGTGACAGCGGTGCCCGTGCTGGTCGCCGCGCAGGCCCTGTGGGCATTCCTGGCCATGACCGACCGGGGAGAGGCATTCTCACCCGGCGCCGTGCGGTTGTTCCGGCGGATCAAGATCTGGTTCGCCGGAACTGCCGGCTACCTGCTCGTCGTGTTCGTTGTCAGCGCAGTACTGCTGCTTCCCGACAAGAGTCCCTCGGTGCTGCTCGCCTGGTGGGTCGGCGAAGCTGTGGTGATCTTCGTCGTGGCCTGCGCGGCGGTACTCCAGCGGCTTTTCGAGCAGGCCACCGTGTTGCGCGTCGACCACGAGTTGACGGTGTAACGGTGCCCGTCGTCGTCAACCTCGACGTGATGCTGGCCCGGCGCAAGATGCGCCTTGGTGAGCTGAGTGAGCTGGTCGGCATCACCGTCGCCAACCTCAGCAACCTGAAGACCGGCAAAGCGCGAGCCATCCGGTTCAGTACCCTCGAGGCCGTGTGCCAGGCGCTGGATTGCCAGCCCGGCGATCTGCTGGAGTTCGTGCCACTTCCCGGTAGCGACAGCGCGCCCGATCGATGAACGGC
>PDSI01000120.1 GCA_002748415.1 Micrococcales bacterium | reverse complement strand
GCGGCCGGGATCCTGGCGCAAGCGTCGGGCGTGGTAGCACCGCCATCGACCAGGACATCGCGGTACTGACGGTCGAGGAGGTGAAAGGTCTCGAGTTCGACGGCGTCGTCATCATCGAACCGGCCCGCATCATCGAGCAGGGGGCCCGCGGGCACAACGATCTCTACGTGGCGATGACCCGCCCGACCGCCCGGTTGCACCTGGTGTACACCCAGGAGCTACCGCCCGGCCTGGAACAACTGGCGGCCGTGTCGGCTGAGAACGAATGAGGCCGGTGGGCGACAGCGGTATATGGGCCGGCCTAACCGACACTCCAGATCGAGTGCCGGGCCCTGGCCCGGTAGGTGGGGATGAGGAGCAGGTCGACGCCGAGCCCGAGCCATACCGGCACCAGGAATGTCACCCCCAGGCCCTGATAGAACGACACCCAGCCCACCACGCTGAGCACCGTGTACAAGGCCCCGGTGGCCAGCCGGTGCAGGTAGAAATGATGCCCGCCCAGGTGTCCGAGCAATGCCCACAGCAGGTAGGCGGTCTCCAGCTGTTTGCCACTGCTGGTGGCTCGTTCGGCCAGCCGGGCGCCCATCGCGGCTCGAGCCTGCTGGTGCGCCATCACCTGGTGGGCCCGGGACAGTTCCGGTGCGGTCCGCCAATCCTGCGCTGGCAGTGACATGACCGATGGTGGCGACCCGGCGGGCCCACGCACTGGACCGGCACCGTACGCCGGCGGCGCTGCGTCCCCGCGTCCCGGTACCGGGGGAACCCAGGACAACGGCTGCGCCAGCTGCTGGTTGACCCGGTTGCCGTCCCGGCGCCACATCGCCTCGTCGAACGGGTCGCCGAGGCCACTGAGCCCGGTGAGATTCGGGTGCGGGGCGTGGGCCATCCGGGTCGCGGGATCGACCCGGACCCACGGCGCCAGCGATCCTTTCATCCGGTCGGGAACCCACAACCGGGGGTCCAGCATCGGCGAACTGAAGGCTTGTGCGTCCTCGGCAGTGGGGGCCGCAGAGTTCGTGCGTGCGGCCGGCAGGTTCAGGACGGTGTCGGGCATCCAGACCATGGTCAGGTCCCGGTCCAGCTGGCCGACCGAATCGGCCAGGGCCGCGATCATGGCCGCGCCGTCGGGAATGCTGTGTTCGATGCGGGCGGCCGGGCACCGTCGGGTCGGCAACGCCCGGCTGTCGATCGCGGTCATAGGCCCTCCAGCGAATTCGGTTCCCACGACCGTAGGCGCTGCACCAGCCGCCAGCCCAGTCCCGATTCGGGCAAAACGGGAGCTAATGTTGCTCGAAACGCCCAATTCAGCACAGCCGACTGACTGTGTGTCACTAACCGCTTCGCCGTGTTACCCCGTGGGTTCCGCGTCCTCGGACACGGTGACTCCGGCGGCGCGCATCGCGTCGACGGCGGCTACCGTCGTAGCCGTGTTCACCCCGGCGGTCAGCCCGGTCAGCACCCTGGTCCGCAAGCCGGCCCGCACCGCATCCAGTGCGGTGGCTCGCACGCAGTGGTCGGTCGCGATGCCGACTACGTCCACCGCCTGCACGGATCGCCGCGCCAGCCAGTCCGTCAACGTCACCGGTGGTTCGCCGGTGCTGCCCTCGAACCCGGAGTAGGCGGCCTCGTAGGCGCCTTTGCGGAACCATGCCTGGATGCTGGTGGTGTCCAGGTCCGGGTGCGGTTGGGCGCCGGGGGTTCCGGCCACGCAGTGCACCGGCCAGCTGTCGGTGTAATCCGGGGCCGGGGAGAAGTGATCGCCCGGGTCGATGTGCCAGTCCAGGGTGGCCACGATCGCGTCGTAGCCGGCGGCGTTGTGGTCGATGTAGGCGCTGATGTCCGCGGCCACCCGCGCGCCGCCCGGCACGGCCAGCGAACCGCCCTCGCAGAAGTCGTTCTGCACATCCACCACGATCAGCGCTCGGCGGCCATCGCCCGCCGGGCCTGGGCCGGTGGTCTCGTCCGCGGTCGCCGGGTGTGCCGGGCTCGATGCGTGTGCCGGGCTCGACGGGGTAGCTGTTTCTTGGTTCACGGGTACTCCTCGTGTCGGGTGGGGATCACCGGGTCGCCGCGTTGCAGCCGGGTGGCCGCTCGTGGCAGTTCGTCCAGACTGCGCTGATGACGGTCCCGCGCCTGCTGCAGTGCGTCGGGGCCCAGGACGGCATCGTCGATCTGCCCGTCGACCACCAACGGGACCAGCAGTTCACGGTCGTTGTCGTCGCGTTGCGGGCGGCGGCCGATGCCGATCACCTCCTCCTGGGCGCGGTGCCGCTCGTCCAACCGCCGGAGCGCCCACTTGCGTCCTCCGACGCTGCTCTTGTTCTTGGACTCCTTGGCCACTGGCTTCATGGTGCCGTCCGGGCCCTCCCGGGACACCAGCTTGTACACCATCGAGGCCGTCGGATGCCCGCTGCCGGTGACCAGCGAGGTGCCCACGCCGTAGGCGTCCACCGGGCCGGCCGCCAGCGCGGCAATGGCGTACTCGTCCAGGTCCGAGGTGACCACGATCTTCGTGTCGCTGGCGCCCAGGTCGTCCAGCTGCTTGCGCACTTCCCAGGCCTGGGCCAGCAGATCACCGGAGTCCAGGCGCACCCCTCCCAGTTGCGGGCCGGCGATCCGGATCGCCAGCTCCACCGAGTCGGTGACGTCGTAGGTATCCACCAGCAGGGTCGTGTCCACGCCCAGGGTGGTGACCTGGGAGACGAACGCGTCTCGTTCGTCGTCGTGCAGCAGGGTGAAGGAGTGCGCCGCGGTGCCCATCGTCGGGATCCCGTAGCGGCGTCCCGCCGCCAAGTTGGAGGTGGCGGTGAACCCGGCCACGTAGGCGGCCCTGGCACTGGCCACCGCCGCTGCCTCGTGGGTGCGCCGGGAACCCATCTCTACGCACGGGCGCTCACCGGCCACCATCGCCATCCGCGATGCCGCGGAGGCGATCGCGCTGTCGTGGTTGAAGATCGACAGTGCCACGGTCTCCAGCACCACCGCCTCGGCGAAGGTCCCCTCGACCACCAGCACCGGGGAGTAGGGGAAGTAGCACTCGCCCTCGGCGTATCCCCAGATGGACCCGCCGAACCGGTATTCCGACAACCACCGCAGGGTGGGCTTGTCCACGATCTTCCGGGCGGAAAGCCACGCCAGATCGTCGTCGTCGAACCGGAAATCGGCCAGGGCCCGCAGGAACCGCCCGGTGCCGGCAACCACCCCGTACCGTCGCCCGTCCGGCAACCGGCGGGCGAACAGCTCGAACACCCCTCGCCGGTGCGCCGTTCCGGAGGCCAGGCCAGCCTGCACCATCGTCAGTTCGTATTGGTCCGTCAGCAAAGACGTCGTCACGATCCCAGCCTAGGCCAGTCGCGCGGTCCAGTGCGGTTACGCTGGTTCGCGTGAGGACTTCCGCACCCGTGATCGTGACCGGGCCACCCGTCCCGGCGCTCACCACCGCCCCGGTGGCCGTGGCCGATCCGGAAGCTGACGAGGTGGTCCTGCCGGAAACTCCGTGGGTGACCATCGTGTGGAACGATCCGGTCAACCTGATGTCGTACGTGACGTACGTGTTCCGCTCCTACTTCGGTTACTCCGAAGCGGTGGCGACCACGCTGATGCTGGATGTGCACCACAAAGGCCGGGCCGTCGTGGCCACCGGTTCGCTGGAAGAGATGGAAAGGCACACCCAGGCCATGCATGAATTCGGCCTGTGGGCCAGCGTCAGCAAGAACGGCGACGGTGAGTGATTCGTGGCCAAGGCATTCAGACGGCACCAGGACGGCTCGCTGAGCATCGGGCTACGCGAGATCGAGCGGTCCGTGCTCGCCGACCTGTTCGGGCAAGTCGCCGCCATGCTCAGCGCCGAGGCGTGGGAGCACGGCTCGCCGCCGGCGCAGGAGACCCCGGCCTGGGCCCGTGAACTCGGCCTCAGCGGACTTGGCATGGGCGGACTCGGTAAGAGCGAAATCGACCAAGGACCGGCAGGTCTCCGGGTGGGCGAGCAAGCGGGTGGCCCGGGCCCGCAGAGCGGATCCGCGCCGCCCCGGGACCCGGCACTGGCCAGGCTGCTGCCGGACGGCCGCCGGGACGACCCCCAAGCGGCTGCCGAGTTCCGCCGGCTGACCCAGGCCGGGGTACGGGACTCCAAGCTCGCCGCGTTGGTCCGGGCCGCCGAATGCATGACCGAGGGTGGCCGGATCAGCCCGGCCGACGCCGGGCAACTGGTCCGGGCACTCACCGACGTCCGGCTGGTCCTGGCCCAGCGGCTGGGCATCGAGAACGACGACGACGCCGACCTGACCGTGCAGCGGGCCGAAACCACCGCCAACGAGCAGGAGAAGCACGCGCTGCTGGCCTACGACTTCCTCGGCTACGTGCAGGAGTCGCTGACCCTGGTACTCGCGGCGGACCTGCCACCCCTGGGGCGCCCGGGCGCTCAGCCCCCTACGCTGGAGGACTTGTGAGCAGTTCCACCGCGCCCGACCGGCTGAGTGGTTCCCAGGACGAGAACGCCCCGGTCAACGGCGCACCCATCGGCATCTTCGATTCCGGCTACGGCGGGCTCACCGTCACCCGGGCAGTGATGGACCAGTTACCGGCCGAACCGGTGTTCTACTTCGCCGACACCGCACGCCAGCCGTACGGGCCGAAGCCGATCGCCGATGTGCGCCGGTACGCGCTGGAGTGCCTGGACCGGTTGGTCGATCACGGGGTGAAGCTGCTGGTCATCGCCTGCAACACCGCCAGCGCGGCCGTGCTGCACGACGCCCGGGAACGCTACGACGTGCCGGTGGTCGAGGTGATCCGCCCGGCGGTACGCCGTGCCGTGCAGGTCACCCGCACCGGACGAGTGGCGGTGCTGAGCACCCAGGCCACCGCGACGTCCGGCGCCTACCCGGATGCGTTCGCGGCGGCCCCGCACGTGCAGGTGGTCTCCCGGGTGTGTCCCCGGTTCGTGGAGTTCGTCGAGGCCGGGGTCACCTCCGGGCCGGAACTGATGCAGGCGGCGCATGAGTACCTGGATCCGCTGACCCGGGCCGACGTCGACACCTGCGTGCTGGGGTGCACGCACTATCCACTGCTGGCCGGGGCGATCTCCTACATCCTCGGCCCCGCGGTGACGCTGGTCTCCAGCGCCGAAGAGACCGCGGTCGAGGTGTACCGCACCCTGGCCACACACGGACTGCTCCGCCAGGGCGGCGGCGGCATGTTCGACCCGGTGCACCGGTTCCGCACCACCGGGGACCCTGCCGTCTTCGCCGAGATGGCCCGGCGGTTCCTGGGCGACGTGACCGAGGTGGCCCGCAACACCCTGGAGTTCGTCGATGCCCCTGCCGGCCTGCACGGATCCGCGGCGGGCCCGGACGGTCCGGCGATGGAGCCGGCCGCGGAGGCGGCTCGATGAGACTGACCGTGGTCGGCTGTGCCGGGTCGTTTCCCGGGCCGGACTCGCCGGCTTCGTGCTACCTGGTGGAGGCCGAGGAGACCGGCCCCAACGGTGACCGGCGGACCTGGCGGGTGGTCCTCGACCTCGGCAACGGGGCACTGGGAGCGCTGCAGCGGTACATCGACCCGCTGGACTTGGACGCCATCCTGCTCACCCACCTGCACCCCGACCATTGCCTGGACGTCTGCAGTCTGCACGTACTGCACCGTTACCACCCCGAGCGGGGTGCCGAATACACCGACGCCGGGCCGCTGCACCTGTACGGGCCGCCAGACACCGAGCGGCGCCTCAGCCTGGCCTACGAGGCCGATGCCGCGAAGCAGGAGGACGCGGACGGCGAGTGGGCCTCAGGGTTTCGCGCCGGGTTTCACTTTCACACCCTGCAAGAGGGCCACGACGTCCGGGTGGGACCGCTACGCATCACCCCGGTGCCGATGTGCCACCCGGTGCCCACCTTCGGCCTGCGGGTAGCAGGCCCGGCCGAGGACGGAACCGGCGAGGTGACGATCGCCTACACCGGCGACACCGACGTGTGCGAGAACCTGGACACGCTGGCCGTCGGCGCCGACGTCTTGCTGGCCGAGGCATCTTTCGCGCACGGCCGGGCGGAGGCCCCCGGACTGCACCTGACCGGCCGGCAAGCGGGTCAGGTGGCGGGCGCCGCAGACGCCGGAGTCCTGGTGCTCACCCACATCCCGCCCTGGAACCCACCGAAGATGGCTGCCCAGGAGGCGGTCGAGGTGTTCGACGGTCCCATCGAGACCGCCCGGGCCGGAATGCAGATCAGCCTGTAACGCATCGTCGATCGAAGGAGAACCAAGCCGATGACGCGAGCCGACGGCCGAGCCGCCGACGAACTGCGCCCGGTCCGCATCACCCGCGACTGGTTGCGTCATGCCGAAGGCAGCGTGCTGGTGGAGTTCGGCCACACCCGGGTCCTGTGCGCCGCCTCGCTGACAGAGGGGGTTCCGCGGTGGCTGAAGGGCCGGGGAAAGGGCTGGGTCACCGGCGAGTACGCCATGTTGCCGCGGTCCACGAACACCCGCTCGGACCGGGAATCGGTCAAGGGCAAGATCGGTGGCCGCACCCACGAGATCTCCCGGCTGATCGGCCGCTCGCTACGCGCCGTGGTGGACACCATGGCGCTGGGGGAGAACACCGTCGTGCTGGACTGTGACGTCCTGCAGGCCGACGGCGGCACCCGCACCGCCGCCATTACCGGTGCCTACGTGGCTCTGGCCGATGCGGTGGCGTGGGCCCGCAACCAGGGATTGATCGTGCGTGAGAACGTGCTGACCGACTCGCTGTCGGCCGTCAGTGTCGGCATCGTCGGAGGCGAGCCGGTGCTGGACCTCTGCTACGAGGAGGACGTGCGTGCCGAGACCGACATGAACGTGGTGATCACCGGGTCGGGTTCGTTCATCGAGGTGCAGGGCACCGCCGAAGGGGCCCCGTTCAGCCGGGCCGACCTGAATCGGTTGCTCGACCTGGCCTCGGCAGGCTGCGCCACCCTGGCCGGACTGCAACGTGCCTCGCTGTCCGGCAGTGAGCCGGCCACGCCGCGATGACCGGTCCGCGGTTGGTCCTGGCCACGCGCAACCGGCACAAACTCGGCGAACTGCGTGCGATCCTCCTCGAGCAGGGCATCGCCGGCCAGGCGCAGGTGAGGGGGGTCGTCGGACTCGACGACGCCACCGGGCCAGCGGGGCAGCCGGTGCCCGAGGTGGCCGAGACCGGGGTCACGTTCGCGCAGAACGCGTTGCTGAAGGCCCGGGCGGCGCACACGGCTACCGGGCTGGCGGCGCTGGCCGACGACTCGGGGCTGTCGGTCGACGTGCTGGGCGGTGCACCGGGGGTGTTCTCGGCGCGCTGGTGTGGGCGGCACGGCGACGACGAGGCCAACCTACGGCTGCTGTTGGACCAGTTGGCCGATGTACCGGACGAGCACCGTCGTGCCAGGTTCGTGTGTGCGCTGGCGCTGGTCACCGCGGACGGCCGCGAGCAGGTTCACCACGGTGAGATGGCCGGGACGTTGACCCGGGAGCCGGCGGGCGGCCACGGGTTCGGCTACGACCCGGTCTTCCGGCCCGACGGCTGCGACGTGACCTCTGCGCAGCTGACGCCTGCCCAGAAGAACCGGATCTCGCACCGGGCTGCGGCGGTGCTCGCCGCGGGGGCGGCGGTGGGGCGGTTGCTGGGGTAGTGCGCCGACGTGCGGGAGAGGGGACTCGAACCCCTACACCTTGCGGCACCAGAACCTAAATCTGGCGTGTCTACCAGTTCCACCACTCCCGCGCAGCAGCCCAGTGTAGTGCTCGGCCGGGAGTTGCGCTCAGGCGAGCCCGAGGTCCCGGCGCAGTTTGGCGACGTGACCGGTGGCGCGCACGTTGTAGGCGGCGTGCTCAACCCGGCCCTCCTGCCCGACGACGACGGTTGAGCGGATGATCCCTCGCGACTTGTTGCCGAAGCTGACGGTCTGCCCGTAGGCGCCGTAGCTGCGGGCCACTGCCCCGGTCGTGTCGCTGAGCAGCGGGAACGGCAGCTTCTCCTGGGCCGCGAACCGCTTCAGCTTCTCGAGTGGATCCATGGACACCCCTACCACGAGGTAGCCGCGAGGAGTCAACGCGTCCAGGCTGTCCTGGAAGTCCAGGGCCTCGGTGGTGCACCCGGGGCTCATGGCTGCGGGGAAGAAGTAGACGATGACATGTTTGCCCAGATGTTCGGACAGGGTGAACATCGAGCCGGTGGTACTGGGTAGACTGAAGCCAGGCGCGTACGAGCCCGTGACCAGCTGTCCCCCGACCGTCGGTGTCATATCGGAAGAGTAGTGCCAGCAAGGCCCCCAGCCATAGGTTTCTTCTGGTTTCAAGTATCCGCCGTGGACAAGTTCCGTGGGTGAGCCCGGCGGCCGGCCACTGATACAGCGTCCTCCTGTCTGTCGCGGTGTGCATTTCCGGGGCGACGGCGATAGTTTGGCCTTCGGCCCGCATCACGAACAAACCCCCGGAGCGCCACGTATGAGCTCGAATCAGCCAGCGGTTCCCACCGATCCTGCGGAGATCGAACGTGCCATCCAGCGGCACCGGAACCACCTGGCTTCGACCGTCGACGAGCTGACCACCAGGCTGCAGCCGAGGAACCTGCTGTCCCAGGCAGTTTCCGATCTGCAGTCCACGGCGCAGGGATTGCTCGGTACCAGCGGTGGAACGCATCGTCCGCAGTCCGCAGGAGCTTCCGCTGTGGGCGGCTTGCGGGCTTTGGTGACCCGTGAGGACGGCTCGGTGTACACCGAGCGGGTCGCCGGCGCGGCAGCCGCCGTCGCCGCGGGTGTGCTGGTCGTCGGTTGGCTGGCCTCCCGAAGCCGGGGGGAGTGACCGCGCTGTCCGCCGCAGGGCTTCCGATCCGGATGCTGAACGACCGGATCCTGGTTTCCGTTGCCGACGACGCGGGCGAGCGCAAGTCCACTGCCGGGATCGTCATTCCGGCGACCGCGGAGGTCGGTAAGCGGCTGTCCTGGGGTGAAGTGGTGGCGTTGGGGGAGAACGTCCGCCACATCGAGATGGGTGACCGGGTGCTGTTCGACCCGCAGGATCGTGGTGAGGTGGAGATCCAGGCCCGGATGTACGTGCTGCTGCGGGAGCGGGACCTGCACGCGGTGGCGGCACCCCGCGTGCGAGACGGGCAGACCGGCCTGTACCTGTGAGAGCCGCAACGACCAAGCCGGACATGCTGGGTCTACCCGGCCCCGGTGTGCTGGAAATGGTGGCTGCGTTGCCGCGCATTCGCCGCTTCGCGCCTGACTTCCTCGTCGAGTGCGCCAACCGCTACGGGTCGTTGGTT
>PDSI01000068.1 GCA_002748415.1 Micrococcales bacterium | reverse complement strand
CGGAGAAAACAACCCCAAGGTGCCCAACACCTCAGCCGCCAACCGTGCCCAGAACCGGCGGGTGGAGTTCGTCGTCAGCTAGCCAGTTCACCCGCCGGCGTCTCCTCACCATGCCGGTATCTCGGGGTGACGGGTGCGTGCCAGTGAGGTCCGCCAACCGCCGGCCGCGAGGCCCGTCTCACCAGTGGAAGGCCAGCCTCAGGAGTTCCGGCACAGGTCGTTCTCATCGGCTGCTTCGGAATCCAGCGTTCCCGGGCCGGATGTCTGCGTGGAGCCTTGACGGTCGTGCGGGTCCGCGCCGATCGGCTGCTTCGGTAGGTGGGTCGACCTGGCCCCCGGCACCGCTGCCACGGCAGGGGCGCCGGCACCCAGCTCCACCCGGACTATGCCGTCGTCGATCTTCTCGTCCAGCTCCACGTGCGCCCCGGGGAACGCCGCAGCCACGGTCATCGCCTCCGGTCGCCTGCCCACCGGGTAACGGACCAGGGAGCCGCGTAGGCCCGGGTTCATACCGCTCACGGCAGTGGCTGTGAAGCCCTGCTCGGCCAGCGCATCCGCCGACTGCTGGCCCAGCCCGTCGATGCCCGTGGTGTTCACCACCTCGACGCTGACCAGGGCCGGATCGATCAGCTCATCGGCTGGAACCGGCGTCGGTTTCGGTGCCGGTTCCGGTGGTGGGCCGGTGCCGGGCAGATGCCCGTCGGTACGGATGATCTCCCACAAGTCCTCGGCCTGCGGTGCCCAGACCACCCGGTTGGGATCCGGCTTGTAAGGCGCCACCGGGACGGTGACGAAGTGGATCCGGTCGGGGGGCAGGTTCTGCACCTGGCGGGCCAGCCCGCTCAGGTCGCTGATGCTGGCCATCCCGGGATCAGTGGCCAAGGACTTGGTGGCCGCGTCCAGGAACCGCACCAGCCGGTCCGGTCGCAGCAGCAGCTTGCTGTCGGTGGCTTGCCGGATCATTGCCGACAGGAACACCTGCTGCAGCTGGATCCGGGCCAGATCCGACCCGTTCCCGTAGCCGTGCCGGGTGCGCACGAACGCCAGCGCCTGGTCACCGTCCAGCCGCGATATCCCGGCGGGGATGTCCAGGCCGCTGTCGGTGTCCTTGACCGCCTTCGGGACGCATACCTCGACCCCGCCAAGGCCTTCGACCATGGACTTGAAACCGTCGAAATTCACCACCGCGAAGTGATCGATGAAGATGTCGGTGTTCTTCTCCACCACCCGGATCGTGCACCCCGGCCCGCCTTCTTCGTAGGCCATGTTGAACTGCCTCAGAGCAGCCCGTGAGCCGGTGTAACTGTTGCTGGGATCGGCGTACGAGCTGGAGCTGCCTGGGCCGGCGCTTCGCTGGCCGGCGGGCTGCGAGTTCTGCGACGAGCCGCCGGAAGATGCCTGCCCGGAGGGGGTTCTTGAATTGTCCTCGACCGACTTGGTGACGCCGGGACAGTCCGGGAACTCCACCATCGAGTCACGGGGAATGCTGACCACGACGGCGTAGTCCCGGGCCGCCGAAAGGTGCACCAGCAGAGCCGTGTCGGAACGGGCCCCGAGAACGGCCTCGTCGCCGCCGCTGACCTCGCTCAGGCCCTCTCTGGTATCCGATCCGAGCAGCAGGATGTTCATCGGTGCCAGATTCGTGGCCGGGTCCGTGGACGCCGAGTTGTCCGGACGGATCCCCAGATCCACCTCGAGCGCGGCAATATTGCCCTGAAAACGCCACAGAAGGCCGATGACCACGACCAACAGCACCGTCAGCGCAGCAGCCATCCCCATCAGGGCGCGCTGCACCCAGTGACGGCGATGCGCTCGATGCCGCGGCGCGCTGTGCATGCCCAAACGGACTCCTACCCCCTTCTCGAATCAGGTTAACCGACGATCCTGAGAGCCGGGTGGGTGCTCGCAAGAGCGGCTAGGCCGGACGTGTCTGGGTAGGCTGTACTGCCGATGGGAGTCACGGGTGGCTGAGTTGGTACTGCTGACCAACGCCGCGGGCACCCCGCAGGACGTGCTCGGCTCGCTCGGTCTCTTGCCGCACACCGTACGCATGATGCCAGCGGAGCCCGCGGCGGTCGCCGGTCTACCCTCCTGCGACCTGGTGCTGCTGGACGGGCGCGCGGACCTGGTGGCCACCCGCACCCTGTGCCGGTTGCTGGCGGGCACGGCGACCCCGGTGCTGCTCGTGCTGACCGAGGGTGGGCTCAGCGCGGTGGCAACCGACTGGGGAATGCGCGACGTCGTGCTGTACACCGCCGGTCCGGCCGAGTTGGCCGCCCGCATCCGGCTGGCTGCCGAGGGCGCGGCAAGCGCCGCCGATCACTCGCCCGCGGAGATCGTCGTCGGGGGGCTGCGCATCGACGAGCAGTCCTACAGCGCCCGGCTGCGGGGGCGGCCCCTGGACCTCACCTACAAGGAGTTCGAGCTGTTGAAGTACCTGGCGCAGCATCCCAGCCGGGTGCTGTCCCGGGCGCAGCTGCTCCAAGAGGTCTGGGGATACGACTACTTCGGCGGCACCCGAACCGTGGACGTGCACATCCGTCGGCTGCGGGCCAAGCTCGGCACCGATCACGAGATCATCGGGACGGTCCGCAACGTCGGCTACCGGATGGTGCCCGACGCCTCGGCCGAAGAGGAGCTTACGTGGGCGCAGGAACTCGATACCGGGCGGATCGCGTCCATCCTTGATGCGGCACGGGCCTGCGCCACGGTCGACGGCGCGCAGCCGTTGTCGGAGGCGGCGGAGCTGGCTTTGCGGCATGCCTCGGCGAAGGTGCACCACGTCCTGATCGACGGACCCGCGGAGATGCTCGGTTACGCACAGCTACGGGTGGTGGACGCTCAAGTGGAAGGCTTCGTGGTACCGCAGGCGCGAGGCCGCGGGCTCGGTGGCCGGCTCGCCGACGCGGTCGTGGCCCATCCGCAATTGCCCGCCGTGGTCACCGCGTGGGCGCATGGCGACCTACCGGCCGCGTCGCGGCTGGCGGTGCGGGTCGGCGCTCGTCGGCAGCGGCAGTTGTGGCAGATGAGCCGTCCGGCCACCGATCCGCTGCCGGTCCTCGAAATCCCCGGAGGGTGGCGGCTACGCGCCTTCCGGCCCGGCCTCGACGAGGCAGCGTGGCTGGAACTGAACGCAGCCGCGTTCGCCGATCACCCTGAGCAGGGACGTTGGACCGCTGCCGACCTGGCGAGGCGCCAGGATCAGCCGTGGTGGAACCCGGACGGGTTGATCCTGGCCGAGGACATCGCCACCGGCGGGCTGCTGGCCGCCCACTGGACCAAGATCGACACGGACCAAGGCGCGGACCCGGTGGGGGAGGTGTACGTGGTCGGTGTCAGCCCGTCGGCCCAGGGTCGCGGCCTGGGCCGGTTGATCACCTTGGCCGGGTTGCACTACCTACAGCAAGCGACGACGACGGACGGGCGCCCGCTGGCCCGGATCGAGCTGTACGTCGATGAAAGCAACCGGGCGGCCGTTCGAATGTACCGCGGCCTGGGGTTCGTGCGGGAAGCTACTCATTCGGCATTCACCTTCTCGCAACGAAGATGACAGAATATGGCGTATGACCAGCGAGCCCGCCGTACCCACGCCGGACAACACCGGCGGTGCCGGTGAGACCTCTGCCCCGGCCAGAACCACTGCCCCGGCCAAGAGCAAGGGTGCCCGGGACGGCGGGCCGGGTTCGCGGCGTGGTGCCGGCGTGAAGCGCACCACCTCCCGCAACGCCCCACGGCCGGCAGCTGTCGGTCCGGCCGAGGACGTGGCGGCTGCGGCCACACTTCCGAGCGGTCGCTTCCTGGACCGCGAACTGTCCTGGTTGGCGTTCAACACCCGCGTTCTGGAACTGGCCGAGGACAAGAACCTCCCGTTGTTGGAGCGGGCCAGATTCCTGGCCATCTTCGCCTCGAACCTGGACGAGTTCTTCATGGTCCGGGTGGCCGGACTCAAACGGCGCATCGCCGCCGGGCTGGCAGTTCCCTCGCATTCCGGTCAGGACCCGCGAGACTTGTTGGCCGATCTGCACTCTCGCGCAAAGGAGCTGATGCTCCGGCACGCCATGGCGCACTACGGCCCGGGCGGGGTGCGTG
>PDSI01000181.1 GCA_002748415.1 Micrococcales bacterium | reverse complement strand
GTGCTGCGGGACGCTACCACTCGATCCCCTTCTGCCCTTTCTGGCCCGCCTCCATCGGGTGCTTGATCAGGCCCATCTCGGTGACCAGGTTCGCCGCATCCACCAGCGCCGGGTGAGCGTCGCGGCCGGTGATCACGACGTGCTGGTAACCCGGGCGGGCAATCACCGTGTCGGCGACCTCGTGCGGGTCCACCCACCCCCACTTCATTGGATAGGTGAACTCGTCCAGGATCAGTAGGTCATGGGTCTGCTCCGCCAGCCGCCGTTTGACCTCCGCCCACCCGGCAGCTGCCGCGGCGGCGTGGTCGACCTCGTCGCCGTGTTTTCGGGCCCATGACCAGCCCGACCCCATCTTGTGCCATTCCACCGGGCCGCCCTCACCGGTTTGTTCGTGCAGCTCGTTCAACCGTTCCAGCACGGTCTGCTCGCCGATGCGCCACTTGGCGGACTTGACGAACTGGAACACCCCGATCCGCCACCCTTGGTTCCACCCCCGCAACGCCAGGCCGAAAGCGGCGGTGGATTTTCCCTTGCCCGGTCCGGTGTGCACCATGAACAGCGGCCGGTTGCGGCGTTGCTTGGTGGTCAGCCCGTCGTCGGGGACCACCAAGGGTTGTCCGCGGGGCATCAGGCAGCCCCCTGGGTGGGTCTTCCGAACGTGCGCGGCACGTGCGAGCGGACGACCCCGGTGAGGGCTTCGGCGTTCACCTGCTCCACCGCGATGTGCTCGGCCCGCAGCCGGTGCGCCAGCGTCACCGCCATCCCCAGCCGTAGCGGCCCGGTCTCGCCGTCGATGACCACGGTCGAGACATCGAGCCCGGCCAGGTGGTCGGCGGCCAGCAGCGACCGGTGCACCGCGTCGGGACCGCCGGTGGCCCGCCCGTCGGTCACGACCACCAGCAGTGAACGTAGCCGGCGGTCCCGCACACGTTCCCGGGCCAGCACCCGGCCCGCCTCCAGCAACCCTTCCGCCAGCGGGGTCCGCCCACCTGCGGGCAGCTCGTCGAGCCGGGCGGCGGCAGCATCGACGGACCGGGTGGGCGGTAGCGCCAGTTCCGCGGACTGGCCACGGAAGGTGACCAGGCCGACTTTGTCCCGGCGCCGGTAGGCGTCCAACAACAAGGACAGCACAGCGGTTTTCACCTGGATCATGCGCCGCCGGGCGGCCATCGAACCGGAGGCGTCCACGCAGAAGAGCACCAGGTTGGCTTCCAGCCCCTCGCGCACGGCCACCCGCAGGTCCGCGGGGCGCAGCAGCACCCGGCCACCGTCGCGGCCGCGGGCGGCCTGGTGGCCGGCCGCGGCCAGCAACGTCTCTACCAGGTGCACCGACCCGGTTTGGCCTTGTGGTGCGCGCGAGCCGATGCGTCGTCCCGTCGAGGCGACGGCTCGGCTTCGCCGGCCCTCTTGCCCCATGCCCAACCCGTCGACGTGCAACAACCGGGGCCGGTAGGGCGTGCTGGCGGTCACCGTCGTGGTGGCGCCCCCACCCCCGACCGGCGGCATCTGCTCGGAATCCTCCGTGGCGGGGTCGGGCTGGTCCCCGCCGTCGGCATCGGGACCGAAGTCCTCCGTCGTCGCGTCGGCACCGAGCTGGTCGTCCATGGACCCGGTCGGCTGGGCTGGGGCCGGATCTCGTTCCTCCTCCGCCGGTTCGGGGTTCGCGGACGCGTCGTCGGGGGGTGTCTCCTCGGCCTCGTGCTCGTCCTGCTCCGGCGGGGTCCCGTCCGGCGGCGGCAGTTCGTCGTCGCCGAGTAACTGGTCCAGCAGGTCCTCGTCCAAGCCCGGTGCGTCGAACGGGTTGCGGCGGCGCCGGTGCGGCAGCGACAACAGCGCCGCCTGGCGGATGTCGGCCTTGGTCACGGCTTCCCGGCCCGACCAGGCCGCGTGCGCGACGGCGGCCCGAGCGGTGACGATGTCGGCACGCAGCCCGTCCACCTCGAAGGCGGCGCACACTTCGGCGATCTTCACCAGCGCCGCCTCCCCCAGCTCGACCCTGATCAGCCGGTCCCGAGCAGCTGCGATGCGGGCGGTGAGGTCGGCTTCGGCGTCGCGGTAGGTGTCCGCGAAGGCGTCGGGTTCAGCGTCGAAAGCCAACCGGCGACGGACCACCTCGACCCGCAGGTCCGGTTGCCGCGGGGCATGGACCTCCACGGTCAGGCCGAACCGGTCCAACAGCTGCGGACGCAGCTCACCCTCCTCGGGATTCATGGTGCCGATGAGCACGAACCGGGCGGCGTGCTCGACCGAAATGCTGTCCCGCTCGACAGTGACACGGCCCATCGCGGCCGCGTCCAGCAGCAGGTCCACCAGGTGATCGTGCAGCAGGTTCACCTCGTCCACGTACAGGATGCCGCGGTGTGCCTTGGCCAGCAGCCCGGGCTCGTACTCCACAGCGCCGTGCGACAACGCCCGTTCCAGGTGCAGCGACCCGAGTACCCGGTCTTCGGTGGCCCCCACCGGAAGCTCCACCAGCCGCACCGGCCGCGACACGATCTCGCCGGTGACCGGGCCGTCCGGTGAATGCGGCTGCGGTTCAGCCGGGTCCACGGAGTACCGGTCCCCGTCGAACACGTCGATAGGCGGCAGCACCGCCGCCAGGGCGCGGACCGCGGTCGACTTGGCGGTCCCTTTCTCGCCGCGGACCAGCACACCGCCGATCTGTGGGCTGATGGTGGTGAGAATCAGGGCCAGACCCATCTCGTCGAGGTCGTCGGCCGCTCCGCCCACCAGGGCGGAGAAAGGGTAGTGCGTTGGCATGTGAGGCTCCCGCTCGCGTCGCCAGTTCAGGTCGGGGCGGGAGGCCGGTCTTCGGACTTGTCCGGTCCCGGATAGGCCGGATTCACCGTAGCGGGCCTGTGCCGGACTCTCACCGGCTTCCCAGATTCTCCCCTCCGGCCCGGCCGCACCGTTTCCGATGTGTGGGTCGTCGGGGCACCTCTCGCCTTCGGTCACGATAGCGTGCTGTGCCGTGACCGAGCAGATCGACCCACCAGCCATCAGCGTCGTCGGGATCGGCGCCGACGGCTGGGACGGCTTGCCGGCGCGGCTGCGCCGCATCGTCGATGAAGCGCGGGTGGTGCTGGGCGGAGCCCGGCACCTGGCGATGCTGCCGGACAACCCCGCCCAGACCCGGTTGCCGTGGCCGTCCCCGTTGCGGGACGGGTTGCCCGGGCTGCTGAACGGCCTGGACGGGCCGGTGGTCGCGGTAGCGTCCGGGGACCCTATGCTCTCCGGCATCGGGTCGACCCTGGTGGACCTGCTCGGGGCGGCACGGGTCCGGGTGTATCCGGCCGTGTCGTCGGTCGCGCTGGCGCGGGCCGAGCTGGGGTGGGCGGCGGAGGATTGTGCCGTCGTCAGGGTGGTGGTCCGGGATCCGGCCGTGCTGGCCCGTGAACTGGCCCCCGGACACAAGGTGCTGGTGCTCTCCGGCGATGAGACCACCCCGGCCCGGGTGGCTGAACTGCTGCGGGCGGCCGGGTACGGGGCCAGCACGATGCACGTGCTCGGCGACCTCGGTAGCGAACGGTTCTCCCGGAAGAGTGAGACGGCTGACGGCTGGTCAGGGCACTCGCCGCGGCTGAACGTCATCGGCATCGAGCTGGTCGGGCCACGACGGGCCGGGTGGGTTCCCGGGCTGCCCGACGAAGTGTTCGAGCACGACGGGCAACTGACCAAGAGAGACGTGCGAGCCGCGGTCCTGTCCCGGCTGATGCCCACACCCGGTGAGCACCTCTGGGATGTCGGGGCGGGTGCTGGTTCCATCGGCATCGAGTGGATGCGCGCCCACCCGACTTGCACGGCGACAGCGGTTGAATCGAATCCTGAACGCGCCCGGCGGATATCGCGCAACGCAAGCACGCTCGGTGTGCCGGCGTTGACAGTGGTCACGGGGTCCGCGCCGCAGGCATTGGCCGGCCTGGCGGCACCGCAGGCGGTCTTCGTGGGCGGTGGTGCGACGGACACCGGTGTGCTGCAGGCGTGTCTGGACGCATTGCCCGCCGGTGGGCGGGTCGTGGTGACGGCGGTGACGTTGCAGACCGAAATGGTCCTCGCAGACCTGTATGCCCGTCACGGTGGCGAACTCACCAGGATCAGTGTCGAGAGTGCTTCGCCCATTGGGTCTTTCACCGGCTGGCGTCCCGCCCGAACCGTCACATTGTGGACTCTGCACCGAAGAGGGCCGGCATGATGCGTGGCTGTCTGCGACAGCAGGCGAATAGCGACCGAAACTCCGAGCACATCTCATTGGTTCGGAAACTCTCTTGGCTATCCAAGGCACCGAGGTGGATAGCTGAACGAGCCAATTGGCGAATTATCTGGCCGACCAGTCCAATCGAGAACGCCTCATCGAACGGCAGCAGCAGACACTCGTCGTCACGCCGGCGGACCTCCGCCGAAGAGGAGCTCCTGATGCTCGGGGCCGAGCAATCAATCACTGCTCGCTGTGCAGCATCACTGTCCCTAGAGCCCCGCAACGCGCGATACTTCGCCGAATCGGCACGCTGACAACGGTTCTCGACCAGGCACACGTATTTGCGGTTTCATACACTCGGGAAGATGCTCACGCACCGTCTGCCGACGATTACCCATGGAGTTTTCACCGTGTTCTGATTTGTTGGAGTGGCTATAGTCGGCACGGTTCGTTCTTCGCCGAGGTCAGAGGAGAATGGTGATGAGGATCCACCGGCGGCTACCCCGGATCGTTCACGGCGCCGCGGCGTGATCGGCGTGTAGAAGCACGGAAGTGCCTGTACTGCTTGGGATTCTTGGACTTGCGACGGTTCAGGAAGGTCCCATTGGAAGGCACTCCGTAGGTGAAGCGTACTTCGTGGTCGACGGGTCTGTCGGTGAGCGGTGATGGTGTCGGCGTGGTGGCGCATGCGGGTAGCGTTGCGTCCCGGCTGCTGGCCGACCGGACGGGCCTGACCGGCGAGTTGTCCAAGGCGATGGTCCGCCGCCACTTCGTCCCCGGGCACGATCGTGGCCGGGTGCTGGTTGACGTGGCGGTGATGCTCGCTGACGGCGGTGAGGCGATCTCGGATATCGATGTGCTGCGCCACCAGGCCGGGGTTCTCGGTCCGGTCGCCTCGCCGCCGACGGTGTGGCGGACGCTGGACGAGGTCACCACCGGCAGGTTGAAGAAGATCGCTGCTGCTCGGGCTCGGGTGCGGCGCCATGTGTGGGGCCAGTTGCCGGGCGGGGTGCCTGCTTCGAAGGTCGCGGGCACCGACCTGGGTGACGTGGTCGTGCTCGAGGTCGACGCCACGGTCGTGATCACC
>PDSI01000127.1 GCA_002748415.1 Micrococcales bacterium | reverse complement strand
CGTGTGGGCGCTTGGACCTGTGGGTTTGGAATCATGGGATAGCCGCCGGTCGCGTCGGCGAGGACGCGGCCGGTGACGGTGTCCGGCGCGGCGTTGACGAGGCGATTGAACGCAGGCCGTCACCCGTTTTCCCGGCCCGGGCAGATCGATCGCCGAATGTCGGCGCCGGACCCGTGAGCCCGCCGGCTGCGGTCACAGGACTGCCCAGAACAACTCTTGCGCGGGTGGGTGGGCCTGGCCGTGGCAGGCGACGTGGTCCCAGCAGGTGATGCACTGCCGGAAGACGTACAAGGAGTCCTCGTCCAGGTCGAGAATGTCCCGCAGCCGGGCGGTCGCCTCGGCCAGAGAGTCGGCATCCACGTTGAGCAGGAACACCGACTTCTGGATGCGTTCGCCCATCGACTGCAACACCGCCGCCGTGCGGGCCCGGCGAGAGTCTTCGGTGATGTCGTACGCGGCAACGACCAGCATGGCAGGCCTACCGCCAGGCCAGCCCGGTCCAGGGCGTTCCGTGCCAGATGGTGGCACCGAGGCGCTGGGCCTGCCGGTACAGATGACGACGTATCGTTCCGGAGAAGTCCGCGAGTGCGCCCGCTGTGGGCTGCAGCATTCGGCGCTCGTAGGCGTCCAGCACCTTCTCCCGTCCAGCCCGGGTCAGCAGCACGCCTGGCCCGGACTCCTCGGCCCGGCCGTGGTGCGGCAGCAGGATCCGGGACCGGCACACCGTGAGTACCACCTGATCGACGATGAGCGGGCGAAACTCCTCCATCAAGTCCAGTGCGAGGCTGGGCCGGGTCCCGTGGTCGGCGTGGAACATGCCCGCACACGGTTCGAGCCCGGCGGCGACCAGGGCGGTCACGCACTCGCCCAGCAATACGGTGTACAGGAAGGACATTGCCGCGTTGGTGACGTCAAGTGGTGGCCGCCGGGTCCGGTGCGTGAACTGCAATCCTTCCGGGAACAGGGAACCGTAGGCCCGGAAGTATGCTGCGGCGCAGGCACCTTCGATGCCCATCACCTCCTCGACGGTGCTCGCATCGGGCAGCATGACCAGCAACTGTTTCATCGAGTGAACGGAGTCCTGGGTGTTTTCCGTGTGGTCGCGCCTGCCGAACCGGCGCAGCACGACCAGTTGCTTGAGCACCTTGGCTTGCACAACGGCCCGGGCGAGTTCACGAGCGACCGGGGTGCCTTGGGCGTCCAGCTGGGCACGCAGCCGATCGACGCGGCGCCGGCCGTTGCCGGCGATTGCCTGGCCCTGGTAGTTGCCTCGGCGGGAGGCGAACACGAGGTCGACGCCGTTGAACATCGCGAACGCGCGGAGCCCGGCGCTGACCCCCACCGACCCGAAGGTGACCACTCGGGACACCAGCGAGGACGGCACGTCCAGCACTTTCTGGTCGTGCCGGGTTTCCACCAGGATGCGCCCGCCCCGGATACTGGTGCGGCTTCCCTGCAGGCCGACGTAGAGGATTTTCCTGCGTGGTTCCTCCACGCGGGCTACATCCGCCGCAACCGGGTACCGCGGGCCGAAATCCTCGCCCAGGAAGGTGAAGCCGTCCTCGAACGAGGTCACGTGAGTCTTGTCGGCACCCGTGCTCATACCAACGTCCTCGGCAGCCTGGGCAGCAACCCTGGCTGCCTCCCAGGCGTCTTCACGTGAAGGGGCCGCGACGGTTATGTCGTCCGCGTAGCGGACAACGGCAAAGCCGGCGTCCTGTATTTCCTGGTCCAGGTGGAGTAGTTCGATGTTGGACAGCAGTGGCGACAGGGGGCAGCCTTGCGGGACTCCGGGTGGACGCACCTGGCGACCGGTCTTGGTCCGGGTGGTTCGGCCGATGAACTGGCCGAGCAGCTCGTTGAGCCTGGAGTCCGGCACCAGGGCGAACAGTTTCCGCAGCGCGCGCTCGCCGCGCACGTTCGGAAAGCAGTCATCGACATCCGTGCGCAGCACCCAGGGCAGTCCTTCGTCGCGGAGCCGGGCCAGTTCGGCGACCGCGTCAGCGACGCCCAAACCGGGGCGGTAGGCGTAGCTGGCGCAGCCGAGGTGGGGATCGACGAACGGGGTCACCGCCGTCAAGACGCTGCGTGCGACGATGCGGTCACGTACCGGCGGGATGTGGAGGGTGCGTTCGCCACCGTCCTGCTTGGGGATGTGTACTTCGGTCAGGTTGCCTGGCATGTAAGTTCCATCGGCCAGCTGGTGGTGCAGTTCGTTCAGGCGGTGTTCGGCGCCTTTCTGGAAGTTCTCGGTGCCGTAGCTGAGATCACCGTCCTGGCCGTCCCGGGCCAGCAGAGTGCGCCAAGAACGCGTGAGTTGCTTGACCGAACACACAGTCTCCCACACGGGATGCGCCTCGACGGTAGTGGACATTCTCTCCCCCAGTGGTGATTGAGTGCAACGTCAATTGCCTCGGTTCAATCCGCTGCTTCGCGGGATGTTCTTTTCTGCGGCGAATGCATCGACATGACGCCAGACAAAAGTCTGGTTTCAATCCGCTGCTTCGCGGGATGTTCTTTTCTGCGCGTGGGTCGCACTACTGGCGGGGGTCGCCTTCGTTTCAATCCGCTGCTTCGCGGGATGTTCTTTTCTGCGTTCTGCCGCAAGACGAGCATCCCACCATTGATGATTGGGTTTCAATCCGCTGCTTCG
>PDSI01000243.1 GCA_002748415.1 Micrococcales bacterium | reverse complement strand
CGTCACCGCACAATCGGGCAACGAGGGCACCCAGGGGCCACCGATGTGGGAAGGGGCCGAGTAGGCGAACCCCATTCGCCGCAGGCCACAGTGGAGTACTCG
Source organism: Micrococcales bacterium (assembly GCA_002748415.1). Classification (GTDB taxonomy): domain Bacteria; phylum Actinomycetota; class Actinomycetes; order Actinomycetales; family CAWJMD01. Next base: position 3,846 of record PDSI01000243.1, on the reverse strand, counting down.
GCCGCTGCGACCTTCAGGGTGTTCTCCACGCATCCCGCGTAGGAGCCATGGTAGTCAGCGTGCGATGGGTTCGCCGGCGGACGTCCAGGCGCTGATGCCGCCGACGAGGTGGCCCGCGTTGGTGAGGCCGGCACCGTTCATGACGCGCAGCGCCGCGTCTGAGCGATTACCGCTGCGGCAGTACACCGCGTAGGTGGCGGAAGGGTCGAGATCTGAGACCGCGGCGGCGAAGCCGGGGTCCTCGACGTTGAGGTTGCGTGCCGAGTTCAGATGTCCTTGGGCGTACTCGGCCGGGGTGCGAACGTCGAGGACGACGACGTCCGGGCGCGTCACCAGCTCGGCAAACTGCTGGACGTTCATGTCGCGGGCGACTGCGGTCGCCACGCTCGAATCAGCGGATGACGCGTGCTCCGCAAGGCTGGTGGCAGAGCTGCTGCTGCACCCCGCCACCACCGTGGTCGCGAGCCCTAGGGCTAACAGGGCGGTTGCGGGAGCTACGCGCATGTGCACCGCCGTTCGGCCGGGACCCCGGCCAGGGCCTCTTCGATGTGGGCGCCGCAGCCGACCCAGGTGGCCTTGCCGCAGCGCGGACAACGCGCGGGACTGCACATAGGGAACTCCTTCGGTGTCGGTTCGGTCGCCGCTGTCGGCGACCCATCACAGCATCATACCCCAGGGGGTATCTTCTTGGGCAAGGTTTCACGCATGGGCCCGCAACCCCTCCCACGCCTAGGCGCCGGACGGCTACCGCCAGACCGCGGTCGTGACGGAACCGAGATCGCTACACGTAGCGTGGCTGAACCCCTTTTGGGTGATAGTGGGCGCGCATAGGTTCGGTGCGGAGCATTCACCTTGTCGATCGACAGCGCACCGGGGGGAGCCCTATGAGCACCATGATTCGCCGAGTCGGCATCGGCATGGCTGCCGCATGCCTGGCGGCCACGGGCGCCGATGTTGCTCAAGCTCAGGCGATCAGCACGGACGTCGAATGCACGGACACGCTGCAGGGCAAACGAATCAAGGGTGACGTCACCGTTCCGTCCGGGGCCAGCTGCACGCTGAGCGGTGTTCAGGTGGTCGGCAACGTCACTGCTGCAGCCGATACGCGGTTGGTTGTCAGCGAGAGCAAGATACGTGGCGATGTCGTCGTGAACGGCCTGGGCGCGGTGAACACCCCGCAACCCAGCACGGCTCAATTGACCGACTCGATCATCACCGGACAGCTCACCCAGACCAGTGCGACGACCGTGACGGTCACCGGAAGCAGGCTGTCCTCCGTGCACTCCAAGGGCGGAATCCACACAGCGCACCTGACGCTGGAGAACACCGAAGTGAACTCGGACATCGTTGCGCGGCACCGGTCGGATGTCACGGTCGAGAACAGCCAGGTTCACGGAAACCTGTCCACGCAGGGCGATACCGTCGTCCGCTCCAGCGACGTCGATGGCGCTGCGGTCGTCGACGCCTACGCGAGCCGGCTATGTGGTTCCCAGTTCGCCGATCTCAGCGTCAGCACCTACTACGGGGCAACCATCGGCGACGGGCAAGCGTGCTCGGGCAACGACATCAGCGGCGACCTCACGTTCACCGAGACCGTCATCACGCTGAAACTGTTCGGGAACAAGATCGACGGGAACACGAACGTCGACGGCACCATCCGCCGGGCGTACGGCCAGGACAACGTGTTCGGCGGGCAAGTTCCGGACCAGTTGGCTGGTCTCGGCTAAGGGCGAGGGGAGCAGGAAGAGCGCACCGGCCCGAGACCAGCCGGCCAAGAGGGGGAGGCTACCGGCTGGTCGTGGGGGTTGGGGGCGGCGCGCTCACGGGGTGCCGGTACCGGATGCCAGGGCGCCCCTCCCGGCGACGGCCACCGCGGCCCCGCCGGTAAGCAGTGCGGCGGGCACGGCCAGGAAAGCGGTATGGGTTCCGGTCGTGTCCGCCAGCGCCGCCAGCGTGAACGGTCCGAGGCCCAGTGCGGTTCCGAAGAACACCGACATCACGCCGACGGCCAGGTCGGTGCGACCGGGAGACAGCATCATCACCATCGAGGCGCACAGCGGGAAGTGTCCGGCGATACCCAACCCCAACAACACCAGCCCGGCTACTGCGAGTGGCGTACTGGTGGAGGTCCAGGCGAGCGCCCAGCCGGTGAGCGCCACAACGGAACCGGCCAGGTACAGCGAAACGGGTGACCGTCGCCGGGTGAAGGCGGACAGCAACCAGCGTCCTGCGGCCATGCCGGCGATGACGCCGGACGCAGTGGCAGTGGCCTGGCTGGGAGCGAGCCCGGTGCGCTCGCCGACCAGGTCCGGTGCCCAGGATGCGGCTGCGAACTCCACCGACACTCCGGCGACACCGCCGAGGAGGACGAGCCAGTAGGGCAGCGGGAATCTTCTGGTGACACGGCCGCTGTGGGTGCGCGGGCGCTGGGGTGCCGGGCCGGTCACCAGGTAGGCGGGTACGTTGCGATGGCGGCGGATCAGCCAGGCTGTCAGCAGTGCCAGTACACCGGCCACCCCAACGGCCGGCCGCCAGGTCCAGCCGAGGTTCGTCGTCCACCCCACCAGCAGCGGGGAGGTGAGTCCGATGGTGGCGGCCGCGGCGTTGGCCTCGGTCACCATCGTCGATCCGTAGGGAGTGTGGTGGTCTTGTAGCGTGGTGGCGCAGACGTTGAGCGCGAGGCCGCCGGTCACCCCGGCCAGGCCCATCGCCGGAACAGTGAACAGAAGCGCACCGCTTGGAGCCAGCGATCCAATGATCAGCACGGCGGTGCCCACGGCCAGGCCCATGACGCCTCCGGTGGCTGCACCGCCTCTGGTGAACCGGTGCACCAGAGCTGGTCCCACGACGCCTGCGGCCACCCCGCCCGCCGACAATGCCAGGCTGTGCAGCGCCACGACGCTGCTGGTCACGCCGAGTTCGTCGCGAAGCAAGGGCAGCATTGGGCTGACTGCGTAGATGAAGAATGCCCACGTGATCACCGAGGAATATGCAGCGGCGGTGGTTCCGTCACGCCGAAGGGCTTGGTCTGGCACGGGAAAGTCGTACCGCACTGCGCCGGTTCCTGCGCAGCGCACCGCGCCGTTGGCCGCAATGTCGTACCGCTTCGCTCGCCCCAGCGCATCCCACCGCGCCGTTGACCGCGTCCTTCCTGGCCGAGTTCCCGCGCACCTCGGCCGCCGCGGCAAGGGACTCGTCGCCGGTGCCATGGCCCCATGCTGCCTGCGGCGACCAGCGGGCATATCTTGGCGTGGGGCTGAACAAGCAAGCGCGATGAGTCACGTTTCGACTTCTACGCTCATCGGAGAGGGTCCCGGCGGTGCTTGCCGCTGCCTGGGCCGGTTGGGGTGAATTGTACTGAAGTGGACGCATCACCGGTGCGGGGGTATTCGGGTTTTACGCGGGAATTTTGAACAGTAAGGAAAGCAGGTATGATTGTGTCGTAGAAGGGCGTGCTAATGGCGTGGGTGGGGTTGTCGACCGAGGGAATGACCGTGGCGGCGCGGATCGATTTGTTGACTGCGCTGGAGAAGGTGAAGCGGGCCGCGGTGCCGGTTCGGTGGGTGCGGGTCCGTGTGCTGTTGTCGTGTGCTGTTGTCGTGGGCTGTGGTCGTGTGGCCGGGTTTGCTGGGCCGGGTCGTGGGCGGGTGGTCAGCGACGGGACCCGGCTACGCCGGGTCGGGGATACCCGCAGCCTCGGGGCACAGGTGGCGCTGGCCCGGCGGGAATCAGCACACCGTGGTCCGGCACTGCTGAAACGTTCCAGGATGCTGGTACACGACATGCCGTACACGCTGCGGGAGCTTGTCAAGTTGTCTGACCTGCCACTCGTCGTGGGCTTCGACT
>PDSI01000078.1 GCA_002748415.1 Micrococcales bacterium | reverse complement strand
GGGCAGCCCAAGCCGGCGGCGAGTGATGCGTGACCGGTTCGAGCGTTTGGGCAGTCGGTCGAACCCAGCGGGGCGTGGTGTGTGGGCGGTTTGGGCGTGCTCAGTCCGTTTTGGGTGAAGCTAATCCTCAGGTAGGGGTTGGATGCCGCACAGCGAAGTGGGTGAACCGGCTATTGCGGGCGCCAGAGGGACACCGAACCGGTCATGTTGGACCCTATGGCGCTGTTGGGGTACGTCGGGTAGCGGCGCGCCGGCGCCATACGTCGCCTAACGGCGCCATAGGGGCCGATGTGGGTGGTGCGGGCGGATTTCCGACGAGGGGTTTTGCGTAGTTCGGGCGGAGTGGGGCAGCGGCGTGCAGCGTCGGGCGGTGTGCGGCTGGCTCGGGTGAGATCAGCCCACAGGCGTGGCCAGCGCCCATGCCCGGAATGCGCGGACCGGGCGCTTGCGGCATCACGAGGCAGACATGATCCTTCGGTATTGCGAAGGAGTGCGAGGAATGTGCGCGAAAGAACGTGAGAAGGGTGCTGGGCTCACGCACACCCCGGGCTAGACTCAGGGTATGACGCAGCAGCCAGCCGAACACAGCCAGCAAATCCTGCACGAGCCGGAGGGCCGCAGCACCGCAGCGTGGACAGCTATGGGCATCTGCATGGCTGCCTGCGCCGCTGGGTGCGTGGGGCTGGTGCTCGGTCAGAGGTGGCTGTTCCTGCTCGGCATAGCCGGGTTCATCGCCGGCGGCATCGTCGGCCGCGTCATGACGCAGATGGGCTACGGCGTGGGTGGGGCAAATAACCGTGGCGCGGATCGCTGATTCGCGATTCGCACCGGCGCGCAGCGGGCGCGCATTCACCGGTCCGGTACTGACCGGGCTGGCCGGATTCGGTGCACTGGCCGTCGTCGCCGCCCGCGACCCGCACGTGCCAGGTTCGTGGGGGACCTGCCGGATTCTCAGCCTGACCGGGTGGTACTGCCCCGGCTGTGGCGGGCTGCGAGCCATGCACGATCTGCTGCACGGCGACGTGGTGGCGGCATTGTCCAGCAACCTCTACGCCGTCGGCCTGGCCGCGCTGGGTCTGGCCATCTGGTTGCACTGGACGGCAAGCGTCCTGCGCGGGCAGCCGTTCATGCTGAGGTGGCTGCCCGAGCGGACGTTGGTCCTGGCCGCGACTGCGGGTCTGGTCCTGTTCAGCGTGCTACGCAACACCCCGGTGCTGGGGTTCCTTGCACCCTAGCCAGCGCAGGCTGGTGGATGATCCGCAGGCGCGGCGGCTTACGCGCCTACGAGCTATCCGCCGAACTTGTCTGTGATGCACTGCTCAAAGCGCTCCCGGTCGTTGGCGTAATCGAGACAATCGTCGACCACGGCAGCGAACACGGCCATCACAATGGACAACACAAGTCCGATGGAGCCGATAATGATGCCGGCCAACGCTAGGCCACCGCCAGTGGCCGTGCCCTTCTTGACTCGGCTTCGCCCCATGAAACCCAGCACGATGGCGCCAATACCGAGCAGAATCCCGACGTACCACATGCCCGGAAAACAGCAACCGATCACGCTGAGCACGCCCAGTCCGAGCGCTAGTGCAGGGAACAACTGAGACGCGTTCTGGTTCATGCCGCCGGGCGGAGGGTAGCCCGCATTGGGATAGCCACCGGTGGGCGAATACCCCTGGTTGCCGTAGTCGCCGGAACCCGGCGCGTCGTACGACCCACCCTCAGCGTAGCCCGGCTGACCGTACTGGCCCGGCTGCTCCGAGGGGCCTGGCTGACCGTACTGGCCCGGCTGACCGTACTGGCCCGGCTGACCGGGCGGGCCTGTTTGGCCGTACTGGCCGGGCTGCTCCGAGGGGCCTGGCTGACCGGCCGGACCTGGTTGGCCGTACTGCTGACCGTTGCCGGGCTGCTCGGTACCCCACGAGGAGCCGCTCGCGCCGGCGTCGGTAGGTGGTTCTTGTGGCGCCGGGTCCGGCCTGTCTTGGGTCGCCGGGTCCGGCCGGCTGGACTCCTGCGGCTTGTCCGCGTCCCATGGCTTGTCCGCGCCCCATGGCTTGTCCGCG
>PDSI01000196.1 GCA_002748415.1 Micrococcales bacterium | reverse complement strand
CTGTCATACACCTCGTTACGGCAACGGCCGCGCAGCCGGGAGGAACGGTACGCACTGGGCACGTCGCTGCGCCAGAAAGTGCCGCGCTCGAGCCTGGCCGACTGGGACGGCGGTAGGAGCGACCGAGCCGACCCGGTGGCGCTCATCCAGCAATCGCACCGGGGCAGGCTGTCGCACCTGATCCCGATCCGGGTGGCCCGGATGGTCGGTTCCCCGTACGGCTTCCTGCGTGGCAGCGCGGTGGTGATGGCCCACGACTTGGCCTCTCTTCCCAGCACCGGGATCACCCCGGTGATCTGCGGCGACGCGCACCTGGGCAACTTCGGTTTCTACGCCTCGCCCGAGGGCGAACTGGTCCTGGACCTCAACGACTTCGACGAAGCCCATCCAGGCGCGTGGGAGTGGGATCTGCGCCGGCTGACGGCCGCGATCTGGGTGGCCGGGCGGGAGATCGATGCCCGGGAGGAAGAATGCGAGGACGCGGTCCGGGCCTGTGTGTCCTCCTACCGCGACCAATTGCGTTACCTGGCCGAGCAACCGCTGCTGAAGCGCTCCTACGACCGGCTGGACGTGGGCAGGCTGCATGAGACGGCCGGGGACAAGACCTTGCGCAAGGAGATCAAACGCGCGGCGGACAAGGCGCGCAAGCGTACGAGCGACCGGGCACTGCCCCGGTTCACCGAGCACAGCGCCGAGGGCCGGCGCATCGTGGCCGATCCGCCGATCATCACCCGGGTCGAGGAACCGGCCACGGCGGCCGAGATCGCGCACGCGCTGGACGAGTACCTGCGCACCATCGGGCCGCACTGGCAACGTGTCCTGGGCGGCTACACGCTGGTAGACATCGCCCACAAGGTGGTCGGCGTCGGCAGTGTGGGGCTGCGGGCTTACGTCGCGCTGTTGGAAGGCAGCAGCCCGGACGACGTGGTCTTCCTACAGATGAAGCAGGCCCGGCGTTCTGTGCTGGCCCGGCACGTGCACGGCGACCGAGCCTGGCACGAACACCAGGGCCAGCGGGTCGTGGAGTATCAACAAGCCTTGCAGACCGTCAGCGATCCGTTGCTGGGGTGGGCCAGTTTCGGCGGCCGGCAGTACTATGTGCGCCAGTTCCGCAACATGAAAGGCACCATCCCGCTGGGCAGTATGGACGCTGCCGCGATGAAGGACTACGCGCGGATCGTGGGGGCCCTGCTGGCCAAGGGGCATGCCCGCACGTCCGGCGCATCGATGATCGCCGGCTACCTGGGCAAGGGTGGTTCGGTACCGACGGCGATCGCCCGGTTCGCCCGGCTCTACGCGGACCAGACCGAAGCCGACCACGCCCGGTTCGTCGCGGCGGTCGAACGCGGCGAGTTACCCGTCGAGGACGGCGCGCTGGACACGCCGGGTTCGGCCTTCCGGCCGAAGTGACGACGCGGCCCGGTCAGGCGCCCGGACCGTCGCTGCCATCCGGGCCGGCCACGACACCCTGACCGGTGCGCTCCACCGCGCCGACCTCGACCACCACCCCGTCCTGGGCCGTCGTGGCCAGGTCGTCGCGGACCCGGCCGCGCACAATCACCTCGTGTCCACTCAGGTGGTAGAAGTCACCACCCAGCTGGTAGCGACGCCCGTCGCTGGCATGCAGCACGACGGAGCGCGGCTCCACACCCTGCCGGACCCGGCCGCGCAGGACGACAGCCGGGCCAGCCGGCGCCCCGGTCCCGGCCGTAGCCTTGTCCCGGGCCGCCCGTTCGACCATCACTTGCAACGACACCGCATCCGGGCCGTCCGGTGTTTCGGCTACCCGCCCGCTCAACGCTCCTCGTCGCCGCGGATGAACGCCTCCACCGACGCCCGGCCCGCATCGTCCGGCCGCTGGACCGGCGGGGACTTCATCAGGTAGCTGGAGGCGGACAGGATCGGCCCACCGACCCCACGGTCCAAGGCGATCTTGGCGGCGCGGATGGCATCGATGATGATGCCGGCGCTGTTGGGCGAGTCCCACACCTCGAGCTTGTACTCCAGGTTGATCGGGGCATCGCCGAAGGCGCGGCCCTCCAACCGTACGAACGCCCACTTGCGGTCATCCAGCCACGCGACGTGGTCGCTGGGACCAATGTGCACGTTCTTGTCACCCAACTCGTGATCCACATTGGAGGTGACGGCCTGGGTCTTGGAGATCTTCTTGGACTCCAACCGATCCCGCTCCAGCATGTTCTTGAAGTCCATGTTGCCGCCGACATTGAGCTGGTACGTGCGGTCCAGCACCACGCCACGCTCCTGGAACAGCCGGGCCAGCACCCGGTGGGTGATGGTGGCCCCGACCTGGGACTTGATGTCGTCGCCGACGATGGGTACGCCGGCAGCCTCGAACTTGGCCGCCCACTGCGGGTCGGAGGCGATGAACACCGGCAGCGCGTTCACGAACGCCACCCGGGCATCGATGGCGCACTGGGCGTAGAACTTGTCGGCCTCTTCGGAACCGACAGGCAGGTAGCTGACCAGTACGTCGGCGCCCGATTCCTTGAGCGCGGCCACCACGTCGACCGGCTCGCCATCGGCCTCTTCGATGGTGGCCCGGTAATACTTGCCCAGCCCGTCCAGGGTGGGGCCGCGTTGGACGACCACCCCGGTGGGCGGCACATCGCAGATGGCGATCGTGTTGTTCTCGGAAGCGCGCGTGGCGTCGGCCAGGTCGAATCCGACCTTCTTGGCGTCGACGTCGAACGCGGCCACGAATTCCAGATCACGCACGTGGTAGTCGCCGAATTCCACATGCATGAGTCCGGGGACGCTCTGCTCCGGGTCGGCGTCTTTGTAGTATTCGACACCCTGAATCAACGATGTCGCGCAGTTGCCGACACCGACGATCGCCACCTTGATCTTGGCCATCATTACTCCTGGTTGAGGGGACGTGGATATTGCTGGGGCGCAGCAACCGGGCCGAATTCCACCCCGTTGCGCTCGGCATTGATCAGCCGGTTCAGCCAGGTCATCTCCTGTTCCACCGACTCCGCGCCGTGACGCTGCAGCTCGGCGGCGTAGCGGTCCATTCGACGCTGGTTGGCCTGCAACTGCGTCTGGATACGCTCCAGACGCTCCTGCAGGCGCACCCGCCGGCCTTCCAGGATCCGCAGCCGGATCTCGGCATCGGTACGACCGAAGAAGGCCATCCGCACGCCGAAGGACTCGTCCTCGTAGGCCGCCGGGCCGACCTCCGCCATCAACTGCGCGAAGCGTCGCTCACCCGATTCGGTCAGCGTGTAGACCACTCGCTGCCGGCCTGCGCCAGTGGTGGTTTCCTCGGTGAGCAGTCCGGCACCGACGAGTTGTTTCAACGCCGGATACAACGAGCCGTAGCTGAGGACCCGGCCCCACCCGAGCACCGCGTTGAGCTGCTTGCGCAGCTCGTACCCGTGCATCGACGACTCCTCGAGCAGGCCAAGAATGGCCAGCTGCAGGGTCTGGGCACGGCGGGGCATGGACCTCCGATCGCAGGAAACGACAACTACCTAACTCGACGTACTATATCGATTCGATAGGTCGACACCAAGAATCGACGCTACCCCCGGCTGTCGGCGTGTCCGCCGGCGCGACCCGGACAGCACAACGGCCCGCCCCGACTCTGTGGGCGGGCCGCCATCCGATCGATGACAGGGAAGCCGTCAGCCGGCTACTCGGGCATCACCTGAACAGGCGCCTCGGTGGCCGGGAAGACCATGCTGGTCGACGAGTAGATGCGGATCGCGATGACCTCGCTGCGCGCGGGAAGCAGGCGCGCCGACCCGGTGAACTCGGCTCTGATCTCACGCCGGCCACCTGAGGTGAACGCGTAGGGCAACGTGGCGAGGCCGGTGTCGGAATCGACCGCGGCAACGCCGAGCAGGCCGTACTGATCGTAGAAGCGCACCACCCCGCTGGCAGCGGTACCCTCCCCGCTCTCGACCTTGGCCATCAGCCGGACCTGGCACCCCACCAGACAGTGCGGCGGCACCTTGTACATGGTCACCGTGCTGGCTGCCTGACTCTTGCTGGCCCGGGGCATGTCGCCGGTCAGGGAGACCACCCGGGGGATGCCGGTCTGCGCCGTTGCGGCGAGTGATTCGGCTGCTCCGCCAGCGGGAACGGTCTGTGGCGTCATGAGCTGGCTCCATTCTCACGCCGTCGCACACCCATCCAGTGCGACGTCACTAGTTTATGCAGGTCAAAAGGCTGCCCTAAACTACAATGTGGTACACGCCACTCGCCTATCAGCGTCCCGGAGTCCGTCACCGACAGCTCGGTCCCGGGGGACGCAACGACGAAACTCCGCCCTTTCGGCGTAACGGCGACCGGACCCACGACAACCCCTGCCCGGTCAGCTTCCTGGCGGGGGGCGACGCGCCCCGGTGAACGCGCTGGGAAAAGCATCGCGATAGCTGCGCCAGCTGCCCGCGGCCGTGGCCACCGCGGTCGCCTCCAGCACGGCGTTCGCCACCGCCCGGCTCACGACGTCAGCCGCGGCGCCGAGAATCTCCTGCACCTGCGCCAGCTGCGGGGCGGGCCGGGTGGCGGTAGAGATCCCGAAAAAGGTGTCACCGTCCACCATCGAGTGCACCGGCCGCACGGCCCGGGCAAGACCGTCGTGCGCAACTGCGGCCATCTTGGCGCACTGTGCCTTGGTCAGCGTGACATCGGTCCCGACGACACCGATCGTGGTGGCGAAACCAGGCGTGGACAGCCCGGACACGGGCAGCTCGGTTGCCCGCCGAGCGGATTCCACGACATCGATGCGGGCCGGAACGCCAAGCCCGACATGCTCGGCCGGGTCCAGGTAGCGACGCGCGTACAGTTCTCCGGTCCGGGGGTCGGCGACCGAACCGGCGCAGTTGACCACCACCACGGCGGAGACGGTCACGCCATCGGCCAGCACGGCGCTGGCACTGCCCACACCGCCCTTGAGTCCCCCTGCGACGGCGCCGGCGCCCGCGCCCACCGAGCCGGACATCGTCGACGACTGCCCCTGCTTGGCGGCCTGATAGGCCTTCATCCCGAGCTCCGCGTCCGGCCAGTGGTCGAAATGGCCGCCCCGGCCGAGGTCGAAGATGACCGCGGCCGGAACGATGGGGACCACTCTGGACGGGCCGTCGACGGGCAGTCCGATACGGTCCTCGTACAAGCCCTGCATGACCCCTTGGGCGGCGCCGAGACCGAATGCGCTACCGCCGGTCAGCACGATCGCGTGCACGCGTTCCACCAGGTTCCGGGGATCGAGCAGGTCGGTTTCCCTCGTACCTGGCCCGCCGCCCCGCACGTCGACACCGGCCACCATGCCGGCCGCAGGGGCAAGAACCACAGATGTGCCGGTGAGCCAGCCCGCGTCCCGGCGGGTGGCATGACCGACGCGCGTTCCGGCGAGGTCGGTGAAGCTGTTGGCCGGACCGGTCCGGGTCACGGCGGTCATGGGGTCTTTCGTCACGCCCACATTGTTACCTGTCGGTAACTCCGTTCGCGAGATCGTGCGGCGTGCCACCCGCCAGCGCCCGCTCCACTGTGGGTACTGCGGTCACCAACTGTCGAGTGTAGGGGTGCTCCGGGTAATCGTAGACCTGATGGGCCGCGCCTTGCTCCACCACGACGCCGTCACGCATCACCAGCACCCGGCTGCACACGTGCCGGATCACGGTCAGATCGTGGCTGACCATGACCAGGGTCAGCCCGAGCCGGTTCACCAGGTCGAGAATCAGGTCCAAGACCTGGCCTCGCACCGACACGTCGAGGGCACTTACCGGCTCGTCGGCAAGCAGGATGGCGGGATTCGGGGCCAGCGCTCTGGCAATGCCGATGCGTTGGCGCTGGCCACCGGAGAACTGGTGCGGGAACCGGTCGGCCACCGACGGGTCGAGGCCCACCAGATCCAGCAGCTCCCGCACCCGGCCCCGCCCACCGGGCACACCGAGGGCACGCATCGGTTCGGCGACGATGTCGGCGACCCGCATGCGCGGATCGAGCGAGCCCCGCGGATCCTGGAAGACGACTTGCAGCCGGTGCCGCAACCAGCGCAACTCCCGGTCCGGGCGGCCGCCGACGAGCTTGCCGTCGACGCTGATCTGCCCACTCGTCGGCTGGTCCAGCCCGGCCAGCATCCGCAACAACGTCGACTTCCCGGAGCCTGACTCCCCCACGATGCCGAGCCGGTCGCCCGGCTGCACCTGCAAGGACACCTCGGACACGGCGGTGACCCGTCTCGGGCGCTGGCCGAACAACCGGGCCAAACCACCGAGTCCGGCCCCGCTGTCGTAGATCCGCGTGAGGTCGACGGCCTCGATCAGTGGCCGCTCGGGCTGGGAGCGTTCATCGCGGCAGGCCGCGCCGAGGGTGCTGGCTTGCACCAGCTTCTGGGTGTACGGATGGCTCGGATCGGTCAGGATGTCGTGGACCGTGCCGGTCTCGACGATTCTGCCGTCCTGCATGACCGCGACCCGCTCACAGACCGTGGCAATCACCGCGAGGTCGTGGGAGATGAACAACATCCCCGCGGCGCGGGACTCGACCTCACGGGTGATCAGGTCCAGCACGTGCGCCTGTACGGTCACGTCCAGCGCCGTGGTGGGTTCGTCGCAGATCAGCAGTGCCGGATCGTTGGCCAGTGCGATGGCCAGCACCACGCGCTGGCGTTGGCCGCCGGACAACTGGTGCGGGTAGGAATCGGCGGCCCGGCGTGGATCGCGGATACCGACCTCGGCCAACAACTCGTGCACCCGGCTGCGGACCTGTTCGCGGGGGTAGCTGTCGTGCAGCAGCATCACCTCACCCACCTGCGGGCCGATGCGCATGGTGGGATTCAGCGCGGTCATGGGTTCCTGGAAGACCATGGACATGCGTCGCCCCCGTAGATCGGTCAGCGTCGCGGCGCCGGCCGCCAGTAGGTCGGGTCCGCCGTCCAGGTGTACCGACCCGGTGGCGCGCAACGGGTCCGGCAGAAGTCCCATCACCGCCAGCGCGGTCAGCGACTTTCCGGATCCGGACTCTCCGATGAGTCCCACCCGCTCGCCGGTGGCGATATCCAGGTCGACCTCGCGCACCAGCGGCTGGTCGCGGACGGTGACGGACAGGTTCCGCACCCGCAACACGGGTGGGTGGGTTGCGTCGGGGTCAGTCATCGTGGTCCACCAGCCGGGGGTCGAGCACGTCGCGCAGCCCGTCACCGAAGAGGTTGAATCCCAGCACTGCCAGCGCGATTGCCACTGCGGGGAACACGGTCAGCCGGGGAGCCACCCAGATCAGCTCCTGGCTCTCCTGCAACATGCGCCCCCAGCTGGGGACGGGGGGCGGGGTGCCGAAGCCGAGGAAGGACAGGGCCGCCTCGGCCAGCACGGCGATCGCGAAGGCCACCGATGCCTGCACGATCACCAGGCTGGCCACGTTCGGCAGCACGTGCCGGGTGGCGATGCCCAGCGGCCGTACCCCGCTGGCCCGGGCGGCCAGCACGAACTCGCTGGCCCGCACCTGCAGGGCGGCGGACCGGGTCACCCGGGCGAAGGCCGGCACGGTAGCGACTCCGATGGCCACCATGGCGCTACCGGTGCTGGCCCCGAACACGGCCGCCAGGATGATCGCCAGCAACAGCGCCGGGAAAGCCAGCAGCAAGTCGTTGACCCGCATCAACGCCCGGCCGGCCCAACGGGGCAGCATCGCCGCCAGGATGCCGTAGGGCACGCCGATGACGGCAGCGATCCCCACGGCCACCAACCCGACGTACAACGTGGTGCGGGCGCCGACCATGATCTGGCTGAACACGTCCCGGCCGAACTTGTCGGTGCCGAACCAGTGCTCGGCGCCCGGCCGCTGCAGCCGGGCGGTGGAATCGACCTGGACCGGGTCGTAGGGGGTCCAGGCGAACGAAACCAGCGCGACAACGACGATCCCGAGCAGGATCGCGGCACCGATCAACAGCGCGGGGGTGCGCAGCATGCGACGCAGCAGCCGGATCATGCGATCACCTGGCCACCTGCCGTACCCGGGGGTCGATGATCAGGTAGGCGATGTCGACGATCGCGTTGACCACGATCACCGCCAGCACCAGCACCATAACCACGTTTTGCACCAGCAGCAGGTCCCGGTCGGCCACCCCGTCCAGCAGCAGGCTGCCCAGGCCGGGGATGACGAACACCCGCTCCACGACCACTGCGCCGATGAGCAGCGTGGCCAATTGCAGGCCCAGCACGGTCACCACCGGGATGGCCGCGTTGCGCAGCCCGTGCCGCACCAGTGCGCCCCACCGGCTGCGTCCCTTGGCCATGGCGGTGCGGATGTAGTCCTCGCGCATGACGTCCAGCACAGCGCTGCGCACGTAGCGGGACAGCACCGCGCCCTGCACCAACCCCAGAGACAGCGCCGGGAGCACCAGTTGCCGGGCGAACATGCCCACGTCACGCTGCGGCGGCGTCCACCCGCCCGCGGGCAACCAGCGCAGCTGCACCGCGAACACCGCGATGAGGACGATGCCGGCCACGAACGCCGGCACCGCCACCCCGACCTGGGACAGGGCGGTCAACGCCACCCCGGACCGGCGCCGGTGCCACAGCGCCATCGTCATGCCCAACGGCACCGCGGCCAGCACGGCTACGCTCATCCCGGCGGCGATCAGCCAGGCGCTGACCGTCAGCCGTGAGCCGATCTGCGGGCCGATGGGCAGCCGGGACACATAGCTGACGCCCAGGTCGGCGCGCAGCCAACCGCCGGCCCAGTCCAGGTATTGCACCAGCAGCGACCGGTTCAGCCCGAAGTCCTCCCGCAGCTGCTGAACCGCGTCTTCGGATGCGTTCACGCCCAGTGCGACTCGGGCCGGGTCACCGGGCAGCACCTGCATCAGTGCGAACACCGCCACCGATGCAGCAACCAGGCTGAGGCCCAGGGCACCCACCCTGCTCGCGACGCGCAATGCCAGCACGGCGGCGCCGTTCTGCGGGGCCCTAGGAGCGGCGCAGCGCGGTGAGGTCCAGCTCCTCACCGACGGCGTTGGTGGGCAGTCCCTCGATGTCGGGGTCGGCCACCGTCAGGTTGGGCAACAGGAACAGCCAGTCGGCGGCCGCGTCCTCACTGATCAGTCTGGCCGCTTCCTTCATCTTGGCCGTCTGTTCCTCCTCGGTGCCCGAGTCGGCCGCCTCGATGGCCGCCTGAACGTCCGCGTTGTCGTATGCGGTGTAGTACTGCGGATCACCGAAGACAGCAGGCAGGTCGCGCGGCTCCACATGCGAAACGATGGACATCTCGTAGTCCTTGTTGGTGAACACCGCGCTCAACCAGGCCGCCGGGAACTCCAGCTGGTCCAGTTTCACCGTGAAGCCGACCGCGGACAGCTGGGACTGCACCACCTGCCCGCAGGAGACGGCGTACGGCAGGTTGGGTACCCGCAGCCGGACGGTGGGCTTGGGCTGACCGGCCTCGGCCAGCAGTTTCTTGGCCTGGGCGGGGTCGTAAGGCGCAACGCCGGTGAGGTCTTCGTACCAGGGGTCGGTCGGCGGAACCATCGAGCCGATCATTTCGCCGTACCCGGCCCAACACGTGTCCACCAGGGCTTGGCGGTCCAACGCGTGCCGGACCGCCTTGCGGACCCGCTTGTCGTTGAACGGGGCCTTGGAGTTGTTCATCGACAGCACGACCTCGCCGTTGGTGGTGCCCTCGATGATCTTGAACCTGTCGGCGTCGCCGAACTGGGCCAGCGACTCCGGCGCCTGCACGGTGCCGACGACGTTGACCGTGCCGGTCAGCATGGCGTTGTTCAAAGCCGTGCCGTCCTTGAAGTACTTGAGCACCGCGGTGGCGAAATACGGTTTCTCGCCCCAGTAATCGTCCCGGCGCTTCAGGGTGAGGGAGTCGCCCTTGTTCCAGGTGGCGACGGCGTACGGCCCGGTGCCCACCGGTTTGGTGGCCAGGTCGGCCACCCCGTCGGTGTCGAACATGGCGCCGACCCGGGTGGTCATCGCGTACAGCCAGCCGTTGCTGGGGCGGGACAGGGTGACTTCGAGGGTGTGATCGTCGACGGCGGTGGCCTGCTTCACCACGTCCATCGACTTCTTCAGCGAAGTGGTCCAGTCGCTCTTGACCCGGTTGATGGAGAACACCGCATCTTGGGCGGTGAAGTCGGCCCCGTTGCTGAAGGTGACATCCTTGGCCAGGGTGAAGGTGTAGGTGAGGCGATCGTCGGACAGCTGCCAGTCGGTGGCCAGCTGGCCCACGATCTTCCCCTCCTGGTCCACGGTGACCAGCTTCTCGTACACGTTGGTCAGCAGGGCTTGTGGGATGGCGGCACCGGCGGAGGTGGTGAAGTCCAGGTTGGCCGGCTGTGCGGCCAATCCGACGGTGACGACGGCGTCCGTGGGGGAGCCGGAGGAATCGCCGCCCGCGTCGTCGGTGCAGGAACTCAGCAGGAGGGCCCCGGCGAGAGCCGTCAGCAGGACACGGGTACGGGCCAGTCTCATCAACCG
This sequence comes from Micrococcales bacterium, assembly GCA_002748415.1. Classification (GTDB taxonomy): domain Bacteria; phylum Actinomycetota; class Actinomycetes; order Actinomycetales; family CAWJMD01. The sequence goes on along the minus strand of PDSI01000196.1, from coordinate 2,292 downwards.
CTCCTTCGGGGTAATCACCACGTGCGGTGAGAATACTTGGACTGACGCCACAGCGAACCGCAGCGCTTGTCAGGTTAAGGTTCTCCGCGTGTCCGCCGAGTCTTGCACACCCGCCGCGCCCCACACATCTACGGGGTCCACCCCACCCGTCGCGCTGCGCCGGTCAACCACGCGCGAGCACCACGGCGACGTCTTCGTCGACCACTACGAATGGCTGCGGGACAAGACCGACCCGATGGTCATCGACCATCTCACCGCCGAGAACGCGTACGCGGAGGCGGTGACCGCCCACCTGGGCGAGTTGCGCGAGCAGCTGTTCGAGGACGTCAAGGCACGCACCCAGGAGACCGACCTGTCGGTACCGGTCCGGCGCACCCACACCGACGGCCGGGCCTGGTGGTACTACGCCCGCACCGAGCAGGGGCTGGACTACCCGGTCTACTGCCGGATCCCGGCCGGTGAGCCGGACCAGATCCCCGGCCTGGACACCCTGGACACCGAACAGGAGCAGGTGCTGCTGGACGGCAACGCCCAGGCTGCCGGGCACCCGTTCTTCAGTCTGGGCGCGCTCGCGGTCAGCCCGGACGGCACCCGGCTCGCGTTCTCCGTGGACCGTGCCGGGGACGAACGCTACGACACGTTCGTGCGCGACATCGGCGGTGCGGCCACTGACGACGTACCAGCCATGCGCGGCATCGGCGCCGGATTGGCCTGGGCCGGCGAGGAGCACCTGTTCTACGTACGCGTCGACGACGCGTGGCGGGCCTGTCAGGTCTGGCGGCACCGGGTCGGCAGCGACCCGGCCGACGACGTGCTCGTCTACGACGAGCCGGACGAACGGTACTGGGTGGGTGTGGCCGCGTCCGGGGACCGGCGGTGGATCGTCATCGAGTCCAGCTCCAAATTGACCGCGCAGGTGTTCCTCATCGGCACCGACCGGCCCGAACAACCACCACGGCCGGTCACCCAGCGGCGCGACGGGCTGGACTACACCGTCGAGGTGATCGGCGAGCAGCTGTTCATCCTGCACAACGCGCGCAGCCCCGACTTCCAGATCTCGCTGGCCCACGTGCCGGGGTGGGCACCGCCGACCGGCGCCGAACTGGCCCCGGAACACTCGTGGGAAGACTGGGTCGGGCCCACCGAGGGGGTGCGTTACACCGGGGTCGACGCGTTCACCAGCCATGTTGTGGTTTCCCGGCGTAGGGATGCCCTGGCCGGGGTGCAGGTCCACCCGCGGCCCGGTGGTCCTGCCTGCCACCCAGGCGGTGCGGCGCCGCCGCATCAGCTCACCTTCGCCGAACCGGTCTACGAGGCCGGTGTCGCCCGCAATGGCGATGTGGACGCGGACCGGGTCCGGTTGTTCTACGAGTCGCTGGCGACCCCGCCGTCGGTGCTGGAGTACCACTTCGGTACCGGACAGCTGCGCACGGTCAAGTCCACCCCGGTGCGCGAGCATCCCACCGAAGGCCCCTACGACCCGGCCGACTACACCAGCGAACGCGTCTGGGCGACCGCCCCGGACGGCACCCGGGTCCCGGTCTCCCTGGTGCGCCACCGGGACACCGAGCTGGACGGCACGGCGCCGTGCCTGCTGTACGGATACGGCTCCTACGAAACCAGCACCGACCCGTCGTTCTCGATCAGCAGGATCAGCCTGTTGAACCGCGGTTTCGTGTACGCGGAAGCGCACGTGCGCGGTGGCGGCGAATTGGGGCGGGCCTGGTACGACGACGGCAAGATGCTGGCCAAGAAGAATACGTTCACCGATTTCGTGGCCGTCGCCGAATGGCTGGTGGACAACCGCTACACCGCTGCGGACCGGCTGGTCGCGGAGGGCCGCAGCGCCGGCGGCATGCTGATGGGCGCGGTGACCAACATGGCGCCGGAGTTGTTCCGTGCCGTGCACGCCGGGGTGGCTTTCGTGGACTGCCTGACCACGATCCTCGACCCGGCGCTGCCGTTGACGGTGCCGGAGTGGGAGGAGTGGGGTAACCCGTTGGCCGACGCCGAGGTGTACGCCTACATGAAGAGCTACACCCCGTACGAAAACGTCCGCCCGGTGCGGTACCCGGCGATCCTGGCCACCACCAGCCTCAACGACACTCGCGTGATGTTCACCGAGCCGGCCAAGTGGGTTGCGCAACTGCGGCATACCACCGTGGCCGACCCGGAGCGCCCGGTGCTTCTGCGCACCGAGATGGTGGCCGGCCACGGCGGGGTCACCGGACGGTACGACCGGTGGCGCGACCGAGCCTGGGAGCTGGCCTGGATCATCGACCAAGCCACCGG
>PDSI01000224.1 GCA_002748415.1 Micrococcales bacterium | reverse complement strand
TGGAGCGTGCGCAGGTGGTACTCGCGGCCCGCGGCGGCGCGTACTTCGGCATCGGGATGAACGAATCGCACCATGGCGAGGGTCTTCAGGCAGCGCTGCGGAGTCAGCTCGCGGTAGGACTCCAGCGGGGTTCCTTCGAACGGCAGCAAGAAGTTGACCGGCACCGAGTCGACTTCCAGGTCGCGCAGTCCGAACGCGACATCGACAAGCTGCTCGTCGCTTTCGCCCATTCCGGCGATGAGTCCCGAGCAGGCAGACAGTCCCCCGGTGCTCGCGGCGGCCACGGTCTGGACGCGGTCGGTGTACGTGTGGGTGGTGCAGACGTCGGGGTAGTGGGAGGACGCCGTGTTGAGGTTGTGGTTGTACCGGCTCGATCCGGCGTCCGCGAGCCGGGTCGCCTTCGACTCGTCGATGAAGCCGAGGCATGTGCAGATGCGAACGTCAGGGTGGTCCCGGTGAATGTCCGCGACAACGCCTGCAACGTGTTCGATCTCACGGTGCGACGGGCCACGACCGGAGGCGACGAGGCACACCGTGGAAGCGCCCCGGTCCACCCCGGCCGCGACCGCCTCCGCCACTTCGTCGCTGCTCAGCCAGCTGTATCGCAGGATCTGCGCGCCCGAGCGCAGGGACTGGGAGCAGTAGCCGCAGTCCTCTGGGCACATTCCGGACTTGAGGTTGACCAGGTAGTTGAGCTTGACCCGGTTGCCGAAGAACCGGCGCCGCACCTGGCCCGCCGCCGCGACGATCGCCATGACGTCGTCGTCGGGCGCCTGAAGGACACGCAGCGCGTCATCCCGGGAAATCGAGCAGCCCTGGAAGGCGTCCCGGGTCAGCGCGGCGAGGTCCGGCGTACTGGTCTGGGTGACAGGGTCCATGGCGCGTCCTTCCAGGTTGGCGATCGGGGTCGGCAAGATGGCGGGAGTTGGGCAGGTCAACCGGCGGTATGTCGACCGTGCATGAGCCGGGCAGGCACGGATCTCCCGGCGGCGAGCCCGACGGCAGACACGTGCAGGTTCCACGCGTGCACAACGTCGGCCGCAAGGAGCGACGAAACGGGCAGCACGACGTTCCGACCGTAGCAGCCCGCTGTGAGGGTCTTCAGTCCTGGGCTTGTGACGAAATCGGTTCGGCTCTCCTCTCATGAATGTGGAGGGGTGTCCCCATGGGCCTCGATCTACTCGCCGGGCCCGCCAGGGTAGGCAGGAACACCGTGATGCGTGCCGCATGGACCCGCGCCCATAGGAAAGGCAGCGTCGTGGCTCTGGCGCCCAGCGCGGCGGCCGCAGCGGTGCGCGCCGACGAGCTGTGTTGTGGTTCAGCGTTCGAGTCGTCGTGCCTGTGTGGGGTCGGTCATCCCGTGGTTGGGCAAGTTCGTCGCACCTGCGTCGCCCGGTAGGCAATGGAATTCTCGCAGGGACCCTGGCAAGCGAGCGGAGGGTTGGGGAGGCTCAGCTGAGCTGAGGTGATCCGCTGACCATGGGACCTGACGCAGACACCAGCTTGTTCGCGGATCGAAGGACGGTCGCCTCTTTGTTTGGTGTGGTGATGTGATCCCGCAAGTGCGACGTCGATGTGACACGCTCGCCGGAGGTAGATGCGCATCTGTGTTCTTGGGCCCAAGGCGATCCGTGACGACGGCAGATGGACCGACGCTGCCAGGGGAGGAGGCCGATGCCGCACGCAGAGTGTGGTGCTGCTGGGGCAAGACCTCCTGGTCCCCCGGGGGGCCCTAGAGTCCCGGTGCGTGAGGAAGCCCGGCGCGGTCGAACTCCTGCTGCAGGCGTGGACGGCGACGGTGGGTCTCGCGAAGGTCGGCGATCAACCTGTCAACATCCCCCAGCGCGCTGCGATCCGGCGGCGAGCTTGCGCATCTTCGCGAGCCGTCTGGCCGCGATCCGGTAGTGCCGGGCGCCGGCCTCGATGAGCTCGTCCTCGGCGAGGCGCTGGTGAACCGGCAGCGTGGCGAGTGGATCGACCTTCTCGTAAACCTTCACCAGCTCGCCCCATATGCGGTCGTCGTCAAGGGCGAGCGAGTGCGCAAGGTTCCAAGCGAGGGCCGGCTCGTTCAGTGTCGACAGCGCGAACATCACGGCGTCACGAGGACTGGCTGCGAGGGTGTCCATAGCCTCGTCTCGGTAGTCGGGCCACGCCGGGCCGGCGGTCTTGTGCAGCCAGGCGGCGACCTTTCGATCCTTGGCGTGGGTTCTGATGATCGCGTCGATGTCGTGATCCCATACAGCGAGCCGCTGGGCGTTCCTGTCCAGGGTGAACCAATCGTGCGAGTGCGCAGACGTCCAGTGGTCCCTCTCGGCGGGGCGGGGGCCGAGGCCGGCTTCGACTTCGCTCAGCCGTTTCCGGTACGTCTTCATGCCGGCCTCGCCAAGAGCGGGCGCGTATGCGACGGGATCGAGGTCGAAGAAGTCGACGTCGCCGTCGAACTGGAATTTCATCATCCAGTTGATCAGCCTGCCGCTCGGCACCCCGGCAGCGGCCGCCGCCTTCGGGTGGAGGGCCAGCAGCCGGCGGCAGGCGTCACCGATGATGCCGCTGGAGTCATCAGCGCGGGCGATCACCTCGATTGCGCTCGCAAGTGCTTTGTGCGTCACGGAATAGATCTCCGCCGGGTCGGTCCTCGGGATCGCGGCCTCGAGGATGTCGACTGCCTCGTGCATGTCTCTTTCGTGGTCGACGGCATTCGGCCAAGGCCTGTGCGAGCTTGGGGCCGGTGTTGGGCAGGACGTTGAGGTCAGGCGTGCTCACTTCACGGTTCCAGTCCGAAAGCGTTTCGTGCCAGCTCGAAATCGTGTCGCATGGCGGCCAGCTCGTCTGTGACATCAGCCATGGACATCAGCCATGGACATCAACCATGTGGCACCTGTCAGCCTCGGTGAATTGAGATGACCAGGGCACTGGATGTCAGCGCGCTGGTGCAACCGCTCGGTGTCGGGTCCAGCGCGTGATCCACAGCCTCCGGCGCGTGAAGTGCGACCGT
>PDSI01000019.1 GCA_002748415.1 Micrococcales bacterium | reverse complement strand
CTGCACGCCATGGCCCAAGCCTTGGTGAAACACCACGACGGGAGGGTGCCGAGCGGCGAGAACGAGCTACTGGCGTTGCCTGGCATCGGCCGGTACACGGCCGCGGCAGTCGCCTCGTTCGCGTTCGGCACCCGCTGTGCCGTGGTCGACACGAATGTGCGACGGGTCCAGGCGCGGGCGATGCGCGGCCGGGCATTGCCCGCTCCAGCGCTGACCAGCGCGGAACTGCGGTTGGCCGAGGAGCTCCTGCCTCCCGACGATGGGTTGGCCGCGCGGTGGAACGTGGCAGTGATGGAACTAGGTGCGTTGGTGTGCACCGCGAGGTCACCCGACTGTGAGCTCTGCCCGATCCGCGGCGGCTGCGCGTGGGTAGCCGCCGGGTCGCCGCCGTACGCCGGCCCACCCCGGCGGGGTCAAGCGTGGCAGGGCACCGATCGGCAGGTGCGAGGCCGGATGCTGCAGCTGTTACGCAGCCGGGACACACCTGCCGCCGAGGCTGAGCTGCTTGCCTGCGCCGACGATCTCACTCAGGCGCGGCGATGCCTGCTCAGCCTGCTGGCTGACGGTTTGCTGGATACCGCTGGACCGCAACGGTTCCGGTTGCCGGGTTGACCGTGCAGGTCCAGTCGATCGTGCGAACGGTTCGGTGTCGGCGCCTCCGGTGCAGTACCCTCGTTGACGGTGGCGTGTCCGAGCGGCCAAAGGAGCGCGCCTCGAAAGCGCGTGTGGGGGTAACTCCACCGTGGGTTCAAATCCCACCGCCACCGCCATACGAGTCCTCCTCGAACTCCCGGAACGCGTGGACGGTTCGCGAAGGAGTACATCTGGTAAGCGCAGGACGGCGTTCGGTGTGGTCGAGGATTCTCGGCTGGATCGGGCGCCGTTTGTCGTTGCCGATGGGTCGGCTGCTTCAGCGATCTCGTCGCAGGGTGGCCGCAGGTCGGCGTCGACGACGTCGTCTTCGTCGAGCCAGAACTTCGGGTAGGTGGCGTCGTTGATGAGGCCTCGGATCTCGTCGGTGACGTCCTGGTAGAGGGCGGGTATGTCTTGCGGGAGTCGCGTGGCAGCTTGAGCGCAGCAGCGCCCTGGGACAGTTGGTTGCTGGCTTGGTGCTGCTCGGCAGCAATGCGTTGGCGGTCGGCGCGTAGGTGACTGAGACGTTGGCGCAGCTTGTCGGTGGGTAGGCCCTGTTCGGCGAGGGCGACGATGACGTCGATGAAGTCCGCCCCATCCGCGCAGACATGGGTGATCTGGGAGCAGCGCTGGTCGCCGAGGAGGTCGAAGAACTCCCTCACAGTCGCCGAGTCGGGGTCGGGCTCCGGCGCCGCATCGGTCGGGGCAAACCCTGACCGCACCCCGATCCGGGAAGACCGGCGGGCCGCCGAAACCTTGGTAGCATGGGCTGCTCATGCCTCACGGCGGGGTGACACCCGCAACCTGACCGGCCCGCCCCTGGCCGATCAGGCTGGATTCCGGCGCCGCCTCGACGGGCAGACGCCGGGGAACCGGAAGGATGACCCCTTGCAGTTCAAGACCATGGTCAGCGGCAAGATCCACCGCGCCCGCGTGACCGCAGCGGAGCTGCACTACGTCGGTTCGATCACGGTCGACGAGGACCTTCTCGACGCGGCCGGCATCGACAGCTACGAACGCGTTCAGGTCGTCGACATCGACAACGGCGCCCGCCTGGAGACATATACGATCCCCGGCACCCGGGGATCCGGCGAGATCCAGCTCAACGGCGCGGCCGCCCGGCTCGTGCAGCCCGGCGACCTGGTCATCATCATCGCCTATCAGCAGGTGTTGGCCCCCGTCCCCGGCGACTGGCATCCCAAGGTCGTCCTGGTCGATCCCAAGGACAACTCGATCGCCGAGGTGATCACCAGCCGCGACGATCCGAACGCCCTGCGCGGCGCCACGCTGATGCCGCAGTTCGAGGCCGAGGACGCGCTGACGACCGAGGCTCTGGAGGTACTGCGATGAGGGTTTCGATCCGCGACATCGCGGCCCAGTGCGCCGCCGGTGAGCGGCTGACCATGGTGACCGCCTACGACTACACGAGCGCCCGGCTCATCGATGAGACGTCGATCCCGATGATCCTCGTCGGCGACTCCCTCGGCATGGTGATGCAGGGCCGCGACTCCACCCTCCCGGTCACGTTGGACGACATCGTTTATCACACGAAGATGGTCGTACGTGGGGCGCAGCGACCGCTGGTGGTGGCGGACCTGCCGTTCCTCACGTACACCACGCCCCAGGACGCGCTGCGGTCCGCAGGGCGGCTGATGGCCGAGGGCGGTGCCCAGTCGGTCAAGCTGGAAGGCGGCGCGGCGCAGGCCGCCACGATCCGGACGCTCGTCGATGCCGGTATCCCCGTGATGGCGCATCTCGGCTTCACTCCGCAGTCGGTGCACCAGATCGGCCTGAAGGTCCAAGGCAAGGACGTCGCCCGCGCCCGGCAGCTGATCGAGGAGGCCCGCGCGGTCCAGGAGGCGGGCGCGTGGGCGGTGGTGCTGGAGCTGATTCCGGCACCGCTCGCGGCGCAGATCACGCGCCTGCTGTCCATCCCCACCATCGGGATCGGCGCGGGCGTCGAGTGCAGCGGCGAGGTGCAGGTGTGGCACGACATCCTGGGCCTCTACGAGGAGGTCCAGGCCCGGCACACCAAGCGCTACGCCACCCTCGGGCGCGACGTCGTCGCCGCCCTCCAGGCGTACGACGCCGAGGTGCGCGATCGCACCTTCCCGACCACGGCCAACAGCGCTCGACTGGACCCGCAGGTGCTCGGCGAGGCCCTTGCGGCGGCGGGCGTGAACTTTCCCGAGCCCTAGCAGAGACGCGTATGAGGGTGGTGACGCCCAGGGCCGAGCTCGCCTCGGCCCGAGCGGACTTCGGCGCGATCGCGCTGGTGCCGACCATGGGCTTCCTGCACGAGGGGCACCTGAGCCTGGTTCGGCTGGCCAAGGCCGATCACGGCGCGGTCGCGGTGTCCATCTTCGTCAACCCGACCCAGTTCGGGCCCACCGAGGACCTGGCGAGCTATCCCAGAGATCTCGACCGCGACCTCGAACTGCTCGCGGAAGCCGGGGCCGACCTGGTCTGGACCCCGGGGGTGAGCGACATCTATCCGCCGGAATTCTCGACCTATGTCGATGTCGAGGGCGTCACCGACGTGCTGGAGGGCGCCCGCCGACCGGGCCACTTCCGCGGCGTCGCTACCGTGGTGTCGATCCTGTTCCACGCCGTCCGGCCGACCGCGGCGTACTTCGGCCAGAAGGACGCCCAGCAGTGCGTCGTCCTGCGGAAGATGGTGACCGACCTCGCGATGGGGATCGACCTGATCGTCGCGCCGACGGTGCGGGAGCCGGACGGGCTGGCGATGAGCAGCCGGAACAACTATCTGGACGCCGAACACCGCGCCGCCGCGACGGTGCTGATCCGCGCGCTGCGGGCCGCCGAACAGGCCTGGGCCGCGGGCGAGGCCGACGCCGACGCTCTAAGGAAGCGAATGACCGACATCCTCGACGCCGAACCGCTGGCCGCTGTCGACTACGTCAGCGTGGCCGACCCCGA
>PDSI01000154.1 GCA_002748415.1 Micrococcales bacterium | reverse complement strand
GATACGTAGGTGCCCTCGTCGTCGAAGCGCATCGGGCCGGTGCGGGAGCCCACGGCGGTGACCAGTGTGGTCACCACCGCTACCATGGCGCCCAGCAGCAAGTTGGCGCTGCGCCGCCACCAGGGCAGGCGCTGCAGCGGCTTGCTGGAGGATGTGACGTGGTAGGCCACCGGCGCGTGCGCACGCACTGTCTCCCGGTGCAGGAGCAGTTCCCGGCCGCGGGCCGCCTGGGGGGTGTGTTTCCCGGGCAGCGGCCGTTTCGGCAGTGGTCGGGCGGTCCGTTGCGGCAGCGTGCTGGTGCGCAACTGTGGACTACTGGTGCTCATCTGCTTTGCCCGTCGTTCTCGGCGGTCAGGACAACCTCAGGGTGATACACCGCGGCCCCGTCGCGCAGGTCGAGGATGATGTCTTGGAGCACGTCGATGCTGATGTGCTCTTGCTGGCCGTTGGCGTTGGTTCCGGGAAGTGGCAGCTTGGTCGGATCCGGATCGGCTGCCGGCTGATCCTGCTCTTCGCGCTCCAGGAATTGAGCGTGCCAGTCGCGGGCGTTGCCGGTCCAACGCAGGCCAGCCCCCGGGGCGCTGGGCTTGGCCTTGCGGCGCGGCCGGCCGGCCGGTTGTGGCCGTGCCTGGGTGGGCAGGTCCGGCTCGCTTGCGGGACTGCGGGTGTCGCTGGCGACCAGGTCCGGCGGCACCGGGGGGCTGGCCGGCCCGGCGGCAGATGCCGCCGCGGGAGCGGGTGCCGAAGGTGCGGACGGTGACGGGGCGGGTGCCGAAGGCGCCGACGTTGACGGGGCGGGTGCCGAAGGGAGAGGCGTTGCGGGGGCGTCCCGGTGCGCGCCGGTGTGGGCGGTCTTCTCCCAGCCCCGCTCGCTGCGCAGCTCCCGGTACACCGATCGGGCCGCGGCATAGGCCAGCAGCCATTGATAGGGCACGGTGCCCACGACCAGGTAGATGTAGTCGCGCAACCGCACCTTGACCCGGTACATCTTGCCGAACTCGTACAGTCCCAGGATCTCCATGGTGACGTTGGCGACCATGATCATCGCTGGGACGAATCCGATCATGGACACCAGCACGGGAGTGTTGCCGAAGATCATCAACAGGATGGACAGCGGAATGAACAGGCCGGTGACCGCCTGGAGGAACGGGGTGAGCAGGGTCAGTTGGGCCAGCCAGCGGCGCCGGGTGGACAGTTCGCGCCAGATTCCCTTCTTGTACACCTGGAGAAAACCCTGGTCCCACCGGGTCCGCTGGCGCACTAGCTGCGCGATGGTGCCCGGTGTCTCCTCCCTGGTGGCCAGCTCCGGCTCGTAGGCCACGCTGACCCAGGCACCGAGCGCGCTCAGCCGGACGCCGAGCTCGCAGTCCTCGGCCAGGCATTCCGGGTCCCAGCCGCCCACGTTGCGCAGCAGCGCCGTCCGGACGAAGACGGTGTTTCCGCCCAGCGGGATGAAGTCGGAGTCGGCATGGAAATGCAGCCTGGACCGGAACCAGAAGAAGTATTCCAGGCAGTTACGCAACGACCACCATGATGAGTGAATGTTCATCAGTTGGACGCCGCCTTGAACCACATCCGCCTGGTCGTGGAAGAAGCATCGCTCGATCGCGGGCAGCAGCCGAGGATCGACATCGTCTTCGGCGTCGAAAACTCCGACCACGTCACCGCGAACGTATTCCAGCGCGGTGTTCAGTGCTTTTGGTTTGTTCTTCGGCTCGCTGTGATCGGTGACGACCCGGATCAGGTTGGGGTGGCGTGCCGCGGCGGCTTGCGCGACCGCCGCGGTGCCAGGGTCGTCGTGGCCCACGACGCAGATAATCTCCAGCCGCGGGTGTTCGCTGCTGGCCAGCTTGTCCAGCGTGTGCCCGAGCACAGCGTCCTCGTGGCGGGCCGGCACGATGAGCGAGAAAACCAGCGGTTCAACCGGCAGCGTGCGATCACGCGTGAACGTGGTCCGCAGGTAGTGTTCCTCGGTCTTCCAGGCGTACAACATCCAGCGCAGTGTCAGAAGCGCGGTGCCGCCGAGCACGAGCGAGGCAGCCAACACCACGATGCTCTGGAAAAGATCCACAAGCTCCCCTGCTCGCACTGGCCTCGGTCCGGGCAGCGGGACAGGGATGTTCGAGCCCGGCTGGGCGACTCATCCCACTGCGCTGGCCAGATACTAGTGAAGGATCGTCAGGAATCAGCAATCTGACTGTGACATATGACCGGTTGCGACGGTATGCGTACTCTTTGCTACGGAATGGGGCTACATTTTTCCGCCAGCGTGTTCGAGCGATTACTTTTCGTTGATCTTTAGGGAGAAGGCGGCCGAGTGACGGACATCATGCGCACATCGTGGGGGCAGCACGACCGGTGGGCGTAGCCACCTGTCGACCGGCACCGTCGTCGGCTGCGGTCCCGCCGCCGGCATGGGCCATATCCTCCGGTGTCAACCCGTCCGGCATCAGCCCGGCTTCGACGCCGCGGTGCTGTGTTCGGCTGGATACTGTTGGTCCCCTGGATACTCTGCACGCATGCTGACCGACTTACGCATTCGTGATCTCGGGGTGATCGCCGAGGCCGATCTGGAGTTCGGATGCGGCCTCAACGTGCTCACCGGCGAGACCGGTGCGGGCAAGACGATGGTGGTCACCGCGCTCGGGCTTCTGCTGGGAGCCAGAGCCGACTCCGACCTGGTGCGGCAGGGGGCCCGGCGGGCCGTGGTGGAAGGCGCGTTTCTGGTCCGGGCCGACGGCGCGGCCGCGGCCCGGGCAGGGGACGCCGGCGCCGACCTGGACCCGGCCGGAAACGATGAACGCGAACTGCTCACCGCCCGGTCGGTCGCCGCCGCCGGCCGCGGCCGCGCGCACGTCGGGGGGCGGGCCGTCCCGGTGACGACGCTGGCCGAACTGGCCGATCTGCTCGTCAGCGCCCACGGTCAGTCCGAGCAGATCCTGCTGCGGTCCCCCGCCCGGCAGCGGCAGGCGCTGGACGATTCCGGTGGGGCGGACCTGCGGGAGGCGTACACCCGGTACGCACAGCTGTACGCCGCACACAGCCGGGTCAGCCGGGAACTGTCCGACCTGCGCGGTCAGGCCACTGCCCGGCGGGCCGAGGCCGGCGTTCTGACCGACCTGCTCGCCCAGGTGGAGTCCGCCGATCCGCAACCGGGAGAGGACCATCGGCTGCGGACGTCGGCGATGCGCCTGGAAAACGTGGAAGAACTGGCCAGGGCGGCCACGCAGGCCTACGAGGCGGTCGCGGGCGCGGAGGACCCGCAGACCTCGCCCGGGGCCATCGGCGCGCTCGAATCGGCCCGCCGCAGCCTGCAGCCCGCGGTCGCCCACGACGAGCAGCTGGCCGAGCCCGCCCAGCGCCTGGCCGGCCTCGGTGTCCAACTGGCCGACCTGGCCGCCGACCTGGCCTCCTATCGCGCCGGCATCGACGTGGATCCGGCGGCTTTGGCCACGATCCAGCAGCGCCGCGCCGACCTGGCCGCCCTCGTGCGTCGCGTTCCGGCGGCAGAGACCGTGGACGACGTCCTGGACTGGGCGAAAACCGCATCCGCCCGGTTGCTCGACCTGGACGGCGACGACGCCCGGATCGGTCAGCTGCAGGACGAACAGACAGGGCTGGCGCAGCAGCTGGCCGGCGCCGCATCAGAGTTGAGCGGCCTGCGCAGCGCCGCCGCGGACCGGTTGGCGAGCGCGGCCACCGCCGAACTGACGGCCCTGGCGATGCCGAACGCGGAACTGAGTATCGAGGTCCGCCCGGCCGAACCCGGCCCGCACGGTGCCGACGAGGTGAGCTTCCTGCTACGCCCGCACCCCGGCGCGCCGCCGCGCCGGATCGCCAAAGGTGCCTCCGGCGGAGAACTGTCCCGGGTGATGCTGGCGCTCGAGGTGTGCCTGGCCAGCCAAGCCGACCAGGTCGTCACCTTCGTCTTCGATGAAGTCGACGCCGGAGTCGGCGGCAAGGCCGCGGTCGAGATCGGTCGCCGGCTGGCCCGGCTGGCTACCTGCGCGCAAGTGCTCGTCGTCACCCACCTACCGCAGGTGGCCGCCTTCGCCGACCACCACTTGGTAGTGCGCAAGAGCGAGGACGGGGCGATCACCTCCAGCGCGGTTCGGCGGGTGGCGGACGCGGACCGGGTGAACGAACTGGCCAGGATGCTGGCCGGCCAGGAGTCGTCTCGCTCCGCGCGCGCTCATGCGGCGGAACTGCTCGAACTGGCTGCCGCCGGCCGTGGGAAACTGCGACAGTGAAACTCCCGCCACTGTCCCTGGGTACCCGTAGCGGCGGGGCCGGCACGATCGGGGGCGTCGTCCGGGTGGACCGGCGGACCAAGAACTTGGTCAAGCGGCTGCAGGGTGGTGACATCGCCGTCATCGACCACGAGGACCTGGACCGGGTTTCCGCGGACGGGTTGGTGGCTTGCTCCCCGGCGGCGGTGGTCAACGCCGCGGCCAGCATCTCTGGCCGGTACCCGAACGCGGGTCCGCTGGTCCTCATCGAGGCCGGAATCCCGGTGCTGGACAACGTCGGGTCCCAGGTGATCGAGGATGTGCAGGAGGGCGCCCAGGGGCAACTGGACCAGGACCGGTTGCTCGTCGACGGCCAGTGCGTGGCCACCGGCACCCCGCTGACCAGGGACGCCGTCGACGCCGCCATGGAGGCGGCCAGGCAAGACATTTCCGAGCAGTTGGCGGCATTCGCCGAGAACACGATGCGCTATCTGGTGAAGGAACGCGACCTGCTGATCGACGGGGTCGGCGTCCCGCCGCTGCGCACCGACCTGGACGGCAGACAGGTCCTCATCGTCGTGCGGGGGCACCACTACCAGGAGGACCTGGTCACGCTCGGCCCCTACATTCGGGAGTACCGGCCGATCATGATCGGGGTGGACGGCGGTGCCGACGCGATCCTGGCCGCCGGCTACGGCCTGCACCTGATCGTGGGCGACATGGACTCGGTGTCCGATGAGGCACTGACGTGCGGGGCCGAGATCGTCGTACACGCCTACCGGGACGGGACCGCACCGGGCCTGGAACGAGTGAACGCGCTGGGAGTCGACCCCGTCGTCTTTCCCGCCGCCGGCACCAGCGAGGACGTGGCCATGCTGCTGGCCGATCACCAGGGCGCCAGCCTCATCGTGGCCGTCGGCACTCATGCGACGTTGGAGGAGTTCCTGGACAAGGGCCGGGCCGGCATGGCCAGCACCTTCCTGACCAGGCTACGGGTGGGCGGGAAACTGGTCGATGCCAAGGGGGTCTCCCGGCTGTACCGGCAACGGATCGCCAACTGGCAGCTGGCGTTGCTGCTGTGTGCCGGCTTCTTCGCGCTGCTCATGGCTCTGCAATCCACCGCGTCCGGGCAGGTCTTCGTCGGGCTGCTGGTGCAGTCGGTGCAGGATGTGTGGAACGGCATCCAAGGCTTTTTCCGGAGACTCCTGTGATCGATTTCAAATACCACCTGGTCTCCCTGGTATCGGTGTTCATGGCCCTGGCCATCGGGATCGTGCTGGGCGCCGGTCCGCTGCAGGACCAGATCGGCGTCACCTTGAACAACCAGGTAGAGCACCTGCGTGCCGAGACGGACCAGCTGCGCGCGCAGTCCCTGGCCGATCGCAGCAGCCTGGAAAGCCGGGACCAGGTCCTCGCCGAACTCACCGCCACGATCGTGGCCGGCCAGCTCGCCGGCCGACAGGTGGTGGTGGTGCGGCTGCCCGACGCGCCGGACGAGGCGGTCACCGGTATCGAGGACGCCCTCCAGCGCGCTGGCGGCACCGTCAGCGGCCAGGTCGACATCGACCCTGCCTGGGCCGAGCCAGGACAGGCTCGCAAACGCGCCGACGCGGTCGAGCGGATCGTTGCGATCACCGGTGACCGGGCGCCGGGGGCCGCCGAGGTGAACGAATACCTCGACCGGCAGCTGGCGGCCGCGGTGACGGCCACCAGCCAGCGTGAGTCCGCAACCCAGTCCTTGCACGGTCCGCAGGTCCTGAAGGCCCTGGAATCCGCCGGCCTGCTCACGGTCAGCGGGTCGCCGCAGCAGCGCGCGACCATGATGGTGGCCGTCGACGGCAACCGTGCCGTCGAGCGGACGCCCGCTCGCGCGCAGCTGGACGAGCGATACCTTGCACTGTTGCGGCAGTTGTGCGCCAAGGGGCGCGGTGGCGTGCTCGCTGCCCCGGAACGCGATGAGGACACGACGAATCTGCTGGAAAGCCTGCGCCGGGACGACCAGGCCGGCAGCGTGATCAGCGGGGTCGGCGACGCCGACACAGCGGTCGGGCCGATCGCGGTGGTGTTCGCGCTGGCCGAGCAAGGCATCGGTGAGACCGGCCAGTACGGCAGCGGCGCAGACGCGGACGCGCCGTTCCCGCCGGTGCCGACCACCCGGCCCGGCCCGCGGGACACGCCATGATGCGCGCCGCGCCGGCCGGCGCCGTCCCCGCCGTGGTCGCCGGCGCGGCCGCTCGCGCCGTCTGGCGACACCGCGGCCGCATCCCGGGCCTGCGCGAGCAGACCCGGTGGGTCAGGGTGAACCATCGGCAACGCACCGTGCACCTGGGCGAGGGAGTGGCCTGGGCGGCAGGTGCCGCCGCCGGGCTCGCCTGCGCGCCCGGTCTCGGCGGTCGCCACCGGGCCGGGGCGCTGGCCGGGCTGGCCGGTGCGGCTACCTTCGGCGTCATCGACGACCTGGGTGACCGTCACTCGGCCAAGGGGATCCATGGCCATGTCGGGGCGCTGGCCCGAGGCGAAGTGACCACCGGCCTGCTGAAGGTGTTCGGCATCGGCGCAGCCGCGTTCGGCGCTTCGCAGCTGGTCGACCGGCGCGCCGGGCTTGCCGACACCGTCATCGGTACGGGCATCGTGGCCGGGGCGGCCAACTTCGCCAACCTGCTCGATCTGCGGCCAGGGCGCGCCATCAAGGCGGGACTCGCGGCCGCGGGGCTGCTGGCCGCAGCCCACCCGGGTGACCGGCAGACCCTGGCGGGCGCCGGCGCCGCCGCCGGCGCCAGCCTCGCCCTGCTGGGCACCGACCTGGCGGAGGAAGGCATGCTCGGCGACGCCGGCGCCAACGCGCTGGGAGCCGTGCTCGGGGTGACCGCCATCGTGGCCATGCGCCCGGCCCCCGCCGCCCGGGCCCCGCGGGCGGCCACCCTCGCGCTGCTGACGGCTGCCATCCTGGCCAGCGAGAAGGTCAGCTTCACCGCCGTCATCGAATCGACGCCGGTGCTGCGCGAACTTGACGCGTGGGGCCGGAACTGAACCGGGCGGCGCCCACCCTCGCGGCTGCCGCCGCGAGCATTGCGGTGCTGACCGTGGTCGCCAGGGTGACCGGTTTCGGGCGCTGGGTGGTGCAGTCCGCAACCCTCGGGCGAGGGTGTGTGGCTCAGGTCTACGCCGCCGCCAACCAGCTGCCGAACGTGGTGTACGAGGTCGCCGTTGGCGGCGCCCTGGTGGCCGCCGTCGTGCCGGCGATTGCGCCCATGGTGGGCTCGTCCGGCGGCAGCACTGCGGGGCAGCCTCGCGGGCAGGTCCGCGACACGGTCGGCGCGCTGCTGACCTGGGTGCTCCTGCTCACCGTTCCCGCCGCGGGGCTGTTGTGGGCTTCGGCACCCCGGCTGGCCGGTCCGCTGACCCCTGACCAGTGTCCCGGCGCCGACCCCCTCGCGGAGTTCTTCATCGCGGTGTTCGCCGTGCAGATCGTGTTGTACGGGCTCGGGGTGGTGGCCATCGGAGTGGTCCAGGCCCATCACCGGTTCGTGCTGGCGGCACTAGCCCCGAGCCTGTCCAGTGTGGTGGTGATCCTTACCTATCTGCTCACCGGCCGGCTGGCCGGCGGGATGATCGACGACCCGGCCCGGTTCCCCGCGCCGGCCCGCTGGTGGCTGGCCTGGGGCACCACCGCCGGGGTGGCTGCCCTCAGCCTGCCGGTGCTGGTGCTGATGATCCGGGGGGTCGGTGTGCGGCCGCGGCTGACCTTGCGGTTCCCGGCCGGCATCGGTGCCCGCATCCGGGCCCAAGCCCTCGGTGGGCTGGCCGCGCTGCTCGCCCAGCAGCTCAGTGTCGTGACCATCCTCGTCCTCAGCGGCCTGCCTTCGGCCCCGGTCGGCGCACTCGCGCTATGGCAGTACACCCAAGCCGTTTTCCTGCTGCCCGTGGCCGTACTGGCGCAGCCGATCGTGACCGCGGCCTTTCCCCGGTTGGCCGCAGCCACAAGCGATTTCGCTGCGCAGTGTGCCCGCACGCAGCGCAGCGTGCTGGCGGCCGGGTTGTTGGGTGGCTCGGTGCTGGTCGCGGTAGCCCTCCCGGCGCAGTCGTTCTTCGCCGACCTGGACGCCTCCGGACGCGGAGCCGGTGGGATGGCGGCGGCTTTGGTGGCGCTGGCCGGTGCGGTGCCGGCGACCGCGGGCCTCACGCACGCCACCCGTGCCTTGCAGGCTGCCGACCGGCCGCGAGCGGCAGCGTATTGCGCCGCTACCGGCTGGGGGCTGGTGAGCCTGGTGGCGGTGCTGCTGGCCGGCGTGTTCGGCTCGTCGCGGATCTTGCTGTGGGCCGGGCTGGGGACCACCGCCGGGATGGCGGCCGGCTGGGTGTTGGCCGTGATGATGCTGCGTCGCCACACCGGGGTGGACGGCACCCGTGGGGTGGTCCGAGTGCTGGGCGCCGGGGGAGCAGGCGCGGTGACGGCGGCCGTGGCAGGGGCCGTGGCTGGCATCCTGGTCATGGGGCAACCCGTACCGGTGCCGGCCGCCGGGACAGCCGTGGCCGCGCCGGGCGTGGGTTGGTTGCGCGCGGCGGGCGCCGCGGCCTGCGCGGCGGTCATCGCCGGCGGCGTGACCGCCGCTGTGCTCGCCCGGGTGGAACCCGCACTGTGGGCAACCGTTCGGCGCATCGTGCGGCGCACCGGGGTCCCCGGTGTGCGCTGACCCGGACGGAACGGTAGAACAGGCGGGGACACGAAGGATGCCGCAATGAAGGTGCTTCTGGTACACGGCAGCTCCACCGGAGGAGTGGGCCGGCATGTGGCCGAGGTGGCTGCAGGAATAGCCCGGGCCGGCCACACGGTGATCGTTGCCGCGCCGCCGGACGCGGCTGACCGGCTTGCCGTCATCGGCGCCACCCATCCGCATCCCGGACCGCACGGTGAACCGGGCTTCGTGCCCGTCGACATCGCCGACCGGCCACGGGGCGCGGCCGACGCCAAGGCGGTGGCGACGTTGCGCCGGCTGGTGCGCGGCGCCGATGTGGCGCACGCGCACGGGCTGCGCGCCGGAGCCGTGACCGCGCTGGCCCTGTCCAGCACCCGTGACGGGGCGATTCGCAAGCGCTCACGCGGAGTGCGGTTCGTCGTCACGCTGCACAACCTGCCGATGGGCGATCCGCGGACGCGCACCATTGCAGCCGGACTGCTCACCCTGATCGTCACCCGGGCCGACCTGGTACTGGGCGTATCCGCGGATCTGGTCGACGCCGCATCTACCGCAGGCGCCCGCCAGGTGGCCACCGCTCTGGTGCCCGCCCCGGTGGCCGATCCGCCGGACCTGGACGAGGTGTGGCGCGTCCGCTCGGAACTGCTCAGCTACGCCGAAGACCCCACCGGCGACGTCGTTGTCCTGGTGACCGTGGCCCGGCTCGCCCGGCAGAAAGGCCTGGAACGGTTGATCGAGGCCACCGCCCTGTTACGCCGGCAGCTGGCCTCCGATGGGCGAGCCGTCATCTGTGTGATCGCCGGGGACGGCCCGCTTGGGCCAGCACTGGTGCATCAGGCGGACGCGGTGGGCGCGCCGGCGGTACTGCTCGGTGCCCGCGACGACGTCCCCGCGTTGCTGCGCGCCGCTGATGTGGTGGTGCTGCCCTCGCACTGGGAAGGGCAGCCCCTGGTGATGCAGGAGGCGCTGCATGCCGGAGCAGCCGTGGTGGCCACCGACGTGGGCGGAACGGCCGCGGTGGCGGGCGACGCGGCGCTACTGGTCCCGCCGGATTCCGCCCCGGCTCTGGCCACCGCGATCGCCGATGTCGTGACCACGCCGGGACGGCTGTCCGACCTGAGACACCGGGCCAGGATCCGGGCCGGTGAACTACCCACCCAGGAACAGATGATCCAGCAACTGGTGTTGCGCTACCGCGACCTGGTCCGGTAGGACCGGGCGGCGGCGGGAAAGGGCGTCGGCGGTACGGAAACGTGCTACCGTCAAAGTCCGTGGTGCACCATCAACGCGTACGCGCGACGCGACAGTCCGGGGTATTCCTCACCAAGCACATTTTTGTCACCGGCGGGGTGGCGTCCTCGCTGGGCAAGGGGCTGACCGCTTCCAGTCTGGGCCGGTTGCTGCGGGCCCGCGGGCTGGCCGTATCGATGCAGAAGCTCGATCCCTACATCAACGTCGACCCCGGCACGATGAACCCCTTCCAGCACGGCGAGGTCTTCGTCACCGAGGACGGCGCGGAGACCGACCTGGACATCGGTCACTACGAGCGCTTCCTGGACGAGGACCTCGACGCGGCAGCTAATGTCACCACCGGACAGGTGTATTCGGAGGTCATCGCCAAGGAACGCCGGGGCGAATACCTCGGTGACACCGTCCAGGTGATCCCGCACGTGACCGACGAGATTAAGCGCCGGATGCGGGCCCAAGCCGATGCCGAACCCGCCCCGGACGTGGTGATCACCGAGATCGGTGGCACCGTCGGGGATATCGAGTCGTTGCCGTTCCTGGAGGCGGCCCGCCAGGTGCGCCAGGACATCGGGCGCGACAACGTGTTCTTCGTGCACGTGTCGCTGGTGCCTTACATCGGCCCCTCCGGAGAGCTGAAGACGAAACCCACCCAGCACTCGGTGGCCGCGCTGCGCAGCATCGGCATCCAACCGGATGCCATCGTGCTGCGCTGCGACCGGGAACTGACCGAGTCCATCAAAACGAAGATCGCAAACTCCTGCGACGTCGATCTGGATGCGGTGGCGACCGCGGCCGACGCCCCGTCGATCTACGACATCCCGAAGGTGTTGCACCGAGAAGGACTGGACGCGTATGTGATCCGCAGGCTGCGGCTGCCGTTCCGGGACGTGGAATGGACCGAGTGGGACAACCTGCTGCGGCGGGTGCACCAACCGGCCGAGAAGGTCGAGGTCGCCCTGGTCGGCAAATACATCGACCTGCCGGACGCCTACTTGTCGGTCACCGAGGCGTTGAAAGCCGGTGGGGTCGCCACGGACTGCGACGTGCGCATCCGCTGGGTTCCTTCCGACCTCTGCGACACCCCGGCCGGCGCTCGTCAGCACCTGCGTGGAGTGGACGCGGTCTGCGTGCCCGGCGGTTTCGGGGTGCGGGGCATCGAAGGCAAGCTCGGTTCCCTCAGATGGGCCAGGGAGAACCAGATCCCCACCCTCGGACTGTGTCTGGGGCTGCAATGCATGGTGATCGAGTACGCCCGCAACGTGGCCGCCATGCCCGGTGCTTCTTCCAGCGAATTCGACTCCGGCACAAAGCATCCGGTGATCGCCACGATGGCCGAACAGCGCGACGTCGTGGCCGGGGACGCAGACCTGGGCGGCACCATGCGGCTGGGTTCCTACCCGGCCCACCTGGTAGGAGACTCCATCGTCGCCAAAGCGTACGGGACCACGGAGGTGACCGAGCGGCACCGGCACCGTTACGAGGTCAACAACGCCTACCGTGACCGGCTGGAGCAGGCCGGGCTGCTGGTCAGTGGCACCTCGCCGCACGGCACCCTGGTCGAGTTCGTCGAGCTGCCCGCCGACGTGCATCCGTACTACGTGGCCACCCAGGCACACCCTGAGTTCAAATCGCGTCCCACCAGGGCGCATCCGCTGTTCCGCGGCCTGATCGAGGCGGCGTTGCACCGTCAGCAGGAGGAGCGGCTGGCCGGGGTCGACGTGCCCAGGGTCGACCTGCACGTGGTGACCGACGACCAGCTGCCCGGAACCCATGAGGGCCGAAACGTCGATGAGTCAAGCGATTCCGGGTAGCACCGACACCGGACCGACACAGAGGGGAGCTGGTGGTGGGGCAGGATTCCGGCGCGCTGCGAGACGACGGATTGCCGGGCCGGTACGTACCGGCACACATGCTGGCCGATGTGCTACAGCCCGCACCTGTACAGGACAGACAGCTGCTGCACACCGGGATGGTCTGGAATCTGGTGGCGGAGGAAGCGGACCTCGGCCCGGCCGGCACGGTGCGCCGGGAGTTCCTGGAACACACTGGTGCAGTGGGAATCCTGGCCATGGATCAGCACGACAACGTCCTGCTGTTGCGCCAGTACCGGCACCCGGTGGGCTTTCACCTGTGGGAACTACCCGCCGGGCTGCTGGACGTCACCGGCGAACCGCCGCAAGCCTGCGCGGCCCGGGAACTGGCGGAGGAGGCCGACCTGACCGCCGAGCAGTGGTGGGTGCTGGCGGACTGGTGGAACAGCCCCGGCGGTTCCCAGGAGGCGTTCCGGCTCTTCCTGGCCCGCGGGCTGGGAGCGGTCCCACCCGCCGAGCGCCACCAGCGCACCCACGAGGAGCAGGGGATGCCGGTGGTATGGGTGCCGTTGTCCGATGCCGTGAATGCGGTGCTCGCCGGCAGGTTGGGCAGCCCCACGGCCGTTGCCGGCCTGCTGGCCGCCTGGGCTGCCCGGCAACGGAACTGGGATACGCTACGCCCGGCCGACGCGCCCTGGCCGCAGCACCCCCGGATGCGCGCGAGCACTTCCGGTCCGGCACCGGACGGTGGCCGCGGTGAGACCGGGCAGGCAGACGTGTCAAAATGGGACAGCACACCGTGAGGGCCAGGCGAGTGGAGGACGAACGTGCCCGACAACAAGACTGACGCCGGCAAGGCTGCCCACCGGGCCCAGCCCGAAGCCGATCTGGCCGGTGCTAGAGGTGTGCTGGATTCGGCTGCCACCGCCCTGGTCAACCGGCTCATCGCGTTCGGGATCTCCGGGCTCGGGCCGCTCGACTCGGTGCAGGAGGTCGCCGCTGAGGCGTTGCAGGAAGCCGGCGGCGACCGGGAGAAAGCGATCGACACCATCGTTTCCAGTCACTACAAGCTGGTCGCCGCACAGGGCTTCGCCACTGGCATCGGTGGTTTCGTCACACTACCGGTCGCCCTGCCGGCCAACGTCGCAGGCTTCTTCACCCTGGCGACCCGGGCCATCGGCGCCATCGCCCACCTGCGAGGCCACGACCTGTCCGACCCCCAAGTGCGCACCGCGATCATGCTGACCCTCATGGGATCGGACGCCAAAGGGCTGCTCGGCAAGGTGCAGGGGGTCACCGTGACCGGCAAACTGGCCGACGCGGCCGCCGACGGGTTGCCACCGGCCACCTTGATGTTCCTGAACAAGGGCGTCGGGTTCCACCTGTTGTCCCAGGCCGGGAAGCAGCGGATCAGCCGCGTGCTCGGTCGCGGCGTCCCGCTGGTGGGTGGAGTGGTCGGCGCCGGTGCTGACACCTGGCTGCTGCGGGAGATGCTGAACAACGCTCGCACCGAGTTCGAGACCAAAGTCGAGTTCTATCCGCACGAGGAGAAACCGAAGGAGTAGCCCGTGGCCAGAGTCCGAGGCCTCATGCGCGGCGCCGCCGCAGCCAGCAGCGTCGTACGGGCGGTGAACTCGCGTCGCGGCGAGGGCTCACCGCCGCTGACCGACCTCGCCGCCGCCGTGCCCAGGATGGTCCGGGCACGCCTGAAAGGGGAGTATGACGGGCTCAGCAACGCGAAGGCGGCGGCTGTCGCCGCGGCCGTCGCGTACGCCGCACTACCGGTCGACCTCATTCCCGAGGCGCTCTTGCCGGTACTGGGACTGGTCGACGACATCGTCGTGCTCGGCTGGGCCGCAGGGGCTTTGGTGGACGAATCGGAGAAGTTCCTCGCCTGGGAGCAGACGGCTAGGACGTAACCGGTGCGCCCGGGTCCGCGGCGCAGCAGTGCTCTGCTGACGCGTCGCGGCCGGCGCACCAGCTTTTCCACAGTCCGGACTTCCGGTTTTCGATGCACGCTACCTGTGGATACCTGACCGGTCGCGGCCGCCCGCCACCAGTCTGGGGCCGTGACGACGATGCCCCACTCCCAGCCCCTACCCATCGGTCCGCCGCACCCGCGGGGAAACGGTGACGACGTACTGCGGGTTCGCACCGCCCAGGATCTACTCGCCTGGATCCCGTACGCGATCGGCTTCCACCCCACGGACTCGCTGGTCGTGGTCTGTGTCGGGGACGCGCAACCGCCGGCGGCCGGGCCGATGCTGCGGGTCGATCTGCCTGCCCACGCCGAGTGCGTGGACTCCGGCCCGACCGGCACTCACATCGGCATCGCCGGTGAAGTGCTCTGGCGGCTAGGTCATCTCGCTCCCGGCGCGGTGTTCCTGGCCTGTTACAGCGATCAGGACTGGGAACACTCGCTGCTGGTCAAGGCAATGCTCGAAGGCCTCGACGCGCAAGGTATCAGCGTGCTGGGGGTGGGCCAGGTGGGTTCCGGGCACTGGCGGATGCTGTTCTGCGAGGAGGAGTGTTGTTCCTCACCCGGGCGGCCGGTGTCCGAACTGGCTGGGTCGACGGCATCTGCGGCTATGGTGCTGGCCGGCCGGTCCGTCCGGCCCAGCCGGCAGTCGATCACCGCCGACCTGGACGGCGATCCGGAACACCGCCACCGGGTCGCCGAACGGATCGCGGCCCTCGCGGCACGGCCGGTCCGCACCCCGGCCCCCGACCGGGACACGTCCGGTTCCGCCCCCGCCGGTGCCCGGGCCCGCGGGCCGATGCCGGCCGGTACCTGGGCCATGCACATCTGGCGGGATCTGGTGAGAACCGAGGCCCCGCACGCGCCGGCAGAGGTCAACGACGATCAGGCCGCGTGGGTGGCGCTCGCGGTTCGCGACGTCTCGGTCCGCGACGCACTACTGGTGGAGATCGTCACCGGCGGAGCCTTGGCGGAGGTCGTCGACGCGGTCGTCGCCGACGAAAACCTGTGTCTGGATTTCGCCGAGTCGGTGTTCGACCCCGTCAACCGTCCTACCGCCGCGGCCCACCGGGCGGCGGGCCTGTTGCGGCAGGTGGCGCGGGTGTGCGATCCGGCGGCCGAGCCCAACGTGTGGGCACTTCTGGCGGCCGTGCACTGGTGGCTGGGCGACGGCGCGCAATGCCGCGACATCGCGCAACGATTGCTGGCGGCCAGCCCGCAGCATTCGCTGGGTGACCTGTTGCTGGAGGTGTGCGACCGTGGGCTGGCTCCAGCATGGGCGGGGGCCTGGTAGCACCGATCAGTCCGGGTCGTAGGCCAGGTTAGGGGCCAGCCATGAGTGCGCCGTTTTGTCGTCCCAGCCCTTGCGTGCCGCGTAGTCGGCGACCTGGTCCCGTCCGATACGGCCCACCACGAAGTACTGGGCCTGGGGATGGGAGAAGTACCAGCCGGATACCGAGGCACCCGGCCACATGGCCATCGATTCGGTCAGCGTGATGCCTATGTTGTCCTGCACGTCCAGCAGCTGCCACAAGGTGAGTTTCTCGGTGTGGTCCGGGCTCGCCGGGTAACCCGGTGCCGGGCGGATGCCGGTATAGCGTTCGGCGATCAGCTCGTCGTTGTCCAACTGCTCGCGTGCCGCGTACCCCCAGAACTCCGTGCGGACCCGCTGGTGCATCCGTTCGGCGAACGACTCGGCCAGCCGGTCGGCCAGCGATTCCAGCAGAATCGCCGAATAGTCGTCGTGTTCGGCCCGGAACTGCTCGAGTTTGCCGGCGATGCCGATGCCCGTGGTGACCGCGAAAGCGCCCACGTAGTCGGCCAACCCGGTATCCACCGGGGCGACGAAATCCGCGACGGACTTGTTGGCCACGCCTTCCCGGTGGGCTCCCTGCTGGCGCAGGTGATGCAGCGTGGTGCGCACTTGCGAGCGAGACTCGTCGGTGTAGATGAGGGTGTCGTCACCGCAGGTGTTCGCCGGGAACAGCCCGATGACCGCACGTGCGGTCAGCCAGTTCTCCTTGACCAGCAGGTCCAGCATGTCGTTCGCGTCGTCGAACAACCGGCGGGCCTCGGTGCCCGCGGATGGGCTGTTGAGGATGTCCGGGTACCGGCCCTTCATCTCCCAGGTGGTGAAGAACGGTGTCCAGTCGATGTAGTCGCGCAACTCCTCCAGCGGATAGCCGTCGAACAACCTGGTGAACGACCCGCTGCCGGCCAGCATCCGGGGCCGTGGGGGAGTGTAGGAGGACCAGTCGATCTGCGGGGCGTTGGCGCGGGCATCGGCCAAGCTCAGCAGTTTTCGTTCACTGGACTTGCCGGCA
The DNA here is from genome assembly GCA_002748415.1 of Micrococcales bacterium. Lineage (GTDB taxonomy): Bacteria > Actinomycetota > Actinomycetes > Actinomycetales > CAWJMD01. Next base: position 2,126 of record PDSI01000154.1, on the reverse strand, counting down.
TGCCGGGTGCGTAGCTCGTCGTATTCGGCTTTGATACCGGCGGTGAACTCGTGCCGCTGCTCCGACAGTAGCGAGGCCGCCACCGGTACCGACCGGGACGCGTCCTTCACCCACACCACCGGGCCGTCGTACGCCGGCACCACCTTCACCGCCGTGTGCGCCTTGGACGTGGTCGCCCCGCCCAGCATGAGCGGGGTGGTGGAGCCCAACCGTTGCAACTCACCCGCGAAGCCGACCATCTCCTCCAGCGAGGGGGTGATCAGGCCGGACAACCCGATGATGTCCGCGTCGTGCTCCGCCGCCGCATCGAGGATCCTCTGCGCCGGGACCATGACGCCCAGGTCGATGATCTCGTAGTTGTTGCACTGCAACACCACCCCGACGATGTTCTTGCCGATGTCGTGAACATCGCCCTTGACCGTTGCCATGACGATGCGTCCGTTGCTGCGGGCCGCATCGCCCGGTTGCTGCTCCGCCTCGATGAACGGGATCAGGTACCCGACCGCCTTCTTCATCACCCGGGCGGACTTGACAACCTGTGGCAGGAACATCTTGCCGTCGCCGAACAACTCGCCGACCACGTTCATGCCGGCCATCAGCGGGCCTTCGATGACCTCGATGGGCCGCCCGCCGCGGGCATCGATCTCGGCTCGCAGCTCTTCGGTGTCCATCTCGATGTGCGCGTCGATGCCCTTGACCAGGGCGTGCGTGATCCGTTCGGCCACCGCCAAGGATCGCCACTCCTGCACGGCCTCCGGCGCCTGCTCGCCGCCGGTGTTGTAGTCGGCGGCGACCGCCAGCAACCGCTCGGTGGCGTCCGGGCGGCGATTGCGCACCACGTCCTCGACCCGTTCCCGCAGCGGCGGGTCGATCTCGTCGTAGACCACCAGCTGACCGGCATTGACGATGCCCATGTCCATGCCCGCCTTGATGGCGTGGTAGAGGAACACCGAGTGGATGGCCTCGCGGACAGGATTGTTGCCGCGGAAGGAGAAAGACACGTTGGACACCCCGCCGGACACCAGCGCGCCCGGCAGGTTCTGCTTGATCCACCGGGTGGCCTCGATGAAGTCGTTTCCGTAGTCGGCGTGTTCCTCGATGCCGGTGGCCACCGCGAACACGTTCGGGTCGAAGATGATGTCCTCGGCCGGGAAACCCACCTGCTCGGTGAGGATCCGGTAAGCCTCCTGGCACACCTCGATCCGCCGCTGGTAGGTGTCGGCCTGGCCCTGCTCGTCGAAGGCCATCACGACCACGGCCGCGCCGTATTTGCGGGCCAGCCGGGCGTGCTCCACGAACGGTTCCAGGCCCTCCTTCATGGAGATGGAGTTGATGATCGGCTTGCCCTGCACGGTGCGCAGCCCGGTCTCGATCACCGCCCACTTGGAGGAATCGATCATCACCGGAACCCGGCAGATATCCGGTTCGCTGGCAACCAGCTTGGTGAACCGGTCCATCGCCGCGACGCCGTCGATCATGCCCTCGTCCATGTTGATGTCGATGATCTGCGCGCCCGATTCCACCTGCTGCAACGCCACCGACAACGCCTGCGGGTAGTCCTCCTCCTTGATGAGCCGTTTGAACCTGGCCGACCCGGTGATGTTGGTGCGCTCACCCACGTTGACGAACAGCGATTCGTCGTCGATGACGCACGGTTCCAGTCCGGACAACCGCAGCGCCGGCTTGACGGTGGGCACCTGGCGCGGCGGCGCATCGGCCACTGCGGCCGCGAAATGCCGGATGTGCTCCGGCGAGGTCCCGCAGCACCCTCCGACGACGTTGACCAGGCCCGCAGTGGCGAATTCGCCGATGGCTTTCGCCATCTGCTGCGGGGTTTCGTCGTACTCCCCGAACGCGTTGGGCAGCCCGGCGTTCGGGTGGGTGGACACCAGCGTGTCCGCCACGGCCGACAGCTCCACCAAGTACTGGCGCATCTGGTCCGCGCCCAGGGCACAGTTCAACCCGACGGACAGCGGCCGGGCGTGCCGCACCGAATACCAGAACGCCTCGGTGACCTGCCCGGACAGGGTGCGCCCGGACGCATCGGTGATGGTGCCGGAGATCATCACCGGCCACCGCCGCTCGCGCTGTTCGAATAACGATTCCAATGCGAAAACGGCCGCTTT
>PDSI01000205.1 GCA_002748415.1 Micrococcales bacterium | reverse complement strand
TTCCCAGGACAGTGCGGACCCGTCGCCGCAGGTGCCGTCAGCGGAAACCGGTGCGGCGACCTCCTTGGTCAAGCTGGCTCCGTCGGCTTTCTGCGAGGTGTTGGATTCGTCGCGGACGGTGCGGGTTTCGCCGTTCAGGTCGGTCAGGGTGGCGGTCACCTTCGCGTCCGAGGTCCAGCTGTCACCGGTGAGGACGGGACGGCCGCTGCCGCGGTAGGTGTTTCGGGTAATGGTCTGGTAGGTCAGCTGCTTGGTCGAGTTGCCGGCCAGGGTCGAACCCAGGTTCCAGGTGATGGTGGTGGTGCCGTCGCCGTTGACGACAGCCGCTCCACCGTCGGTGAGGCTGTTGGTGTCCACCTCGAGGCCGTCGGGGACGGTGACTTCCACGACCGTGTCCGCGGTGCTGGTGGTGTACTCGCTGACTTGCAGATCCAATGTCCAGGTGCTGGTCCCGCCCTGTTCGATGGTGCCCGGGCTGACCGTCTGCTGCACCGACAGGTCCTCCAGGGTGAGGATCTCCTCGTCGTCGGCCTGGTGGCTGGTACCGGAGTAGGTGCCGGTCGCGGCCACGTAATTGGTCACCTGTTGCTCGGTGGTCTCGATGGTGGAGGGACCGTTGTTGTTGTCCAGGTTGGCCGTAGCCGGGGCGCCAGGGTCGGTGTTGGCAAATCGCGGGACACCGGTGACGTAACTGATCGTGTAGTCCTCACCGGCGCCCGGGTTGGCCCGGGTGGGAGTCAGGGCAGCGCTATCCCAGGTGATCTTGGTGTAGACCCCGTGCGGCAGCGGGCCGGGTGGGTCCTCGGTGACGGTTTCCACCGACGAGGGCGCGATACACGGGTTCGTCATCGCCGGGGCAGGTGTGCTGTCGATCCGCCCAGCACCGGTGTACTCCTCGGTGCCAGTGGCGGAGTTGTCGGTGTCCCCGCAGCCGAGGAACTCCAACGATGCGGGCAGATAGTCGACGATCTCCAGGTCGCTGGAGGAGCCGATGTGGTTGTTCTCCACGCGCAGGTCGACCACGGTCTTGAAGTCCTGCACGCCGCGGGGGATCTCGTTCTCCGGGCGCCGCACGTCGCCGGTGATCCGGAACGGAACGAGGGCCACGGTGTCGGAGCCGTTGTCCGAGCCGGTGTACGAGCCGGGGACGACGTTCCCCCAGGTATTGAATTGCGGCACTTGCCTGGCGTCGTCGTGGGTGTAGGCATCGGCCTGGAAGGTGACCGGCCCGGTGTCGGATCCGGCGACCAGGTCCACGGTGACCTCGCTGGTAGCGCCGGTCAAGGAGTCCGAGGCGTTCAGCCATAGCAGGGTTTTGGTTCCGTTGCTGTGGTCGATCACCTCAGGGCTCAGCGGGGTGCCGGAGCCGGGAACGACCGTGAACCCGGCCGGGACGACCATCCGGTAGGACGTGTTGTACCCGTCCGGGCCGGCCGCGTTGGTGGCTTTCAGCCGCACGGTCACGGTTTCACCCAGCAGGATCTGCTCGGGCGCCTCGACGCTCATCGCGATGTCCGGGGTGCCGGCTGCCCGGACCGGCCCCGGGTAGCCCACGAGCAGGCCGCAGAGCAGGCTGATGCTGAGCAGAGCGGCCCGCTTGCGCACCGCGCGCGGACGTGAAGACGAACGTCGAAGACCCATGAAAACCGCCCGGATCGAGAAAAATGGCCATACATCGGTTCGTCCTGTTGAGGCTGAAGCTGAACCGGTGTGGTCGGCTATTCACCCGATCGGAGCAGGCGGGTTCCAGGCATTCAGGTGGCCGGTGTGACAACCACCACGTCGAGCACCGCTACCATCCGCGGTCCCGCCACTCACCCAGGTGCGGACGCTCCGCGCCGAGGGTGGTGGCCCGGCCGTGACCGGGAAGGATCACCGTGTCGTCGTCGAACCGGTCGAACAGGCGCTGCGTGACATCGTCGATGAGGCTGGTGAAGTCCTGCGGGCTGTTCGTCTTGCCGACGCCGCCGGGAAACAGCGAGTCGCCGGTGAAAATGCGGTGCGCGGCGCCGGGTACCGCGAGCACGAGGGCGATCGAGCCGGGGGTGTGTCCGCGCAGATGAATGACCTCCAGGCTGAACCCGTCCACCTCGATGACGTCGCCGTGCTCGACCGGCCGGTCGGTGGGCACGTCGATGGCCGGGGCATCCAGCGCACCGGCGATGGTGCCGCCGGGGACGTGAGCGGCAAGCCAGCCCAGCGCGCGCACGTGGTCCCAGTGGGAGTGAGTGGTGATGATCCACCGGAGCACGGCGTCGGCGGGCTCGTCCACGTCGCCGACGCCCTCACGGATCAACGATGAGATGGCGGCCTCGTCGGCCGCGGCATCGATCAGGATCTGCTCGCCGGTGTGCCGATGGGTGAGCAGGTACACGTTGTTGTCCATGTCGGAGACCGAGATGGAACGCAGGGTGATCGGTCCGACGTCGGTGCGCATCGACTCCTTCATGGCGCCAACTGTAGGCCCCGGTGGGCTGCACGCGCGCCGGCATCGGGTACGCTGGTTTGCGCACGCGGGTGTAGTTCAATGGCAGAACATCAGCTTCCCAAGCTGACAGTGCGGGTTCGATTCCCGTCACCCGCTCCAGTGCTGCCCGGGCCACAGCAGGGTGGCAGCCCCGCTGAGCGTGCCGGGCTCTGCGTGAGACCGCTGCGCGACACCGGTGTGTTTCCCGGTTTGTGGACGCGGTCATGCTGCGTCGCGTAATTCGTAGTACCTCAGTGTCAAGTCCCCGCGTAGTGATGGCCTTAACCTCACGTACTTTTCCCCGCGAAGTAGGGTTAGCTGGCTCGGGTGTTGATGCCTGCGGGGTGGGGTACTTTCCAGGTGGTCTGGTCGTGGAGGCGGCGTGAGCATCGCGCAGACCACGGCGGCCAACAGTGGCGTGAACTGGTGTCGCACACCCCGGGCGCCGGCGTGGGTCAGGCACCCCCGCCAGAACCTCCAGGAGACTCCGTAGGCCACGATCAGTAGCTTGAGCGAGAGAAGTGGCCTGGCGGTCGAATACGTCGCACACGACCGCGATGGCCGAACAGGCCCCTCCTCCACGACTACGCAATGGCCCTGGTAGACCAGACGGCGGGTTTCGTAGTGGGGTGAGGAAGTTCGGCGGTCGTTGACCAGTGGCCACAGGTCGTTGAGCAACGTGAGTTCGGTGGGTGTGTCGTAGCGGTGGCAGAACCGGTAGCGGCGGACGAGGTGCCCGTTCTTCGATTCGATGGTGGCTCAGTCGTCTTTCTTGTCGGGCCGGGCCCTGGTGAAGAACACCTCCCGCTGACCTGCCCACCCGATCAGGTCGTGGTTGATGAACTCTGACCTGTTGTCGTGGTCGATCCCGGAAACCGCGAACGGGACCTGTTCGGCGAACGCGTCGAACGCGGCACGGATGTGGACGCGGACGGTGTTACGGATCGCGGTCGTGACCACCCACCCGGCAGACGTGCCGGTGCCGTTTACGTTCCGGGCGAATTCGCCCTTGAGCGTAGGCTTGCAGTGCGCCGCGGTGTCGGCCTGGAAGAACCGGGGCTCGGCTTCGACATCGTCGCCGGCCTTGCGGATGCTGATCGCGGTGCGCAGCTTCGTGGCTGGCTTTCCCCGCAGAGGGTCTTCGGCCCGGGACGGTGCCGGGTACCGGTCG
>PDSI01000197.1 GCA_002748415.1 Micrococcales bacterium | reverse complement strand
GCGGACAGCGCCCCAGGATTCGTCGGTCAGGTCCATCCGAACCAGCACGTAGCCGGGGATACGGACCCGGCGCACGATCTTCTTCTGCCCGGCCTTGACCTCGATGATCTCTTCCATGGGAACCTCCACCGCGAAGATGTAGTCCTCCATGTTCAGGCTGGTGATGCGGTTCTCCAGGTTCGCCTTGACCCGGTTCTCGTATCCGGCGTAGGAGTGCACCACGTACCACTCGCCGAACTCGGCCTGCAGGCTGGCCTTGAACGCTTCGAGTGGGTCTTCGTCCTCCACCGGCGAATCCTCCACCGGCAGGTCCGTCACCGGCGAGTCGCCCGCCGGTTCATCGTCTTCACCGGCCGGTGGCTGCGGCTCGGCCACATCCGCACCGCCGCTGGCCGCCACCTGATTCTCCTGGGCCTCATCATCCGGCAGCGGATCCTGCGCCGGCGAATCGGCAACGGACGGGCTGGTGTCCGCTGCCTGCGAGCCGGCGACGGCAGTCTCGTCCGCATCAGTGTCGGCACCCGCGCCAGCATCGGTGTCAGTCTCCGTGGCAGGCTCGACCGTGCTGCCGGCGGGGTCGGCATCGAACGGTCCCGGCTGCCCGGCAGGGCCCTCGCCGATGGGGTCGGTAGCGAGATCGTCGGGAGTGGTCGGCTGGTCTGTCACGAACGGGCCTGCTTCCTGCGTGTACGGTCTGGACTCGAGGGTGGGTGGCGGCCTACTGCGGGGACGCGTCGCTGAAGACCAAGAAGACAAGCTTGCGGAACAACGTGTCCAGGCTGGCGACGTAGGCCATGATGACCAGGACGAAGACGGTCAGCGTAACCGTGTAAACGATGAGTTCGGTACGGGTGGGGCGGTGTACCTTGCGCAGCTCGGCCACGACCTGGCGGAAGAAGAGGCCGAGGCGCCCCAGCGGACCGAGATCTCCCTGAGCTTGCAGCGTCTTCTCGCCGATGCGACCGATGTCGTCGCGCGACGAGCCGCCGGGGCTGTCTTCCCGGATATCCGTCACCGTGTCATCCCGTCTACATTGCCGACTTTGTCCCTAACATCATGGCGCGCCGGACCAGGTTGTGTGGTCTGGTTGGCCCCGTCCGTGCCCATCGGTCCGGGCCGGGTGTCAGCAGGGCAGGCGGGACTCGAACCCACAACCGCCGGTTTTGGAGACCGGTGCTCTACCAATTGAGCCACTGCCCTATCCGGTCCACATCCCCATCAAGCTGCCCGGCAAAGGGCATATGTGAGTGTGGGTGGGATGCACACCATCGTCTATGCTACGACGCCGGGGTGTGCCGCGTCGAACCGCCAGCACGCAGAGATGGGCCGCGCCCAGTACCGGTCCCGGCAGCTGCCCACGGCTGACGACGACTGCCCACGGCTGCTGGCAAGCCCCGGCGACCATCCCGGCCGTTTCATGACCCTGGCATGATGGCCTGATGCAGACCGGACCGGCCACCTCCGGCGGTGGCCGCGACCTGCGGTCGCTTCCGAAGGCGCACCTTCATCTGCACTTCACCGGTTCGATGCGGCCCTCGACAGTCATCGACTTGGCCACCCGGCACGGCCTGCGGTTGCCGACCACCCTGGCCGAGGGATTCCGCGGCGACCTGAACTTGAGTTTGTCGCCGGACGTACGCGGCTGGTTCCGGTTCCAGCGACTCTACGACGCGGCGCGCACGGTGGTGCGCTGCGAGGCGGATCTGCGTCGAGTGGTGCGGGAGGCCGCCGAGGACGATGCCGCCGAAGGGTCGCGCTGGCTGGAGTTGCAGATCGATCCGACGTCGTACGCACCGTTCGTCGGCGGGATCACCCCGGTGGTGGAGATCGTGCTGGACGAGGCGGCCACGGCCAGCGCACGAACCGGGACTGGGGTAGGCATCATCATCGCGGCCAGCCGCATCCGGCATCCGCTCGATGCGCGGACATTGGCCAGACTGGCAGCCCGGTACGCGGGCCAGGGGCCGGGCACTGTGCTGGGGTTCGGGCTGAGCAACGACGAACGCCGCGGTTGGACCGCCGATTTCGCGCCCGCGTTCACCATCGCCCGGAACGCCGGACTGGCGTTGGTTCCGCACGGCGGGGAACTGCTGGGGCCCGACCATGTGTCATTCGCCTTGGACTGGCTGGGACCGGACCGGCTGGGGCACGGAATCCGGTCCAGCGAAGACCCGGAGGTGTTGAAGCGGGTGGTCGACCTGGGTGTCGCGTTGGAGGTGTGCCCGGCCAGCAACGTGGCGTTGGGGGTGTATCCGGATCTGGCAGCCGTCCCGCTGCATCGGCTGATCGATGCCGGGGCCCAGGTGGCGTTGGGGGCCGATGACCCGTTGTTGTTCGGGCACCGGCTGTTGGATCAATACGTCAGCGCCCGGGTGGACCACGGGTTCGATGACCAGCAACTCGCCGAGTTGGCGCGGAGTTCGGTCCTGGCGTCCCGGGCGCCGGACCCTGTCAAGGCTCAGCTGGCCGCGGAGATCGCCACATGGTCCGGTGCACCGGACCGAGCCCGGTAGAAGGCGAGCCCGAGACAAGACGAGCCGGGTAGCAGAGCCGGCGCGGCGCTCGGCCCCGGCAGGCTCGACTCGAATGGGCCGTTCCGTGTCACAAACGGCACCCGACCAGCACCGGTTCGTTGCGCAACACCACCCCGAACCGGTCCTTCACCCCGCCCTGGACCTCCCGGGCCAGGGCAAGCACGTCCTCCGCGGTCGCCGTACCCCGGTTGGTCACCGCGAGACTGTGTTTGGTGGACAGGGCGGCCGGCCCGGGCAACCCGTATCCCTTGGGAAACCCGGCCTGCTCGATCAACCAGGCGGCGCTGCTCTTGATCCGCCCGGTGCCGGCCGGATACCTGGGCGCCTCCTGAGGTAGTGCCGCATCCGAAGGCACCACGGGGTTGGTGAAGAACGAACCCGCCGACCAGGTGTCGTGGTCGGCGACGTCCAGCACCATGCCTTTGCCACGCCGCAACTGCAGCACCACGGCACGGACCTCGGTCATCGGTGCCCGTTGCCCCGGTTCGACCCCCAGGGTCCGGGCCAGTTCGGCGTAGGCCACCGGTGCACCGAGGTCACCGAGCCGGAACTGGAAGCCCACCTCGAGGATCAGGTACCGGCCCGGCTGCGTCTTGAAACGGCTTGACCGGTAACCGAATCCGCATTCGGCGGCAGCGAAGGTTCTCAGCTGTCTATCGACCCGGTCGTAGGTGCGCACCGACGCGATGGTCTGAGCCACCTCCTGCCCGTAGGCACCGACGTTCTGCATCGGCGTCGCCCCGACCAGTCCGGGGATTCCGGACAACGCTTCGATCCCGGCCCACCCCTGCGCGACGGCCTGAACCACGAACTCGTCCCACGGCTCCCCGGCCGCCACCCACACCGTGGCCCCGCCGCAGGCACTGACATCTGCCACCCGCACGCCCCTGGTCCGAACCACCACGACGGTGCCGTCGAAGCCGGTATCGCCGGCCAGGAGGTTCGATCCGCCGCCGACGACCAATACCGGCTCCCCCGCGCAGTCGGCCTGCTGGACGGCCGCGACCAACGCATCGGTGTCCTCGACGATCGCGACCCGCGACGCAGGGCCGCCGACGCGCAACGTGGTGAGGTCTGCCAGCCGGGTGGGGTTCGTGGTCACCGCACCGAGCGTACCTACCGGACGGCGACGAGCCTGCTGCACCACAGGGCAAGCCGGCGACGAGATCTGTGCGGCGCCGGCCCCAGGAACACAATGACCCCGTGACGAGCCTGGCGGGGCGGCTGTGAAATTGCGCCAGTCGCGCCGGCCAC
>PDSI01000139.1 GCA_002748415.1 Micrococcales bacterium | reverse complement strand
CGCCTGCAACGCGCTCATCCCCTACCCGGGCGAGGCCAAGTGCGAACTTGCCTGTGTCGCGGTGCATCCCGGCCACCGTGGCCGGGACCTGGCCACCGCTCTGCTGCGCCGGGCGCGGGTCCTGGCTCGCGAGAACCAGTTCGGCCGGCTGTTCGCGCTGACCACCCGCAGCCCGGGCTGGTTCCTCGAGCACGGCTTCACCCGGGGCAGCCGGGCGGACCTACCCACCACGCGCCAAGAGGCCTACGACGAGTCCAGGAACTCAATCGTCCTGTTGGACGACCTCTGAAGCGTGTTGCCGGCGAGCGTCCACCCGGATCGTGGTCCCCGGTGGCAGCGCGTCGAAGCGCTCTGCGACATCCGCCACGACGGGCAGGCCGCGCTCGGCGGCCAGCATGACGCCGTGCCCGTGGACACCACCGTGCCGGGTGAGCACCGCCAGGACCCGGGACGGATCGAGGGCGGCCGCCGTCGGAGCGTCGAGTTCGTCCATCAGTAGCACCCCGGCGGCGCTGGCGGGATCCGCGAGTGACCGGCCCCGCAGCAGAACGCCGACGCGGCGACCGATGCTGGTGACATCCTGGCCCCGGGCGCGCATGAACGGGTCGGCCATCGCCTCGAACGTGGCGTGCAGCGCAGCGACCTGCTGCGACCAGGCCGTCAGTTCCGGCTGGCCATCGGCAACAGCGCGCCGGACGGGATCCAGCAACGCGGGGTCGTGCAGCAGGGTGAGTTGCGCGTCGAGCATCTGGGCCGCCGTCTGCCGGCCCGCGGCCTGTGCTTCGTCGCGCAGCTGTTCCAACTGGGCGCGAGCGTGCGCCAACGCCGAATCCAGGTCGTGTGCCGGCAGGTCCGGCACGGCTGGGCCTTCGACCGCGAACGGAGCCAGTGGCCCGTGGACCGGGCCGGTATCCGCCCAGCGCCCAGGTGCGGTACCGGCTTCCGGCTCGTCACCGAAGTTGGATTCGGCGAAGCGCCGCACCGCAGTCAGCAGTTCGGCTGCCTGCGGCCCGCAGGCGGCCAGCACGAGCCGGTCCCCCTGCCTGGCCTGCAACCCGGCCACCTGGCTCAGGCTGGAACCGATTGCCGGACCGGTAGCTTTGCTCTGATTGCGCACCGTGAGTTCGGCATCGAAGCTGCCGGCCAGGCGAACGAACTCGGCGGCCGGGCGAGCGTGCAACCCCGCCGCATTGGGGACGACGATCTCCATGGTGTCCGCCCGTTCGCCGGCCGCCGCACCGACGCCTGCGGCCGGGCCGGGTCCGCCCGGAACGGATACCGCCGGAACGGGCCCGTCCGGGCTGGATCCATCCAGGTCTTGGCCCAGACCGGCCGTCAACTGGTGCTTCTTGGCGTCCAGCGCGGCCGCGGCCTCCGCGGCCACCGTTTGCAGGCCGGCTCCGGAACCGGCCGTCACGACGGCGGCGACCAGCCCTTCGACCAACGGCGCCGGGCTGATGTGCACGCGCTGCGCCACCTCGGGATCCAGGAACTCGCAGGCCATGTCGGCCGACAACACCGCGCTGCCCAGGTCGACCAGCACCAGCACCCCGGCCGGGTCGTCCGCTCTGGTCACCGCTTCTGCCACCGCGGCCGCATCGGTGCCCAGGGTGTCCTCGTCCAATCCGGCCGCGATCTCCACCCGGACCTGGTCGCCTGCCATCTGGGTGGCCAGCCCGACCGCTGCCCGGGCCAGGGCAGCACTGTGCGACACCACGACGATCCCGACCACGCCTCAACCCACCAGCGTCGACTCGGCCGTCTCGATCAACATCGTCGATGATGCGGCACCCGGATCCATGTGCCCGCGGCTGCGCTCTCCCAGGTAACTCGCCCTACCCTTGTGGGCAACCAGGTCGACAGTGGCGTCGCGACCTTGGCGAGCTGCCTCGGACATCGCCGCGAGGGCGCTGGCCAGGTTGTCCTTCTCAGCCAGGGCCTGCACGTAGGCCTCGCAGGCCGGTGCCCACACATCGACCATCGTCTTGTCCTGCACCTGGGCCTTCCCCCTGGTCACGATGCCCTCGTAGCCGGCCCGCATCGCCGCGCCGAGTTCCTGGGCGGTCAGCTCGGTCTTGCCGGCTACCGCGGCGCCGAATCGCAGGAAGAAGGTCCCGTACAACGGCCCGCTGGCACCACCGACGGTCGACACCAAGGTCATGCCGACCTTCTTCATCATCGCGTCGATCGCGGGGAAGCCCCCGGCCGCGACCGCCTCGGCCGCGGCAGCCATGCCCCGTTTCATGTTCGCCCCGTGATCGGCGTCACCGATGGCCGAGTCCAGCTCGGTCAGGTATGCCGCCTGTTCGTCGATGACGGCTGCGTAGTTGACGATCCACGTTGCGAGATGTTGCTGGCTGACCGGCTGGTCGCCGTCGGCCATCAGATCCCCCACCGCAGCCCCGGTGTGTTCACCGGCGCGTCCCAAAGCCTCACGAGCTCGTCGTCGGCCTTGAGCAGGGTGACCGAACATCCGGCCATGTCCAGGGAGGTGATGTAGTTGCCCACCAGCGAGCGGGCAACAGTGATACCGGCCTTCTCCAGCAAGGCGGCCACCTCACCGAACATCAGGTACAGCTCCAGCAGCGGGCTGGCGCCCATGCCGTTGACGAAGGCGATCACGCTGTCGCCCCTGGTGTACGGCAGATCTCCCAACACCGGGTCGACCAGCAGGGCGGCTATGTCCGCAGCGGGCACCAGTTGCCGGCGTTCGCGACCCGGCTCACCGTGGATGCCGATGCCGACCTCCATCTGGTCCTCGGCCAGGTCGAACGTGGGCTGGCCGGCGCTGGGCACGGTGCACGACGTCAATGCCATGCCCATGCTGCGGCCGTTGTCGTTGACCTTCGTGGCCAGTTCGGTGAGTTCGGCCAGCGGCCGCTTCTCCTCCGCAGCAGCGCCGACGATCTTCTCCAGCAGCACGGTGGTTCCTACCCCCCGGCGGCCGGCGGTGTACAGCGAGTCCTGGACAGCGACGTCGTCGTCCACGACGACGCTGGCCACCTCGACACCACTGTCGGCAGCGGCCATCTCGGCGGCCATGTCGAAGTTCATGACGTCGCCGGTGTAGTTCTTGACGATGTGCAGCACGCCGGCGCCGCCGTTCACGGCAGTCGTCGCGGCCAGCATCTGATCGGGCACCGGCGAGGTGAACACTTCGCCGGCGCAGGCAGCGTCCAGCATTCCCAGTCCGACGAAACCCCCGTGCAGCGGTTCGTGTCCGGACCCGCCGCCGGATACCAGACCGACCTTGCCGGAGACGGGCGCGTCCTTGCGGTAGACGATCTTGCGGTCGTGATCGATTCGTAACCGGTCCGGATGTGCGACGTGCATACCCCTCAGTGCATCGCTGACAACGTTGGCAGGATCATTGATGAGTTTCTTCATACCCCTATCGTCGCGCACGGTGGGCTCTCGCGCCAGAGTACCCGAACATGGCCGCATGGTTGCTTACTTGCAGCTTCCACATTGCTTGTGTAATCTTGTAATCGAGTAATGCAAGTGTCACGACAGCGTCGCTGAACCCACCGAGGAACACACATGACAGCGCATCACGACCCTGGAACAAGCCACAACACCGACGAGGCGACCACCGACCGGCCGCAACCACCGCGCGGGCAGCGCCACACCGGCGGCCATCACAGGCATGACCCGGCAGGTTCGCCGGACGACGGCCCGGGCGGCCGGGGCCGGGGGCACCGGCGCGGGCATGGCCGCGGTCACGGTGGGGGCCGGTGGAGGCAAGCCGACGACCCGCTCCCCGCGGACGACGCGGCCGACTGGTTCGCCGGGCGGCTACCTGGCGAGTGGTTCAGCCACCCACCCACGGTGACCGTCGACCGCGAAGAGATCACCGTCGTCGGCGAACTGCCCAGCGAGGGCGAAACAC
>PDSI01000188.1 GCA_002748415.1 Micrococcales bacterium | reverse complement strand
GAAGCCGCCGACCGCAACGGCCGGTTGTCGTGGCAGGTGTCGGTCGACTCGACCACCGCACGCGCTCACGTCCACGCCGCCGGCGCCCGCCGCGACAGCGTGGATCGTGTGGCGGGAGAACCCGGTCATCACGCGCTGGGTCGCTCCCGCGGCGGCTGGGGCACCAAGACCCACGCCGCGATCGACCAGCACCGCGGTCTGCTGTCGTTTCTGCTCACCCCGGGCCAGGACGGCGACAGTCCACAGTTCATCCCCGTCCTCGAGCAGATCCGGATCGCCCGACCCGGGCCCGGCCGACCGCGGCAACGACCAGATCGTGTCCTGGCCGACAAGGCGTACTCCTCACGCGCGAACCGGGCCTGGCTGCGCCAGCGCAAGATCGCGGCGACGATCCCGGTCCCAGCCGACCAGCAAGGTCACCGTCAGCGCCGCGGATCCTGCGGCGGGCGGCCGCCCGCGTTCGACGCCGAACAATACAAGGACCGCCACGCCGTCGAGGCCGGCTTCAACCACCTCAAACACCATCGCGCGTTCGCCACGCGGTACGACAAACTCGCCGTCCGCTACGCCGCCACCATCCACATCGCCAGCATCGACCACTGGCTCAGACGACTTTCGTAACAGGCCCTGGTTGCCCCGGCTGTCAGCATGTTGGTGAGCAGGCCAAGCTGGTCGTTCGTCTGGTGGAATTCACCGACGACCGTTACGAGCGCGCCCTCGTCTCGCTTCACCCGTTCGACCAGAAGCGGCACCGTCACGCGGATGGCCTGTTCGGCGACGGTGTAGTGAGTCTCGCACCCCCAGTACCGATCGGTGTCTCGTCCCGTCTGCACGATTGCCTCAGCAACGCGGCATCGGCATCGAAGTTCAGTTCAGCAATGCGGGTGGTGTCCACGCGAGCTTCTTCGATGAGGTGACTACTGAGCTCCAGCCCTAGCCGGAGGTCGGCGTCAGAGATGCGCTCCGCTGTCGCTCAATCGGTGACAGTATTCGTGACCTGCCGTCGCAGCTCGCGTGAGGGCTCATCGTCACGCAACCTGCGAGTACCCGCCTTGACCACTTCAAGAAAAAGGGCAGCCCCACCCGCCTGCGGGCCCGCCAGCGAGGCCACGGCCACGGTTGCGAAGGCCTCGATCCAGCGCGAGCGCTTCGTGGTCGACACAGAGGTGGTATAGCACACGAGTACGGGAAGTGAAAGCTCAGCGTATGCGACCGAGCACACACGGTTAGGTGGCGGCGACTGTGACAGTAGACGGGATTCCACCGGTGCTGGATCGAAGCGTGCTGAGCCGATCTGCCCGCGACTTCTCAGGCCGACCACCGTGCCGTCAAGAGCGCTTCGGCGTCACGCCGGCTGGCGCCGGAAAATCAGCGGCGACTGTCAGTGGCGACCGCTATGGTCAAGCCTCGTGGAACATGCCCCAGTGGACTGGCGACGGCTGCGCTGCGCTGCGGCAGCGATAGTCTGTGTCGCGCTGTTCCTTTCGGCCACAGGCCGGGCCATCGGCTTCGTGATCGCCGGGCTGCTCGCCGAAAACGCCACCGCCGCAACGGTAGCGCTGCTCGCATCGGTCGTGCTGAGTGCCGTAGTCATGAAGGTCTTCGCCCACGTGATCTGGGCGGGCGTGGTGGACCGGGCCGAGGGCCGGCTGCGTGCCGACCTGCTGGATGCCGCACTGGCACAGCCGCTGAGCAAACTGTCCGAGCAGGCCGTGGGGGAGGTGCTCGACCGCGTCGACGACGACACCCATGAGGTCGGAACCCTGCTGCGTGGCCCTGCCTTCTGGGCGCTGCACATCGTGCTGGGTGTTGGGCCCCTCTGGGTGGTTGCTGGCTTCGTCTGGTGGCCGTCCGCGATCCTGCTTCCGGTCACGGCAGTAGCGGCCTGGCTGAGCATCCGCCGGATCCTGCCCCTGATCGCCGAGCGCAAGGTGGCGGAGGAGGCCGCGTGGAGCGCCCACGCCGCTGCCGTGGAAGAAGCGGTCGCAGCCCGCGACGACATCCGCACCAGCCTCGGTCAGGCACACGTGATCCGCACAGTCGCAGCGCTTTCCGCTGACATACACCGCAAGTTCTCCAGCGTCTTGAAGCTGGAGGCCCTTGCCACGCTGCGCAGCGGCGTATTGCTGAGCACCGTCTTGGCCGCGATCACCGTCGCCGGCATCTACCTGGTCACCCAAGAGCGGGCATCGGTCGCCCAACTGGTGACCTTGTTCACCGCCACCAGCATGTTCGTTGCCCAGGTGGACCGCCTGATGCAGCAGTTGCCGGACCTGCAAAGAGGACTCGGCGCCGTGTTCCGGCTGCGCGCCATGCTGGCCGTGGAGCCCGAGCCCTCCGGTGGAGACGCGGTGCCCGCCGGGGACCTTGACGTGCACTTCCGTGACCTCGACTTCAGCTACGGCACCGGCACTTTCGCGCTGCGGAACGTGAACATCACGATACCGGCGGGCCAGACCTGTGCCCTCGTGGGCCGCACCGGGTCAGGCAAGTCCACGGTGGTCTCCCTGCTGGTGCGAAGCGTCGAACCGAACCCGGGAACGGTCTTCCTCGGGGGCGCGGATGTCCGTGACCTGAACCTGCACGACCTTCGGTCGACGATCGGTGTCGTCAACCAGCGCACCGAGATCCTCGCCGGGTCGCTGGCCGAGAACATC
This sequence comes from Micrococcales bacterium, assembly GCA_002748415.1. Lineage (GTDB taxonomy): Bacteria > Actinomycetota > Actinomycetes > Actinomycetales > CAWJMD01. The sequence continues at coordinate 15,117 of PDSI01000188.1, read as the reverse complement.
ACCCTGTTCGCCGACGTTCCCCGCGAGCAGGTGGCAGCGGTCATCGACCAGCTCGGCCTGACCGACTGGGTGGCCGAACTAGACGACGGGCTGGACACCCTGCTCGGCCCGGGTGGGCTCACGTTGTCGGCCGGGGAGGAACAACTCGTCGCCTTCGCCCGGCTGCTGGTCCGCGACGTGCGCGTCGTCGTCCTCGACGAGGCCACCGCACGCATGGACCCACTCACCGAGTCCAGGGTTGTGCGCGCGGCGGACCGGCTGCTCGCCGGACGCACCGGAATCCTGGTCGCGCATCGGCTGTCCACCACCGCCCGGGCTCATCAGATCGCGGTCCTCGACCACGGCCGGGTCGTCGAGCACGGCCGGCGGGACGAGCTCGCTTGTGCCGGTGGAACTTTCCACGCTCTCCTGCGGGCTTCCGGGGACCTGCCTGCAGCGCGCATGCCCGACAGACCAGAAGCGGGCGTCGTCGGCTGCCCAGGCAGCAAGGCCCAGACCTCCCACGGCGGCGACACCCGGGTGGGCACACGACGTCGCATGACGAGGCCGCCCCCGCAACCGCGAATCAAGCCGCTACCGGGCCTCACGCGGGCTGTGTGGGACGCGCTGAACGTTGCCCGTCGCTGGTGTTGGCCCGCCATCGCGTTCTTCGCGATCGTGACTGTGCTGGGCGGCGACGGGGTCGTGACGGCCTGGTTGTGGGGCCACCTCGTGCAACGGCTCGACCAGCAGCAGGGGCCATGGTCACTGGCGTCGGCGATGGCTGCGGGTATCCTCATCGGCCCGCTGTGCCTGTCCATCGCAGTGTTTTGCTATCCGCGGTGGTGGATCGAGGTCCTGCTGCGGACCCGGCTCAGCGTGCTGGTCGGTCAGACCAACCAACGGCGGCTTCCCGCGACGCCACCAGGTGAAGTCGTTGCGCGAGCGCTGGATTCCGACCGGTACGCACAATATGCCGACCGGTGGGTCGACTTCGGCATCGGATTGACGGCCAGCGTTCTTGCCGCCGTGCTGGCAGGCAGCTGGCTGGCTGGTGCCGTGCTGGTCGCGGTGATGCTCTCCTCGACGCTTGCCTGCGCACTGGGCCGGTCGGTCGCGGGCCGGTCGGCCGCGGCGGCATCCGCCGCGCGGGCCCAGTTCGGCCGCGCCGTCGTGTCGGCCCTGGACTCGGTGCGCACGGTCAAACTCGCCGCCGCAACACCGGATGTGTACCGGCACCTGCAGGTGGTGGACCAGGGCCGGGTGGGGGCAGCCATCCGCGAACACCGGGTGCAAGCGCTGCTCAAGAGCGTGTCCCTGCTGATGGTCCAACTCGGTTTCGTGGCCGCGTGGGCCGGGCTGCTCATGGGTTGGTGGCCGCTGGCCACCGCATTGTTGCTGGCTACCACCGTGCACAGCTTCGAGTACCTTGGCCAGGTGTCGGGCGAGATCGTCACCCAGGCCCCTGGCACCCGCGCCTGGCTGCATGCCACCAGCCGGTTGGCCGGCGGCGGCAGCCTGGTGCGGTTGCCGGCCGGTGTCAACCTGCTCACCGGCGAGGCCCCCGATCCGCAGCCGACCGCACCGGCGCGCTTGCAGACCCTGCGGCTGCATGAGGTCAGCGCGGTGCACGACGACGGCACCGTCGGTGTCGAGGGTGTCAACTGTGAGATTCGCGCGGGTGAGCTGGTCTTGCTGGTGGGACAGGTGGGCTCCGGAAAGTCCAGTCTGCTGCGCGCTTTGGCCGGGTTGGTGGCCACGCACGGGCGCATCGAGTGGAACGGGCAACCGCTGGACGCTACCGAATTGCGTCCGGGCCGGGTGGCCCTGGTCGGGCAAGTCCCGCGCGTGTTGTCCGGCACGTTCGAGACCAATATCCAGCTCGACCATACAGCTCGCCGGCTGGCCCCGGCCGTCGCCACCGCACGACTGGAGCGCGACATCGGCGACGCCGGTGGTCCCGGCTCAGCCGTCGGGCACCGGGGGACCCGGCTATCCGGTGGGCAGGTCCAGCGATTGGCACTGGCCCGCGCCGTAGCCTGCGAGGCGGGGCTCCTGCTGGCCGACGACGTTTCCTCCGCGCTCGACGTCACCACCGAGCTCGAGCTGTGGACCGCGCTGCGCGCCGCCGGGACGACGGTGCTGGGTGCCACCAGCAAGGCTGCCGCACTGGCGCAGGCCGATCGTGTCTTCGTCCTGGACAGCGGGCGAATCGTCGATTCCGGCCCATGGGCCGGAATCGCCCACCGCTGGGCTCATCTCGCCGGGTAGCGATGGCATCTCGCCGGGTCGCCCGGACCGCACTCAGGACTTGACGACCGCCAAGAGTTCGGTCGCATCGATGATCAGGAATTCCTTGCCCTGCAGGCTGATCTCGGTGCCGGAGTACTTGGGGAAAAGCACCGTGTCGCCGGTGCTGACCTTGATCAGGTCGTCCTCGTCCTCACCGACCGCCACGACGACTCCCCGCTGCTGCTTCTCCTTGGCGGTGTCGGGAATGACCAGTCCGCTGGCGGTGACGCTGTCCTCGTCGAGGATCTCCAGCAGAACGCGAGCGCCGAGGGGTTGGATGGTCTGGCTCATGATGAGAACGGCCTTTCTGTGGTCGGATGGTGCGGATGCAGTAATTCAGTATGAGCGCTCAGCCGTGCTTCAGGCCGAGCAGTCGATCAATCTGGGGCTTGTCGAAGCCCACGATGGGGCGCCCGTCGATCTCCACGACGGGGACACCCATTTGTCCGGTTCGCCTCACCAGGTCCTTCGCCGCCTTCTGGTCCTTGGCGACGTCGATCTCCCGGAACGGGACCCGCTGCTGGCGCAGGTAGGCCTTGACCCGGGTGCACCAGGAACAGGTCGGGGTGGTGAACACCAGGACGCGATGCTTGCGGGATGCCTGCTTGGCGCTGCTCGATGACATGAGTGCTCCTCTCGGCTCACCAGTATACCCCCAGGGGTATCGATTGACGATGCGATGCCGGGTTGTGTAGTTCGATTCGGTAGGGCAGCAGCCGCCCGCCGGGCCGGTGACCCCGCTAGCCTGGGCAGCTAGACGAGGAGGTGCGGCGTGCAGGCTACCGGGCAGACCGGGATGACGGTCGACCTCAACGCGGACCTGGGGGAGAGCTTCGGTACCTGGCGGCTGGGCGACGACGAGGCGATGCTGCGCATCGTCACCAGTGCCAACGTGGCTTGCGGTTTCCATGCCGGCGACCCACTGACGCTGCGGCGCACCTGTGCGGCAGCGGCGCGGGCCGCAGTGGCTGTCGGCGCACAGGTGAGTTATCAGGACCTGGCCGGGTTCGGCCGCCGGTTCGTCGATGTCGGTGCGGAGGACCTGACCGCGGACGTGCTCTACCAGCTGGGGGCGCTGGAGGCGATGTGCCGGTTGGCCGGCACCCGCGTGGCCTACGTGAAACCGCACGGTGCGCTGTACCACGCGGTGATCGACCACGAGCAGCAAGCGGTCGCGCTCGTCGATGCCATCAGCGCCTACGACCCTGCCCTGCCGCTGCTCGGGCCCGGGTCCGGGGCGGTCGCCCGGATCGCGCGGGACCGTGGACTTCGGGTGGTCGCCGAGGCTTTCGCCGACCGTGCCTACACCGCGGACGGCCGGCTGGTCAGCCGCACCGAGCCGGGTGCGGTGCTGACCGACCCCGACCAGGTCGCCGAGCGGGTGGTCGCGTTGGCCACCCACGGCAGCATCACCGGTATCGAGGGTGGGCAGGTGCCCATCCAGGCCGAGTCGATCTGCACGCACGGCGACTCGCCGGGAGCGGTACAGATGGCAGGCGCGGTCCGGCGGGCACTGGAGCGGGCGGGAGTCGCGGTGCGGGCGTTCACGGCGGTCAGCGAACCGCCGCACGTAAACCACAGCCGGCCCGCTGAGCCAGTGCTCGTGCCGGCGACCCGGCACACCACGAGGAAAGGGCGGTAACCGTGTCAGGAATCAAGGTTGACCTGCTCCCGATGGGAGACGAGGCGGTGCTGGCCCAGGTCGCCGACACCGAATCGGTACTGGCTTTGGCCGCCGGCCTGCGAGCGAGAATCGTCTCCGCAGAAGGGATCTGGGCCCAGGTCGAGGAGATCGTCCCGGCGGCGCGGACGGTGCTGATCCGGTTGCGTCCCAGTACGGACCTGGAAGAACTGGGTCAGCAGTTGCAGGAGTTCGCCGCCGGTGCCGACGCCCAGGCAGGCCCGGAAACCGGGGCGCCTTCGGTGACCGTCGACGTGGTCTACGACGGGCCCGACCTGGCCGAGGTCGCCGGGCTGACCGGCATGAGCGCCGAGGAGGTGATCGCAGCCCACACCGGGACGCCGTGGCGGGTCGCATTCTCCGGGTTCGCCCCGGGATTCGCCTACCTGGTGGGCGGGGACCCCCGGCTGAGCGTGCCGCGCCACGGCCGGCCCCGGACCAACGTCCCGGCCGGAAGCGTCGGCCTGGCGGCCCAGTTCACCGGGATCTACCCCCGGAGCTCCCCAGGAGGCTGGCAGCTGATCGGGCGCACGGATGCGGTGCTGTGGGACAGCAGCGCCGACCCACCGGCATTGCTGCGCCCCGGCGGCATCGTGACGTTCCGCCGGATCGAGGCGGATCACACACAGACCGGAGAGGACCGATGACGCACACGAGGCCGACCGCACCAGACATGCCCCGGGCGATCGAGATCGTCTCGGTCGACACCCAGGCGCTGGTCCAGGACGAGGGCCGGCCGGGCTACGCCGAATACGGGGTCGGGCGCGCCGGGGCCGCTGACCTGTCCGCCTACCGGTTGGGCAACCGGTTGCTGGGCAACGACGCCGGCGCCGCCGGTGTGGAGATCCTGCTGGGCGGGTTCTCGGTGCGGGCGCACGGCTCCATCACCGTCTGCCTGACCGGCGCACCGGCCCGGGCCATGCTGACCAAACAGTCCGGCGGGGGCGCGGTGCTCGGCTACGAGACCCCCGTGCACCTGGACGACGGCGACGTGCTCAACCTGGCCCAGCCCCAGTCGGGCCTGCGCACCTACCTGGCGATCCGCGGCGGGCTCGACGTACCGGCCACCCTGGGGTCCCGTTCCACCGACACCATGTCCGGGCTCGGCCCCGAACCGCTGGCGGCGGGCGACCGGCTGGCGGTAGGGGAGGGCCACGGGGTGATCTCCGGCGCGGACGAGGCGGTGCACCCCTTCCCGGCCAGCGGCCAGGTACAGCTGCGGGTGAGCCCCGGCCCGCGCCACGACTGGTTCGCCGACCCGGGTGCGCTGGCGGGCACGTGGACCGTGTCGCCGGACAGCAACCGGATCGGGTTGCGTCTGCACGGCACCCCGCTGCAGCGCATCGCGGACAAGCAGGACACCGAGTTGCCGACCGAAGGGATGGTGCGGGGAGCGATCCAGGTCACCCCCGACGGTCAGCCGGTCGTGTTCCTCAGCGATCACCCGGTCACCGGCGGATACCCGGTCATCGCGGTGGTGCGGGCGGCCGACGTCGACAAGGCGGCTCAGCTGCAACCCGGCCAGCCGGTCGGCTTCCGCTACCGCTGACCCGGGTTCCGCTACCGCTGACCCGGGCCTGCGCTGACCTGGGCCCGGCACGCGGTCAGAACAGCCGCGATTCCGGATCGTCCATGCCACGAAGGGCGTCGTAGTCCACGGTCAGGCAGGCGATGCCGCGATCGGTCGCCAGCACCTTGGCCTGCGGCTTGATCTCCTGTGCGGCGAACACGCCGCTGACCGGCGCCAGCAGCGGGTCCCGGTTGAGCAGGTCCAGGTAGCGGGTCAGCTGCTCCACCCCGGCGATGTCGCCGCGGCGCTTGATCTCCACCGCCACCGTCGCCCCGGCAGGATCGCGCGCCAGGATGTCCACCGGGCCGATGGCCGTCGGATACTCCCGGCGCACCAGCGTGTGACCCGCTCCCAGGACCTCGATCTGCTCGGCGATCAAGGCCTGCAGGTGCGCCTCGACGCCGTCCTTGACCAGCCCGGGATCGGCCCCGAGGTCGTGACTGAGCTCGTCCAGCACCTGGTAGATGGTGATGACCAGCTGGTCCTCGGTTTTGGCGCTGCGCACTGTCCAGACGGCGCGCACACCGGCGGCGTGCTGCTGCTGCGAGGGCTCGGCCTCGTGCAGCGAACACGGTGCGGACATCCAGTTCAAGGGCTTGTAGGAGCCCCCGTCGCCGTGCACCAGAACACTGCCGTCGTTCTTCAGCATCAGCACCCGGGTGGCCCGGGGAAGGTGAGCGGTCAACCGCCCGGCATAGTCGACGCTGCACGAAGCGATCACCAGTCGCATGGCAGCCAACGCTACCGCTGGCGGGTGGCGGGCGCGCCGGCACCCGGCGCACCGCCCACCGGCCGGATCTCACCCGCCGCGCCGCCAGCACGTCGAGTGCCAGTGCCGTCGGTCGCCTCGCGCGGCTTCCTCGCCCCGCCACGAATCCGCCTGCCAGACCACCAGGTGGCCGGTGAAGGCGGCGATCAGCTGATCGCATCCTGGGCACCGGTAGGTTCGTTCGCTGCCGGCCACGCTGCGTACCTGCCACTGGCCGCCCCGGCGGGACTCCACCCGCGAGACCCCACCGACTCGCCCGGCACCGGCCCGGTCAACACCGCTCTGATCGGTGGACTGGCCGGAGTCCGCCGGGCGGGCGGGGGAACGTGGCCGGTGCGGCCGGTTGCGGCGAGGCATACCACCCAGTGTCACGGTTGCGGTGGCCGGTGAGCCAGCCCCGGACAGCGTGAAACGGGACCGTCGCCGGGCGGAGAACACCCCAATGAGTGGTTGAAAGATGAGGAACCCTATTGCGCCCTTTTCGGGCGACCACGATAGTGTTGGTGACTTCTCAGCTTGTGGTGAGTTATCAGCATTGTTAGGTAACGCTGTGCGGGGAGCTAGGTGCAGACGAATCCGGGGCAGAACGCGGCCGTGCGCGCCACGCCAGATGTGCTGAACCCACTGGATCGTGAAGATCTGATGGGCGTGCGTCGGGTGCCTGCCGCCGCTTGGGCATGCATTTGTAGCCTGAGCGGACTCGGTCTGCTGGCTGCGACCTGGATCTGGACCGAGGACGTGCCGTGGCGTTCCCTGCAGGCCGAGCCCGCGATGCTGGCCGTGGCCGCACTGCTGGTGTTGCTGGGCGAGTTGTTCAGCATCGACGTCGCCCGCCGCGACGAGACGACCACGCTGGCCAGCCTGTCGACCACCATCGCCGTGGCCATGGTGGCCGTCGGGCCCATCTCCTTCCTGCTCGCCGTGCAGGTGGCCGCCGTCGTCATCGACGACCTGCAGAACCGGCGCGCGCCGTTCAAAATTGTTTTCAACGCCGGGCAATACATCACCGCGCTGTTGCTGGCACGGGCGGTCTATTGCCTCGTCAGCGGTACCGGTTTCTTGGCCGGGCCACAGCGGTTGACCGTCGCCGACGTGCCGGCGACGCTGGCCGCCGGACTGGTGTTCCTCCTGGTCAACGAGAGCCTGGTCAGCATTGCCTCCAGCCTGCTCACCCGCGATCCGCCGTTACGTGGCGTCCCCGCCGACCTGCGCATGACCACCCCGATCACCCTGGTGCTGGTGGGAATGGCCCCGCTGGCGGGCTACCTGCTCACCAACGCACTGCCGTTGCTGCCGCTGATGCTGCTGCCGGGCCTGGCGGTGTGGTACCTGTCCTGGGTCGCGGCGCAGCGCCAGCGGATCTCGCTGCAGGATCCGCAGACCGGGCTGCCCAACCGCACCCTGCTCTACCAGCGGATGGACAAGGCAGTGGCCGATCAGGACCGCGGTGCGGGCCCGCCGGTGGCTTTGCTGCTGCTGGACGTGGACCATTTCAAGGACGTCAACGACGTGCTCGGCCACCAGACCGGCGACCTGCTGCTGCGTGAACTGGGCCAACGCATCGCCGGGGTGGTGCGCCCGGGTGAGGTGGTCGCCCGCCTGGGTGGCGACGAGTTCGCCCTGCTGCTGCGCGGCCGGGATGTGGCCACCCGCGCGCACACCCTGGCCCGCCAGTTGCTCGCCGACCTGATCGAACCGCTGGACCTGCCCGGGGTGCGGCTGGCCGTGCAGTGCAGCGTCGGTGTCGCCGTCGTCGAGGCGCCCGGCGTCAGCGTGAACGAATTGGTCAAGCGAGCCGACATCGCCTTGTACGAGGCCAAGCGGGAACGCGCCAGCGTCGGGGTGTACAGCCAGCAGGCGTGCACCGCGGCGGCCCGCCGGCTGTCGCTGCTGCCGGATCTGCGGGACGCGATCGCGGCCGGCGAGTTGCGGGTGCAGTACCAGCCACTGATCGAGGGTGGCACCGGCAAGTTGCTGGGTGCGGAGGCGTTGTGCCGATGGCGGCATCCGGTGCGCGGCCCGGTCAGCCCAGCCGACTTCATCCCACTGGCCGAGAACAGCGGGCTGATCGGCGGGCTCACCCGACTGGTGCTGAACCAAGCTCTGCAGACCACCCGCCAGTGGCTGGACTGCGGGCTGGACCTACAGGTCTCGGTCAACATCTCCCCCCGGCTGGTCTCCGACGGCGCCCTGCCCGAGCTGGTGGCCGAACTGCTCGGCCGCCACCAGGTACCGGCCGATCGCCTCACGCTCGAGGTCACCGAGTCCAGCGTCGTCAATGACGCCAACCGGGCCACGGTGGTGCTGGACCAGCTGCGCCAGGTCGGTGTGCGGTTGTCGATGGACGACTTCGGCACCGGCTACTCCTCGTTGTCGGTACTGCAGGCGGTGGACGTCGACGAACTGAAGCTGGACCGCTCGTTCGTGTCCACCGTCGACCGGGTCAGCGCCGACGCCATCCTGGTGCGCTCGACGATCAAGCTGGCACACGCGCTCGGACTCACCGTGGTGGCCGAAGGGGTGGAGAACGAGGCGGTGGCGGGTGAGCTGCGGGTGATGAGATGCGATCACCTGCAGGGCAATCTGTTCGGCCGGCCGATGTCCGCCGAGGCCATCACCGCCTTGGCCGGTGACCGGGGCCTCACCCGCTACCGCAATCAGGTGGTGGACCTGAAGGCGGCCGAACGGCGCCGCGAGGGCTACCGGCAAGTTCTGTAGCGGTCACCGGTGCGGTAACGGTCACGCGTGCTGTCGCGCCCACCCGCCCACGGCAGACTGGGGGCATGCCCCCAACGCGCATCGTCCTGCTGGGTTCTACCGGATCCATCGGCACCCAGGCCCTCGAGGTGATCGGCCACAATCGCGACCGGTTCCAGGTCACCGCGCTCGCCGCCGGGGGCGGCAACGTGGAATTGCTGGCCCGCCAGGCGGTGCACACCGGCGCCCAGGTGGTCGCGGTGGCCGACGAACGGGTCGTCGAGGACGTGCGCGCCGCGATCGCCCAGCTGGCCGGACCGGGGGGGCCAGCCGGCGTGCACCGGCGGGCCAGGCGGCCGGTCCGCGTCATCGGCGGGCCGCACGCCGTCGAGGAGGCCGCCGGGATGCCGTGCGACCGGGTCGTGAACGGGATGACCGGCTCGGCCGGGCTGCGTCCCACCTTGGCGGCGCTGGGTTCCGGCGCGGTGCTGGCCCTGGCCAACAAGGAGTCGCTGATCGCCGGCGGGCCGCTGGTGCAACGGGCGGCCTGGGCTGCCGGCGGGACCGGGCCGGGGGCCACCGACCGGGTGGTCCCGGTGGACAGCGAACACTCCGCGTTGGCGCAGTGCCTGCGCGGCGGTACCGGCGACGAGGTCGCCCGGCTGGTGCTGACCGCATCCGGGGGCCCGTTCCGCGGCTGGACCCGGGCCCAGCTGGCCGATGTCACACCACAGCAGGCGCTGGCGCACCCCACCTGGTCGATGGGCCCGGTGGTGACGACCAACTCGGCCACGATGGTGAACAAGGCACTGGAGGTCCTGGAGGCGCACCTGCTGTTCGGCGTCGGCCTGGACCGCATCGACGTGGTGGTACACCCCCAGTCGGTGGTGCACTCGATGGTGGAGTTCCTCGACGGGTCGACGCTGGCGCAAGCCTCGCCACCGGACATGCGGTTGCCGATCGCGCTCGGCCTGGGCTGGCCGGACCGGGTGCCCGGCCCGGCCTCGCCGTGCGACTGGACTACAGCCGCCACCTGGGAGTTCTTCCCCCTGGACGACGACGCGTTTCCCGCCGTGCGGCTTGCCCGTGCGGCCGGCCGGCGCGGCGGCACCTTCCCTGCGGTGTTCAACGCGGCCAACGAGACCTGCGTGCACGCGTTCTTCGGCGGGAACCTTGGGTTCGTGCAGATCGTCGATACCCTCGAGCGGGTTGTCGACGCGTGGTCGGCGGACCCGCGGTCGGATGTGCGTGATAATGACATGGTCGTGGACGACGTGCTGACCGCTCAGGACTGGGCCGGGCAGTGCGCCGCCACCTTCATCGGCGGCACCTCGCCGGTGCGCACCTGAAGACCTCAGGGAAGGACCTACCTGTGACGGAATTTGCGCTCGGTGCGCTGGCGGTGGGCCTGATCGTCGTCGGGATCGTCGCGTCGATCGCGTTGCACGAGGTTGGGCACCTGCTTCCGGCCAAGTTGTTCGGGGTCAAGGTGACCCAGTACATGATCGGGTTCGGTTCGACGGTCGCCTCTTGGCGGCGCGGGGAGACCGAGTACGGGTTCAAGTGGATTCCGCTGGGCGGGTACGTGCGGATGATCGGCATGTTCCCCCCGCGCGGAAACGAGGACGAGCACCACCTGCGAGAGTCCTCCACCGGTGCCTACCAGACGATGGCGGAAGACGCCCGGCACGCCCCGCTCGAGGTGATCGCCCCACAGGACGAGGACCGGGTCTTCTACAAGCTGAGCGTGCCCAAGAAGGTCATCGTCATGCTCGGCGGGCCGACGATGAACCTGCTGCTGGCCACGCTGTTCCTGGGTGGGCTGGCCATGACGCACGGCGTTCAGGGCGCGCCGACGACCACGCTGGTCGTGCAGGAGTGTGTGCGCACCGACGTCTCCCGTGGCAGCATTCCCTGCCAGCCCGACGAGCCGCCCACCCCGGCGTTGCAGGCGGGTGTCGAAACCGGCGACGAATTGGTGTCGATCGCCGGGCGGCCGATCTCCGAATGGGACCAGATCCGTGAGGAGGTGCGGCCCCGGGCCGACGAGGTCACCGACATCGTGGTGCTGCGCGACGGGAAACGGGTGAACCTGGACATCAAGCCGATGCGCAACCAGGTGCCCCAGCTGGACGGCAACGGCGACCCGGTCACCGACGCCGACGGCGAGGTGGTCACCGTCGAGGCCGGCTTCATCGGGGTGGCCCCGGAACTCGAGCAGGTGCAGGTGGGGATCGCCAGCGTGCCCGCGGTGGTCTGGGACGCCTTCAAGGCCACCGGAAACCTCGTGCTGCACCTGCCGCAGCGGATGGTCGACGTCACCGAGGCAGCGTTCGGCAGCGCCGAGCGTGACCCGAACGGCCCGGTCGGGCTGGTCGGGGTGGGCCGGCTGGCCGGTGGGATCGGCGCTCACGACCAGATCGCCGGCACGGACAAGATCGCCATGCTGGCCGGGATCATGGGTTCGCTGAACATGGCCCTGTTCGTGTTCAACCTGATCCCGCTGCTGCCGCTGGACGGCGGGCACGTGGCCGGCGCACTGTGGGAGGGCGTCCGCAAACAGGTGGCCAGACTGCGCGGTGCCCCCGACCCCGGCGCGGTCGATGTGTCCAGGGCGCTGCCGCTGATCTACGTGGCTGCCGGCCTGATGATCCTCATGTCGGTGCTGCTGCTGTACGCGGACATCGTCAAGCCGATCAAGTTGCCGTCCTGAGTCCGCCGGGCCGGGGCCCTTCCGGTGGGCGCGACCCGGCAACTGTCGGTCCTCAGTCCTGCGCGTAGCGGCGCGCGAAAGCCTCCAGCATCCGGCCCGCGTAGGGGATGCTGGCTGCCCGGCCCATCGCCTTCAGCCCGGCCACTTCCCGCGGGTGGAAGTACCCGTGATGCTGATAGGCATCCACCCGCACGTCGATGCCCCGGGAATCCAACTCCGGGTGGAACTGAGTGGCGTACACGTTCTGGCCCACCTTGAACGCCTGCACCGGGCACTCGGCGGAGCCTGCCAGGTGCACGGCGTTGTCCGGTAGCCTGCTGATCGCCTCCTTGTGCCCGACGAAAGCGCCGAAGGTGCTGGGCACGCCGTCGAACAACGGGTCGGCCCGCCCGTGCTCGGTCAGCGTGATCTGCACGCAGCTGACCGGTTCGCTGTAGGTGGTGTCCACCAGGCCACCCTGATGCGTACCGATGGTTCCGATGCCGTAGCAGGCGCCCAGCATCGGGAAGTCCGCCGGCACCACCTGGTTCAGCAAACCGTGCAGCTCCGACTCCACCCGCAGCTGCGCGGCGGACTTGCTGGCCGGCGGGTCCGAGGCGTTGAACGGCCCACCGGCCAGGATGATGCCGGACCACGCATCCAGGTCCATGCGCGGTAGCGGGTCGCGCTCCAGCCGGTGCCGGACCAGGTCGGTCGGCGCCAGGCCGGAGTACTGCAGCATCGCCCGGTATTCGTCGTCGGCAGGCGCATCCTCGGCCCGGGTGGCCAGCAAAAGGAACGGTTTCACGAGCAGTCACCCTAGCCCGGATCGGGTGCGGGGTTGGCGCCTGCCTGCGTGGCCGGGGAGTTGCCAGGGCTGCGGGCCCCGGGGGCGGGATGAGTGCTGTGGAGGCCGACGGGGTCGGTTCCTGGGTGCGCCGGGTATTCCCGGGTACCCGGAAGGGTGCTGAGCCGGTCATGACGGACCCTGTGGCGCCGTTGGGGTACGTGGGGTAGCGGCGCGCCGGCGCCATACGTCGCTGCACGGCGCCATAGGGGTCGATGTGGGGATGCGGGTGGATACCCGGCGGGGCCGGGCAATGGCCGCGGGTGCCGTGTGGCCGGTTTGGGCGAGGCTGGGCCGCCGGAGTTGCGGAGTCGCGGGAACCGCAGGAATGCCAGCAATGTGCTGGGCTCAGCCATGATCCGGGCTCGTGCTGTGGCCCCGTCGATGTGATGTCAGCCTGCCGAGGCGTTCATACTTGTGGCATGCCGACGTCTCCTGCCGCGCCCGTTCCTGTCACCCTCGGAATGCCGGCCGTGCCGCCACCGGTGCTTGCGCCCCGGCGGCCGTCCCGCAGGATCAAGGTCGGGCCGGTCGAGGTCGGCGGTGGTGCGCCGGTCAGCGTCCAGTCGATGACCACCACCACGACCACCGACATCAACGGCACGTTGCAGCAGATCGCCGAGCTGACCGCCTCCGGCTGCGACATCGTCCGGGTCGCCTGTCCGAGCCAGGACGACGCCGACGTGCTGCCCATCATCGCGAAGAAGTCACAGATCCCGGTGATCGCCGACATCCACTTCCAGCCCCGGTACGTGTTCGCCGCGATCGACGCCGGTTGTGCGGCGGTGCGGGTCAACCCCGGCAACATCCGCAAGTTCGACGACCAGGTCAAACGGATCGCCGAGGCGGCCAAGGCCGCGGGGGTTTCCATCCGGATCGGGGTGAACGCCGGGTCGCTGGACAAGCGGCTGCTGGAGAAGTACGGGAAACCTACGCCGGAGGCGCTGGTGGAATCCGCTGTGTGGGAGGCCAGCCTGTTCGAGGAGCACGACTTCCACGATTTCAAGATCTCGGTCAAGCACCACGACCCGGTGGTGATGGTGCAGGCCTACCAGCAGCTGGCCGAACGTGGCGACTGGCCGTTGCACCTGGGCGTCACCGAGGCCGGCCCGGCGTTCCAGGGCACCATCAAGTCGGCTACCGCCTTCGGGGTGCTGCTGTCCCAGGGCATCGGCGACACCATCCGGGTGTCGTTGTCCGCGCCGCCCGCCGAGGAGGTCAAGGTCGGAATCCAGATTCTGCAGTCGCTCAGCCTGCGCCCACGCAAACTGGAGATCGTCTCCTGCCCCTCCTGCGGGCGGGCCCAGGTGGACGTGTACACCCTGGCCGAGGACGTCACCGCCGGCCTGCAGGGCATGAGTGTGCCGTTGCGGGTGGCGGTGATGGGGTGCGTGGTCAACGGGCCGGGCGAGGCTCGCGAGGCCGACCTCGGGGTCGCTTCCGGCAACGGCAAAGGCCAGATCTTCGTCAAGGGCAAGGTCATCAAGACCGTGCCCGAGGACCAGATCGTGGCCACGCTCATCGAGGAGGCGAACCGCATCGCCGCCGACATGGATGCCGAGTCCGGTGAACCGGTCGTGTCGGTCGGCTGAGGCAGGCTGCCGATGTGTCGATAGCCGCGCGTGGGCTTGCGTGAGGATGGTTGAGTGCTACGTTCCGGGGTGCGAACGCTGAAGGCCGGTGACGAAACCGGTCTGCGACAGCTGTGCCAGCGGGACCCGGTCTCCAGTGTCTTCTTGACCAGCCGGTTGCAGTACGCCAGGTGGCGGCTCGGCGGGCTCGGCGGGCGCGTCATCGGCTATTTCGATTCCGGTGAACTGATCTCGGCGTGCTGGCTGGGATCCAACACCATTCCGGTGCAGGTCAGCGACTACACCGCCCCGCTGCTGGCCGAGGAAGCAGCCAAAGGGCCTCGCCGCTCGTCCTCGATCGTCGGGCCCGCGTACCAGGTCAAGGCACTGTGGGAGAACCTGGGCGCCGCATGGGGCCCGCCCCGGGAGATCCGCGCGGACCAGCCACTGATGATGATCGAGGGCCCGCCGCTGGTGGCACCGGACCCGCTGGTGTCGGCGGCCACGCTGGCCGATGAGGCGCTGCTGCTGCCCGCCTCGGTGTCCATGTTCACCGAGGAGGTGGGATACTCCCCGCTCGGGCCGGACGGTGGTGGCACCTACCGGCAACGGGTGCGGGAGCTGCTGGGACGCGGGCATACGCTGGCAAGGTTCACCGGCGCGCCGCACCGGTCGGTGCTGTTCAAGGCCGACCTGGGGGCGGTCACCCGCCAGACGGTCCAGATCCAGGGGGTATGGGTGGATCCGCGGTACCGGGGCCAGGGGTTGTCGGCCCCGGGGATGGCCAGTGTGGTCGAGTACTGCTACCGGCTGGGGATTCCCAGCGCCAGCCTGTACGTGAACTCGTTCAACACCCGTGCGCTGGCCGCCTACCGGCGGGTGGGGTTCCGTAAGGTCGGCTCGTTCGCGACGGTGTTGTTCTAACCCCAATACCGTTCAGTTAGTGGTGTGGATGGTGTAGGTGGTGGTGTCGCCGGGGCGGGGCCATTGGGCGTGGTGGGCGCGCTTGACGTGCCATT